>JACRCR010000207.1 GCA_016218925.1 Deltaproteobacteria bacterium | reverse complement strand
TAGTGCAGGCGCCAGCTCGCCTCGACCTTGGGTCCGAGGAACACGGTGGCCGCCCAGTAGGGATCGAGCGAGTAGAAGTTCGAGCCGGGGGTCAGGATCTTGTCGTTGTCGTACTTCCCGGTGGGGATCATGTTCTGGAACTCGATCCGGTGCATGAAGATCGGACCCTTTTCGCCCATGATCGGACCCCATTGCAGGTATGGGCCGATGAGGACGTCGCCCAATCCCTGATGATCGGTGTTGATCGGCGAGCCGGCGCCCGGGTTCACCTCGAGAGAGACCAGAGGGATGATGACGTCTACGCCCCACTTGCCTCCGAGCAGCAATTCCTGGTCGGACTGGTAGATGAGCTGGTTGAGGCTGACCCAGACGTTGAGGTCGTCGATCAGCGGCGTGTCGTGGTTCTGCTGATCCTTCAGCGTTCCCGATGTGTAGTATTCGATGTACTCCTGGAAATAGAACCCGGGACCGGCGGGCGGCCCCCCGTCGAAGAAGCTGGTGAACCCGAGATTCACCGCAGGCAGTTGAGCAGCGGCCAGCGTCGGCGCCAGCGCCACCAAGAACAGCCCTCGTCGCATCGCTCGCATCAGTCCCATTGGCATAGCCCTCCTTTTCCTTTACGTATCGCGGTCTCCGGGCGGGCCGCTTGCATCATTGATGGAAGTTTTAGATACCCCTCGCGTCACACTGATTCGTTCGTACGAGAAGGAGAATTCAGATGGCTGATCAACCGACCAAGTATCTCCTGGCGGAGAAGGACATCCCGACGACCTGGTACAACATTCAGGCCGATCTTCCGCAGCCGCTTCCGGCCGTGCTCCACCCGGGCACACAACAACCTATTGGACCCGCCGATCTCGCTCCCCTGTTTCCGATGGGCCTCATCGAGCAAGAGGTATCCACCAAGCGCGACATCGACATCCCCGGAGAAGTCATCGACATCTACCGGTTGTGGCGTCCAAGCCCGTTGTATCGTGCCCACCGCCTCGAGAAGGCTCTCGGCACCCCGGCGCGCATCTACTACAACTACGAAGGGTCCAGCCCCTCGGGCTCGCACAAATCCAACACCTCGGTGCCGCAGGCCTATTACAACAAGGTCGAAGGTGTCAAGCGTATCACCACCGAAACCGGCGCCGGCCAGTGGGGCTCGGCTCTGGCGATGGCGTGCCAGTTCTTCGGCATCGACTGCAAAGTCTTCATGGTCAAGGTCAGCTACGAGCAGAAGCCGTACCGCAAGGCCATGATGGAGATGTTCGGCGCCCAGGTTTCGGCCAGCCCGAGCAACGAAACCGAGTGCGGCCGCGCAATCCTGGCGAAGGATCCCAAGTGCAACGGTTCGCTCGGCATCGCGATTTCCGAAGCGGTCGAACTGGCCGTGCAGGATCCGAACACCAAGTACGCGCTCGGCAGCGTGCTCAACCATGTGCTGATGCACCAGACCATCGTCGGTATCGAGACGATGCAGAAGTTCAAGCTGGCAGGAGACTGGCCCGACATCATCGTCGCGTGCACCGGCGGCGGATCGAACTTCGCCGGGATCGCGTTTCCGTTCATCGGCAGCAAGCTCCGGGGCGAGAGCAAAGAGGCGCGCGTCATCGCGGTTGAGCCGGCGGCGTGTCCCTCGCTCACCAAAGGCAAGCTGACCTACGATTTCGGCGACACGGGACACCTGACGCCGCTGGTCAAGATGCACACTCTCGGCAGCACGTTCATTCCGCCGGGGATTCACGCCGGCGGTCTGCGGTATCACGGCATGGGGCCGCTGGTGTCGCACCTGGTCCATCTGGGTGAAGTCGAACCGGTGGCGGTCCCGCAACTCGAGATCTTCCAGGCGGCGGTGCAGTTCGCTCGCGCCGAAGGGATCATTCCGGCGCCCGAGCCTTCACACGCGCTGGCGATCGCGATTCGCGAGGCGCTCAAGTGCAAGGAGGAAGGCAAGAGCCGGGCGATCCTGTTCAACCTGTGCGGCCACGGGCATTTCGACATGCAGGCCTACACGGACTACTTCGCCGGCAAACTGCGCGACTACGAGTACCCGGCGGAGGAAGTGGCCATGGCTCTGGCCGGGTTGCCGAACGTAGCGGCGTGATTTCGACGCTTTGAAGTGGCAACGGTGCGCGGCGTCTGAGCGGGCTGTTCAGACGCCGCGGGCCGCGGTGACCAGAGCGCGCATCAACTGTGCGGCTTGCTCCGGCGTACAACGTCCGCAACCGCACGAGGAAGACACGAGCAGTCGCTCGGGTTTCACGAATCCCAGCAGGGCGTCGATTTTCGCCCGCAAGTCTTCGGCCGATTGCAGCGCGCCTTTGACGTCGGCGATTCCGGCGATGATTTCGATCGATTCGGGGATCTCGCCCAACAACGCGCGCTCCTCCCACTGACCGGCGTACGAACACTCCAGATGGACGCGGTCCACGCTTCCCTCCATCTGCTGGAGTATGGGAACGAGCGCGTGGAGGTGTTGTTGCTGGGTGAACGGCCTCTTGCCCATGTCGCCGAGGCAGAAGTGGATGGTGCGGCAAACGCCGGTTACGTAGCGGAACGGAAACAGCAACCAGGGCAGGATCGCCTCGGGTGCCTCGGCGCCCAGAATTAGCGCCACCGCCTCGGCCGGCGCGTCGAGTTGGATTTCGGCGGCGCCGGCCGCCGCCATGTCCAGGACTTCGGCCTCGACCAGCGCCGCGAGGTTGGGCATCTGCTCGTCGCGGCGCGGATCGGTGAAGAACGGGATCGACATCGTGAGCGGTGAAGGCACCGCTGCCTTGTCGAGCGACGGCTCGATTTCCTTCTCCCGCCGATAGGCGAGCGCGTGGCCGGTGCCGCGCGGCGCGGTGAGGTCGCCTTCGATGGCGTACACGGCCACGCCTTCGTAGCCTGCGCGGTGATCGCGCGGCTTGATGCAGCGCAGGCCGTCCAGCCGCGGCGGCACGTGATGGACGAAATCGGGTGCGAAGACCTCTCCGCCCATGATCTGGTCCAGGCTGCACTCGCGCTGCTCGTCCATCGCGATGCGAGCCGCCGCTTGCAGTACCGGACGAGCATCCTCATCGCTGACGTCGCCTCGATAGTAGGCGGTCAGTTGCGGCTTCAGGTGCGGTGGGATCGGCCAGCTACCGACGACGGTCGTTCGAATCATTCTGCTTGTCCTCGATCTTCCTACGGCGCGGGTGCGGTGCTCCGGGCGCGCGGCTGCGTCGCGGCGCCGGCCAGTTCCTGCACCGCGGCGATTATCTCGGCGGGTGTGGCGGTAGGCCCGAACGCCGCGCGAACGCCCTTGGCGAGCAATGCTTGTGCATCGCCGGTTGTGACGACCGAACCGCCGACGATTACCGGAACGTCGAGGTCGTGTTCGCGCAGCAGTGCCAGCAGTTCATCGAGGTAGTAGAGATACTCCCACGAATGGCAGCTCAGCCCGATGACGTCCACGCCTTCTTCGAGTGCGGCCTTCACGACTGCGCGCGGCAGGTTGAAGCGTCCGGCGTACACCACTTCCATGCCGGCATCGCGCAGCAGACCCGTCACGGCTACGGCACCGACTTCGTGCTGGTCCAGCCCGAGCATCGCGATCAGCACACGAATGTTCTTCGCCTCGCGTGTCGCAGAGCTCATAGCGGCGCGTCCGGATAGCCGAACGGATCGGCGCTGTGGCCGTAGGCACGGCGCAGCGTGCCGGACATCTCGCCCATCGTCGCACCGGACTCGGTAGCGGCGATGATTGCAGGCAGCAGGTTGGCGTTCTCGTCGCGCGCGCACTCATCGAGCGCCGCCATCGCCTCTCGCAGCGGCTCGGGCGCGCGCCCGGTGCGGTACTGTTTCATCCAGGCGATGCGTTCGCGCGCCGGCTCGATCTTGCGCTCGGCTACCTCGCGCAGCAGCACGTCGTCGGCTTCCGGAACTCGATGCACGTTCAGGCCCACCTTCGCGGTCGTGCCGTCGGCGATCCCGCGCGCGTGGCGCTCGATGGCGGTCTGGAACAAGCCGCGGAACCACCCCGAGTCCGACAGCTCCGCGGCGTCGCCTCGGGCCTCGATCGACTCGATCATTTCCGAGATGCGTCGTTCCAGATCGTCGGTGAGCGTCTCGAGGTAGTACGATCCGCCAAGCGGATCGGCCACCTGGCCGACGTTGGACTCGAGATGGATCACCTGCTGGGTACGCAGCCCGACCAGGTGCGCCTCGGGGCTGGGGGTGCGAAACGCCTCGTCGAAGGTGGAGACTTCGATCGCCTGGACGCCGGCGCACGCCAGCGCCAGTGCCTGGATCGCCCCCCGCACGATGTTGTTGGCCGGCTGCTGCGCGGTGAGGGTGAGTCCGGAGGTATGCGCCGCAATGTTCACCGCCCACGAGCGCGGATCGGTGGCGCCGAACTCTTCGCGCATCATGCGCGCAAACAGCCGGCGCGTCGCGCGGATCTTGGCCACCTCTTCGAAGAAATCCATCCGGCAGTTGAGCAGAATCGCGATGCGCGGCGCAAAGCGGTCGATCGGGACGCCGCGCCGCAGCAGCTCGCGCACCAGGCCGCGAAGCTCGACGAACCCGAGCGCCATCTCTTCGATCGAATCCAGCCCGCTCTCGCTGATGAAGTAGGTGTCTTCGATGAACGCGTGAAACTTCGGCATCTCGGCGGCGCAGAACGCGATGGTGTCGGCCGCCATCCGCACGCGCAGCTTGAACGGCATGTGGACCGCGTAGCTGCAATCCTCGCAGTAGTACGGCGCCTGGATCACCGAGCCGCGCAGCACCGCCGGCGCCAGGCCGCGCTCGCGCGCCACGCAGTGCAGCGCCGCGACCGCAAACACCGCGGGAAGCGAGTGCGACATCGTGATGCGCTCGAGCGGCAGGCCCTCGTAGAGGTCGCGGTAATCGCTCAGGCAGCACAGCGACACGCCCTGGGTGCCGATCGCGTGTACGGCAAGCGGGTGATCGGGATCGAGCAACCCCATCGTCGGCGTGTCGCCGATCACGTCGAGTCCGGTCTGGCCGCGCTCGAGCAGATACTTGAGCTGTTCGTTGGAGCGCTTGGCATCGCCCTCGCCGGAGAGTTCGCGCTGGATCCAGCCGGCGCCGCCGGGCCCATGGGCGCGGTTGCCGCGCGTGTAGGGATAAGCACCCGGCTCGCCGAGCTTGGCGGCGTGATCGAATGCGGCGAGGTCGGCCGGCACGTAGACGGGTTGCAGCGGGATGCGCGACTGCGTGCGCCGTTCGGTCATGCCATGCACCTCCTTGGCCGAAGGTTCACTTCACGATCCTTCGGGCCGGTCGCGGACTTCCTTGCGGCTGCCGAGCGATCCGGTGTTCAGGCGCATGCCGCCGTCGATGTCGATCTCGGCGCCATTGATGAACCCGGCGTTGTCGGAAGCCAGGAAGGCAATCAGGCTCGCCACTTCTTCCATGCGCCCGAGCCTCCGCGCGGGAGTGCTTGCGGTCGAGGCGGCGCGAATTTCGGCGGGCATCATCCGTACCAGTTCGGTCTCGATCAGTCCGGGCAGAATGGCGTTGCAGGCTATGCCGTGCCGCGCGTGTTCCAGGGTGACGGTCTGCACCAATCCGATCAGGCCCGCCTTGCTCGCCGCGTAGGCGGCCTGATGGTGCAGCCCGCCGCGGGCAGCGCCCGAGGAGATGACGATGATGCGCCCCCAGCCCCGCTCGATCATCGGACCAATGACGGACTGGATCATGTTGAAGGCGCCGGTCAGGTTGACCGCCAGCTCACGCTGCCAGTTCTGCGCGCTCATCTTGGTCAGCGGAGCGATGTTGGTGACGATCGCGGCGCCGCTCACCAGCACGTCGAAATCGCCGAGCGCCGCGCGCAGCCTTGCCACGCCGTCGCGCACCCGATCGGCGTCGGCGACGTCGAAAACGGCCGCGGCGCCGCGCCGGCCACTGTTGCGAATGCGCTCTGCGGTCTCTTCCACGTCGGGCAGCACGTCCGCCACCGCCACATCGGCGCCGGCCTCGGCCAGCGCCAGCGCGGTGACGCGGCCGATGCCGCGCGCAGCGCCCGTGACCAACGCGATCTTCCCGGTGAGCAGCATACGTCCTCCCCTTTTGTCGGCCGCCGTGGCGGCGGCTCGCGTGGGCAACGAGCGCCGATGGCCGCGCAGGATCCGCGCATATCAGACGGCACGGTTCGGTACGAGCGGGCGGCGCAGCGCCTCGGCCGGGTGACCCCGATGACGCGGAGGGCGAGCCTCACGCCCCAGAGCAGGAGTCCTGCACGATATCGGCCAGATTCTTGGGGAAGGTCGAACCGATACACCGGTGCGCATCCGGCCGGCATCACAAGCGGCGCCGACCTCGCACGTACACCAAAGGCTTTCACCGTACCTGTGCCAAACGCTCTCGCTGCGCGGGTCAACGCCTCAGCGTGGCCCGCGCCGTTTCTCAGGCTTCAGCTCAACGCGTCCGTTTGGCATTGGCCGGCGTTCGAACTCTACGGGATCCGCCGAACATCCATCGATATCGTACTCGTCGAAGACATTCTCGGCCACGGAGTACGGCGGACCGACCAGGTCGCGCGGCTCCTGGTCGTCGATGCGGATCGCAACGATGACCCGGGTACCGACGTCTGTGTAGCGCCACTTGCCGGCACAGGTGTAGAACTCGGTCCCGATCCGAAAATCGATGTGCTTCATTGTCGTGTTCTTGCAGCCGAACGCTCGCCTTCACCCGCGCGCGTTCTCTTGCGCGCCGGGTGAAACGCTCTGTTCGGCTGCTGGTAGCTGAGCCCAGACTCGCTGGAGGGCGTCCGCCAACTGCGTGTCCTGCCACGAGGTAGTCATCAGCGCGAGATCATCGGGATTTCTGACCTGCGGCTCGCAGAAGGGTAACAGCTTTGCGAGCAAGGCATCGGGTTCGACAATCGCCTCTGGCGCGAAAACGCCCGCCCGGTCAAGGGCTCCGTCGGCTACCAGAGAAACGCCGAGCGCAAGAGGGATCCCAGTGATCGCACCCATTCCCCCGGGCGGCGCAGCGGTCAGGGCGACGGCTGCGCAGGCCGGTTGCCCGTTTCTTCTTCCTACCGCCAATGCGAAGAGCGGCGGGAGCTGAATAGGGGACGGTGCGCCCTTGCCCACCCACGACAGCGGCGTGGTGACCGGACGCGATCGCTCTATGCGCTCGATCCACGCAGCGACCCGTTCCTCCGATGCCAGGCGGAGGTCGACCAACAGCATCAGCGCCCTCAGTAGTCGGATGGTCGAAGGGGCGGAGAACATTGCATTGGTGCTGCAACGAAGCTGAGGAAACACGCGTGGCAGCGTCACCGATTCCGGATGGCCGATGCTCCAGACGTGTCTGCGCCCAAGCCCTGGGTAATCGATGGCGAATCTTCGCAGTGGACGTCGGGGCTGCTCGCGTCCGTCTTCGACCGAGCGAATATGGCCGGTCATCTGATGAACCCCGTGCACCATTGCTGCACTCGGGCCACCACGTCGCCTCGTCGGTACGCCACTCGGCGCTGGTTCGGATACCGCACCGTCCAGCGACCAGACTGTGAAGATACTCTCGATGCGATCGAGAGCACGCAGCGCCTTGACCGCGAGGAGATTCGACAGCCCCGGGCTCGCGCCCAGCCCGATGACGGCCGTGACGCCGGCCTTCCGGGCTTCGGCATCCAACGACAGCATTTCAAGGGTGGGCTCCCAGTCGTCGCAGATGTCGAGGTAGGTGCAACGTGCCTCAATGGCCGCGCGAAGAATCGGAACCCCGAAGCGGTAGAATGGACCGACCGTGTTCATGACCACATCGGCTGATTCAAGGAGCGCGCGCAGCTTTGCCGCATCGCGTACATCTACCTGAGCCGGCCGCGCCCGGCTCCCGAGCCCCGCCGCCACTTGCTCGGCCGCCTCGCCGTCCAGGTCGGCGAGCACGACTTGCTCGACCCGCTTGTCCAGAAGCACTGCTTGGGCTGCCCATCGGCCCATCTCTCCAGCGCCCAACGCTACGACCTGCATATTCTTGGCTCGCCAGTCGCCATACTTACAGCACCAGGTGCGATCGATCGGTTAAGGTCATGCCACGTCCACGTTCACCAGCGTCGGCCCAACCGCGGCGCTCCAAACCACCAGGACGTCTCTTGGCTGGCGTCTGGTGCAACGCGATGTTCGGCCTAGGCTGCCGGCTTCCAGCGTAACGCCAACTTCTTTCGCGTGGCCGCGCACTCGCGGAGGTACAAATTGATCAAGGTCTGGTACGGAATCTCAATGTCCCGTGCCAGGGTCTGGCAATACTCGATCGTACGCGTATCCAAGCGAATTGTGACCTGACGCTTCAGGCGCTTTGCGTACGGATTCGGCTTTGCCTCCGAGAAGTCGTACTCCTTTCTCATGTTGTCCATCCTTGGCCGTATTGCCGCCGCTCGTTGCGAGTTGCTCTCCGTGCCGAGATGATTCGGATCGTGTCATCGTTCGTTCGGTAGCAGTGACAGCCCACGAGAACGCGAAGCGCCGAACTGAACCCGAGCAAGACAAAGCGATCCTCGTCGTCCGAATGATCGGGATCGTGCGTAAATCGAGCAAATTCGTCGCTAAACACGGCTTGTGCTTCCGCAAACGAAACACCATGAGACCGGCGGTTGGCGGCGTCCTTGGCCGGATCCCATTCGACCCGAAGCTTGCGCGTGCCCTGACACCATACCTACGTTGTAGGGAGGTGTCCATGGGCCACTCATTGGGCAGAGCTGGGCGCCGCCGAGCGCCGGGAATCAGTCGCCGCGGTGACGACCGCCGCGAACACCGACGATGCTGGAAAGAACGACCGGCCTGCGCGAACGGTCTAGATCACCGCGGTCGCCTGCATTCCCACTGTCAGGCTCTCCGTCGGCGTCACTCGTCTCCTCCCCTTCGTCTCGGTCGGTGTCCATGTACTCCCACAGCTCGTTCTCGTGGAGCCAGATCGGATCAGCGTTGGCGCGGATGAAGTCCTCGACAGACATTCCTTCGATCATCGGCGAGCGCTTCACGCGCTCTTGCTTCCCGTCGATGGAGATCGTCATGTATTCCCGCTGGCGCCCTTTCTTCTCCGATTTCTGCTGCGGCGTCAGTTTTCGTTTCCGCCTCGACATGGGTCACGTTCGATCCGCCGAACTCTCAGGTTCAGCCGCGACCCGGCCGGAGGGCCGAAGGCCCGGAGGCAGGGACGTCGGCGGCAACCTGTTGTGCACGAACACGGCGAAGCTCTTCTGGCAGAGTCTCTTCGAGTGCACGCAGAAGTTCCGGAACAAGAGGGCAAAGATCCTCGATAGCGTTGCTCGTCCGCAGAGCACGACGATACGAAGCACGGTCGATTGGAGATTCTGCTGAAACTGAAGATTCTGGTCCGCGGTTACGAACGCATCGAAACCGCGCTCAGCGACCGCCCGTAACAACACCCCGTTACTCAGCCCGGCCCAGCCCTCGCGTTGCACGGTCGAGACGTCGTGGCCTACGATCTCGCGCGCCAAGTGACGCGGAAGCTGTTCATCCAGCAGAACGCGCACTGTTAGCCAGAACCTCGTGCGCTGCCTCCAGCGCAGAAACCGCCTGCTCTCGGGACACGCTCGGAAACTCGTCTAGAAATTCCTCGAGACTGTATCCGCGCTCGAAACAGTCGATGAGGTTGCGAAGTGGGACTCACGACAAAGAGCAGTGTTCCACCGAGAAGACCCGGGTCACTATGCACTACCGATGTCGCCATACGCTCGCAAAGTGCATAACGATTGCCATGACCGGCCGGGGCGAGACGGTCGCGCACCGCGGTGTCGCAAATGCCGGTCCGGTCATAGTCGCGCGACAGTCTGCTCGACCGAAGCCGTATCGAACAGTGGGTACGTTCCGGGAACATGGGTGACACGTTAGCCACCGATTCTCCGCAGGCTTCGTGGAGTAAAGTCCTGAAGAGCCGCGAGCAGTTCGGGAACCAGCGGATCGATCGACTCGATTCGATTGTTGAGCGCCATGAGCACGAAGACTGCCAGAGGTAGCGCCGATAGGTTCTGCTGGTACTCGAGGTTCTGGTCGGCGGTCAGGAAGGCTTCGAATCGGGTGGCCGCAAGGGCGAGCAACTCGCCGTTCCTGACTCCGGACCAGCCGCAACCAACGACAGTCGCGACGTCGTGTCCCCGGAGTCGCGTTCGAAGCGCCTTGGGAAGCGACTCATCAAGCAGGATGCGCATCGTGAAGAAGAGCGGACCTAGCTTCTTCCAGAGCGGAGATGGCCATGTCTCTTGTCACGGAGGGAAATTCTTCGAGAAACACCTCAAGAGGGTCTCCGGCCTCCAAGTAGTCAAAAAGGTTCTTCACGGGCACCCGTGTTCCCGCAAAAACCGGTGCTCCGCTCTGGATCTCAGGATCGACGACGATGACTGATAGGCTCATAGAATCGACCTCCCGATGGTGTCGGGCGTATTGTGCTCCACGCACCCTCCAGTGGCTAACGCCATCGCTGAGCGGCCGCGCATGGCGATCGCATGAACCGCCTCGGCCCAAGCCGGTCCGCTCGAGCGTTTTGTTCGGCATTCCGTTGTTCACTGTGAAAATGGCATGTCTCGAGCTCGTCCAAGTCGTCCGAACGTCCCCCAGGGCGCGTTGTTGCCCCGGTTCACGTTGCGAAAGGAATCGAGAGCACGTACGCGATAATGTACAAGCAGCTCACGACACCGAGATGTATCCAGAGCGGGATTACACGAGAAAGAATAACGACACGACGGCGGGCGGCAACTGCCGTCGCGATGACGATCCCTGTTACGACCGGAAAGACGGTTAGTAGAAGCACGTGCCGTCTTTCGATTGGACTCGCGGCGCCCCACAGGAGGAGCAACGTCCAGCCAGCCACTAGCGATGCGGCGATCCCCATGGCGTAACGATACTCAGCGGGATTGCGCGACGAATCACCACCGAACAGCGCTACGCCAATTCGACGCGACAGCATCGGTAGCATCGCCAGGGCGTCTGTGACGGCACCCACGAGAAATGCGACTTGTACCAGAAGAGTGGCGGTTTCGATGGAGACGGTTAGTATCATGACCTCTGCCTTGCCGAACGTCTGAAGTAACCGGCGGCTGCGAGATTGCCGCGCCGGAGACGACGACCTTCCGTGGCCGTCCGGTTGAGTGAATTGATAGGCACCGGGCTATCCCTCTCGGAAGGACACTCCTTTCTCACGCATGAACCGTTTGATAACCTCCACCTCTAGGCAGTGGCCGACGTGAAGGAACGAATTCGCCGTGATCCGCTTTCTGTTCCGGCCACGCTGAACCTCAGCATCAACATCAAAATCCAAATCGAGGTGTGCCGTTGCTGCTTGTAGGCCCCACACCCGCCCCTCGCTGTCGAAGGCTGGACCTCCGCTCTGCCCCCTGAGTCCCGGTGTGCTTAGCTCGAAGCCGACAATCGCTCCTGCTCCGTTGAGTAGCTGCCGGGTCACCATGCCTTCGATAGGAAATCGAGGAGTCGCTTGTCTTCCAGTTGCCGTCCAACGGATGCGATCGGATACAGGGTCGTGCTCGTAGTTGTTGAACTCCGGGAATGGATAGCCAAGTCGGCACAGGAACCGGCCCTGCTTCAGCTGGGTACCATCAGACGCGAAGACTGGGAATGCCGTGCAGAGAAGTCGTGTAAAGCCGTGGAATTTCACCAACGCCATGTCGAGGTCCGGGTGCAGCATCACCTCGGCGTTGAGAGGCCCCTCAATGCACCCGACGAAGAGACTATACAGTTCGACCACCGCCTCAACGTTGTATCCGTAGCGAGTTTCAAGCTTGCGAAGAGCGGCGCCGCGCTTCTTGTGAGAGGTAAGCGCCGATCTCTCAAGCTTGAAAGCTTCGAATGCCGCAATCATGTGGTCGGCCGCGAGAAGCTGGCGCGCAACGTGCCCACAAGTGATAGCCCAGCCATCAGGGTTAACGAAGAATAGAGTGGCGGCCCCCGGAACTATCGAGGTGGATCCGTAGAATCGCGCAATGGAGTGTATCGGTCTCGTGAACCCACTCGCCAACTCGATAGCTGAGACAAACACTTGCTAGCCCCCGTTTCTGCTGCCTAACGATTGAAGTCAGCCGCGCCGCGAAGCGGCGTCGGCTGGAGTGATTCGTTATGTGCCAACACGGGAAATGAGCGGGAACGCTTCCGGATCGCGGATCGAGTCTACCGCCAGATCCACGTCGAGCTCCGGCCAGTAGAGATGATGCGGAGACGGCCATTCGACGTTCGTGAGCGACGCGATCGACGCGTTGCGAAACCACGGGAACTGTTCGAACGGAACGAACAACTCCTCGGACTCAAGCAACAGCCAGAACCCGTGCTTCGAAACGTTAGTGACCTCAGCCACCGAAGTGCTTTGCCCAAGCGGTGCGGATTTCATGCGCATGCACCTCCACCAGAACATGGATCGATCGCAACTGTCGGTCAGTCAGTCCGGAATTCTGCGCCACTTCTATCGCAGGCTCAAGCCAGAACTTTGCCTCGCCATCGGCGCACTGGACGTGTACATGCAATCGGGGTTCTTCTCGGGAGAAGAAAAAGAAGCGATACCCGGCTTCTCGGAAGATCGTCGGACTCATGCCTTCAGTATAGGAGAGCGTGGGCTTGGCGCATAAC
>JACRCR010000204.1 GCA_016218925.1 Deltaproteobacteria bacterium | reverse complement strand
GCCGCCGGCGTCGTGGCGGGTCACATCATCGAGTGCGGCGCGCAGTGCACCGGCGGCAACTACTCGTTCTTCGAAGAAGTGCCAGACCTGTATCATCCCGGTTTTCCGATCGCCGAAATGTACGCCGACGGCAGCTTCGTGATCACCAAACACCAGGGCAGCGGCGGACTCGTCTCGGTCGGCACGGTCACCGCGCAGCTCCTCTACGAGATCGCCGGCTACCAGTATCCCAACCCTGACGTCACCGCGCGCTTCGACACCATCAAGATCGCGCAGGAAGGGCCTGATCGCGTGCGCGTCAGCGGCATCCGCGGCGAGCCGCCGCCGCCCACTACCAAGGTGTGCATCAACTACCTCGGCGGCTTCCGCAACAGCATGACGTTCGTGCTCACCGGGCTCGACATCGAGAAGAAGGCGCGGCTTGCCGAAGAGGCGTTCTGGAGACTGGTGGGCGGGCGCGAGCAGTTCGCAGAAACCGCTACTACTCTTCGAGGGACCGACCGCGTCGACCCGGCGAGCAACGAAGAGGCCTACGCGCTGCTGACGATCGCCGCCAAAGACCCCGACCCGAGCAAGGTCGGCCGCGCGTTCTCGGGGAAGGTCATCGAGATGGCGCTGTCGAGCTATCCCGGCTTCACGATGACGTCGTTGCCATCGGATGCGAGCCAGTTCGGCGTCTACTGGCCGGCACTGGTCTCGGCCAGCGCGATCGACCACCGCGTCGTGATCGACGGTAAGAGTTCGAGCGTTGCGGCGGTAGTACCGCCGCCCGTGTTCGACAAACCGGCGCCGGTGCCCGCGATGAGCGGAGCGATTCCCGCGGGGCCGACGCGCGAGGTGCCGCTCGGAACGATCTGCGGCGCGCGCTCGGGCGACAAGGGCGGCAACGCCAACGTCGGCGTGTGGGTGCGCACGCGCGAGGCGTATCTCTGGCTGGAAAGCTTTCTGACCGTTGCGCGGCTCAAAGAGTTGCTGGTCGAGACGCGCGATCTGGAAGTCGATCGCTTCGCGCTGCCCAACCTGCTGGCGCTGAACTTCGTCGTGAAGGGTCTGCTCGGCGACGGCGTGGCGGCGTCGTTGCGTAGCGACCCTCAGGCCAAGACGCTCGGCGAGTACCTGCGCGCCAAGGTCGTGCCGATTCCGGCGTCGCTGTTGTAACCGCAGACCGTCTGCGCGCGGTCTCGCTCGCAGCGGCAGGTACGGCGTGCAGTCGCTACTCGTCCGTCCTTGTCGTGCTGACGAGGTTTCCGGTCTCATCGATCGTCACTGGTGAGACAGGACGGAGCGGAATAATCAGGTGGTAACGCGCGTGGCGACGCTCCCCGGTCCGCGTGAACGCGCCCTTTCCTACGAGATCCGCCAGGTCGCGTCTCGCGGTCGCGGGCGAAGTCTTCGCGATGGACACGTAGTTGCCGGCGCTGAGCCCTCCCTGGAATCCTCGAGGCCCCTCGCGAAGCGTCCGCAGCAAGACGGCCATCTGCCGCTCGTTCAGCACATCGCGAAGACGATCGAGTAGCCTGGTCTTGTCGATCAGAAAGTCGACGTGCGTCTGGGTCCGTTGCTGCGCTTCGAGCGCCACTGCGGCGAACCACGCGAGCCATTCTGTGACTTCGCAGCCTTTGTTGCTCGCTTCGAGCATGTTGTAGTACGAGCGGCGTCTTGCAAGCATCGCTGCCGCGAGTCCGGTGAGCATCGGCATGCCGAGACTCTGGGCCAGCGCCTTCTCGCAGATTGCGCGCCCGATGCGGCCGTTGCCATCCTCGAACGGATGAATGGATTCGAAGTACAGATGCGCAGTTCCGGCGCGAGTTAGAGCAGGCAGAGGCCGCGAACCGGATGGCGACGTCTCGTTGAACCATTGCAGGAAGGCCCGCATCTCCTCAGGCACCCGCGCCGATGTCGGGGCCTCGAAGTGGACGTGCGGATCGCAGACCTTCCCCGACACCACCCGCGTCGACTCGGCGTGGGTGCGGTAGTGTCCGATGTCGCTCAGATCGCGGCGCCCGTGCATCAGCATCGCGTGCCACGCGCACAGCGTCTGACCGTCGAGCGGGACTTCGAACTTACGATAGAGGTCGACCATCATCTCTGCGATTCCACGCTCCGCGGGAGCAGCACGCCGCGAGTCGGTCGCGAGCCCGAGCTGGCGGCGGATGGACGACTGCACACTGTCGCGGTTGAGGATTTCGCCTTCGATCTCGGCGCTCGTTACCGCTTCCTCGACCATCGCGTCCACGGCCAGGCGATCGCGGCGCTCGGCGTCCAGGTGACTCACGGCACCGACGATCACCCCACCGCCCAGCAAAAAGCGCTCCTCAGCGCGCGCCAACCGGTCTTTGGACCACGAGAACCGCGGCCAGTCGGGCTGTTGCCAGTTCCATTCCATGAGCGATAGGGGCTCCTCCTATCGCTCATGGTGCCGTTGATCTTGAGCGATAGAAAGCTGTTCCATCGCTCCTACCGCCGCCCCGCTGTAACATCCAGACTGACACTTGGCCGATCCTCGCCGAAGAATCGATTCAGCATACAGTGGGGAATCGAGCCGAATGACCCTGAGGACTGAGGATTTTGCCTCGGCGTGACTCTGGAATCCATTCATAATCCATTCATACTGGGCGGATGCGGCAGGCCCTTCTCGAGTTTCTCCGCGAGCACGGACCGACCCCGGCCCGGCAGGTCCTCGCCGCTCTCTGCGTCAGCCAGCCCACGCTGTCGCGGCTGTTCGCCGGTGCCGGCGACGCCATCGTTCGCGTGGGCCGTGCCAGGGCGACCGTCTATGCCGCAACGCGCGAGGTTCCGGGTGCCGGCCGTTCCTGGCCGGTCTATCGCATTGACGAGCAGGGCAGACCCGCCGTTGCCGCGCGCCTTCACGCGCTCGCGCCCCGTTCCTGGTGGTACCAGGCCGAGCCACCTTCTGCGTCGTGGCTCCACGGCGACTACGCCTCAGGAATCTTTCCCGGGCTGCCGTGGTTCCTCGATGATCTGAGGCCCCAGGGATTTCTCGGGCGCGCCTTTGCGCGTCGCCACGCCGGCGATCTCGGCCTCTCGCCGGATCTGCAACGCTGGAGCGCCGAGGACGTTCTTCGAGTGCTGACACGTTTCGGCACCGACCTGCCTGGCGATTTCGTCATCGGCGATCTTGCGCTCGAGCGCTTCGAGCGAGCCGGCCTGGAGCCGATGCAGGCCGTGGCCGAGTCCGATCGTGCCACGCGCTACGACGCGCTCGCTGCGGCCGCCATCGCTGGCGAGCTCCCCGGTTCGTCCGCCGGCGGCGAGCAGCCCAAGTTCACTGTCAGCGTGGAAGGATCGCAAGGGCTGCGTCATCTACTCGTCAAGTTCTCGCCGCCGCAGGGCAGCACCACTGGGACTCGATGGACCGATCTGCTGCTGTGTGAGCATCTGGCCGGCGAAGTCTTGCGCGAGAACGGCCTGGCGGTGTCGAAGACCGCGTGGTTCGAGAGCGGAGAGCGAGGCTATCTCGAGGTGACGCGCTTCGATCGCGTCGGTGCGCGTGGCCGCCGAGGTTTCGTCTCGCTCCACGCGTTGGAGAGCGCCTACTACGGCTATCTGGACGACTGGTGGTCCGCATCCGACCGTCTCTTGGCCGATGGCTGGCTGGGCGCATCGAACGCTGACTCACTGCGAGTCCTGTGGTGGATGGGCCGCTTGATCGGCAACACCGACATGCACTTCGCCAACGTCAGTGTCGCGCTGACCCCACAGCGCCCTCTCTCGTTGGCGCCGGCCTACGACATGCTGCCGATGCACTATCGCCCTTCTGCATCCGGCGAGGTCACGACGGTTCCGCTGCGCTTGCCGATTCCGCCGCCGGCGCATCGCGATGTAGCGCGGCGCGCGGCTACCATCGCGCAGGAGTTCTGGAGACGTGTTGGAGCCGATAGCAGAATCTCGGACTCGTTCAGCGTCGAAGCGGCGCGCGTCGGAGCGGAACTGGTCCGGCTGATCGACGCGGTGCTGGCGTAGAGCCCCGCGTCGCAGGGAGGACCTTGCAGCGACACGTTGGAAGACAAGGCTGAGATCAGTATCGGCGCGGACCTGAGTCGGCGGTGTTGCGCCAGCCGGGGGTGCGGCGATCTTTTCCGGCGACCCGGGCCTTGGTAACATCCGGCAGCGGCCGCGAAGGTAGTGCGAGAGGAGGGGCGGGTGGGCGGCGTCGACGGAGGCAGCCATGCAAGCAGGGCTCAGACCTTCCGCCAACCGGCTCGTTTCGAGCGCCGACCATCTCGCGTCGACCGCAGGCCATCCAACATCTGTCGATCGCTTGCTCGGATCCGTTCTCTCGCGCGCCCTCGGCGCGGCGCCGGTGCGGCTGTTCTTGTGGGACGGCAGCGAGATCGCCAGCGACGCCGCCGGCGAGCGGTTCCAGCTTCGCCTGCACTCGCGTCGTGCGTTGCTCGGGCTGCTGATCCACCCTCAGCTCTACTTCGGGGAGTGCTACGCCGATGGCTCGCTGGATGTGGAGGGGGACCTGCCGGAGGCACTGACGGCGCTGTACGAAGCCACCCCCAAGCCTCACGGAGTGCACGTTGCGATCGACCGCGTGTGCGCGCACCTGCGCCGTATCAGCCCGTCGCGCTCGCGCTGGAACGTTCATCACCACTACGACCTCGGCAACGACTTCTACCGGCTCTGGCTCGACGAGAGGATGGTCTACACCTGCGCCTACTTTCCGACGCCGGACGCCACTCTGGAGGAGGCCCAACTCGCCAAGCTCGATCTCGTCTGCCGCAAGCTGCGGCTCAGGCCGCAGGAACGGGTCATCGAGGCTGGCTGCGGCTGGGGCGCGCTGGCGCTGCACATGGCGGGGCGCTACGGCGCGCGAGTTCGGGCGTTCAACCTTTCGGGCGAACAGGTCGCGTACGCGCGCGAATGTGCGGCGCGCGCCGGTTTGGCCAACCGGGTCGAGTTCGTCGAGGATGACTATCGCGCGGCCACGGGCCGCTGCGACGCGTTCGTGTCGGTCGGTATGCTCGAGCACGTGGGATTGCGCTCCTATCGCGAGCTTGGGCGCGTGATTCGCCGCGTGCTGAAGAACGACGGTCGCGGATTGCTGCATTCGATCGGACGGCCGAGTCCGGCGCCGACCAACGCGTGGATCGTCAGGCGAATCTTTCCTGACGGCTATACGCCGTCGCTCGCCGAAATGATGGAGGTCTTCGAACCCAACGGCTTCGCGGTCCTGGACGTCGAGAACCTGAGGACCCACTACGCGCGCACTCTCGAGCACTGGCTGGAGCGCTACGAGCGCGCGGTTCCGCAAGTTCGCGCGATGTTCGACGAGAGTTTCGTCCGCACCTGGCGCCTGTACCTTGCCGGCTCGATCGCAGGATTCCGTTTCGGGTCGATGCAACTCTTCCAGGTGCTGTTTGCCGGACCGGCCAGTGGCGCCGTTGCGGCGACCCGCGCCGACATCTACCGCCAGGAGTGATCGCGCGATGCGGCGCTGCGACGTACTGGTGGTGGGCGGCGGACCGGCAGGTTCGACCTGCGCGACTGCCCTGGTGCGGGCCGGTCTCGACGTCGTAGTCGCCGACCAGGCGAGCTTCCCTCGCGACAAAGTCTGCGCCGGCTGGATCACTCCCGCGGTGGTCGAGGAGTTGGCGCTGGATCTGGCCGACTACCGGCAAGGCCGCACGCTCGAGGCGGTCCGGGGTTTTCGCCTCGGGCGCATGGGCGACCGAACACACCTGCACCGCTACGCCGATCCGATGAGCTACGGCATCCGTCGCTGCGAGTTCGACCACTATCTGCTCGAGCGCAGTGGAGCTCGCCTGGCACTGGGCCTGCGCGTGGGCGCCGTCGCACGGCGCGGCGCGCGATGGATCGTCGGTGACCGATTCGAGACGGACATGCTTGTGGGCGCCGGCGGCCACTTCTGCCCCGTCGCCAGGTCGCTCGGCGCCGAGCCCGACGCTGCGGTGATTGCGGCCGAGGAAGTGGAGATTGCGGTCGCCGATGGCGACGTCGCAGCCGGCGCGTTGGAAGCCGGCGTGCCCGAACTCTATTTCACCCGCGACCTTACCGGCTACGGCTGGGCATTTCGCAAGGGCGCGTTCGTGAACATCGGCCTCGGCGTGCGCGTGGACTCGCCGTCCGGCGCGGGCAACCGCGCGGGGCCGCAGTTGCGTCGCCGCGTAGAAGATTTCGTACGCTTGCTCATCGATATGCGCCGGATCGCGCGAGCGCCGGAGACGCGCATGGTCGGCCACGCTTACGTGACCTGCCGCGACAGCCGGCGCCGCAGGTTCGGCGACGGCTTCGTGCTGGTCGGAGACGCGGCCGGCCTGGCTTGCGAACGCAGCGGCGAAGGAATCCGCTGCGCGGTCGAATCCGGGATGCTCGCAGCGCAGGCGATCCGCGACGCGCTCGCTCGCGGCTCGACGCTCGCGTCGGATCTATGCGGTTATGGCGAAGCGCTCGATCGACGTTTCGGCGCGGCCGCGTGCGCCGGCCCGGATCCGGCGGCGCTGGCGCCGGCGTCGCTGCGCCGCGCCGTGGCGGCGGCACTGATGGCATCGGAGTGGTTTTCGCGCCGCGTGGTGCTCGAACGCTGGTTCCTGCGTAGCGGCGAAGAAGCGCTGGCACCGCTTTCGCAGCCGGCCACCCGTCCGTAGCGGGCGGCGACGATCGCCAGCCTGCGACCACCCCGGTCACGGCCGGCCGCGTGACTCACCGCGCGCCACCGCGCGAGCGATCAAGTGAGCAACACGCAACGGTTCGGGCAGCAAGGACTTCGCCTGCGCGGCTTCGACCAGGCGTGCGGCCTCGACGTCTTCGACACCGGCACACGCGACGAAGAGCCCGCAAGGCATACGAAAGGCCTCAGGACAACGCTCGATGATGGTCGCTCTGTCGTTCAGACCGGCGGCGGCCAGCGCTTCTGCCAGACGGTGGTTGGTGGGCTCTTTGCGATTCACCACCAGAACCGGTTTGGCCAGTTCCCGCGAAAGAGCGCTGACGTCGATGATCGCAAGCCCCGCGATGGTGATACCGCCCAACAGAACTGCCTGCACCGCTTCCGCGGACCGCAAACCCGCTATCCAGCGGGCCAGGAACTCCGATACCCCGTCGCCGTCGATGGTGAAGCTGGACAGCGCCACCGATTCGATCAGGTCAGCGCCTTCCATCATCACCGCGACGATCGGAGTCGTGGCGCCCGGCACCTTTACGAAGGGGCCGTCGTCGATTCCAAGCAGGTGAGGCCGGTAGGTCTTGCTCACGCGAGCGATTCTAACATCGCCAGCTCAGGAAGCCGCAGCCGCGATGGCCACGCGTGCAGCGATCGTCTCCCCTCCGCTTCCCGTCCGCGAGGAGGAACCCTGGCCATATCGCATGCGCCGGTGGACGGCGAATCTTCGTCGGCCGCGTACACCAGGACGTTGGAAAGCCGTACCTCAGATATGGGCGGCCGTTCATGCTCACCCTCTTGCGTCGCTCGCAGGACTTTCGCCGCACTTTCTATTCCGTTCCGGAACACTATCACGTCGCGCAGCGCTCGCGCGCGTTGACCTGCTCCCTCCGCGCGTGGTTCCCTTGCTGCCGTGCAGCCGAAGAGACACAGAGCGCCCGGCGACGGCGGCAATCTGCGCTTCGCCGTGCTCGCGTTGGTCCGCGATCGCCCCGAAGGAAAGCACGGTTACCGGCTCAAACCCGAGTGCGAGGCACTGACCGACGAGTTCTGGCAGCTCAACTACGGCCGACTGTACCGCGTGCTGGACGTGCTCGAACGATCGGGAGAGCTGACGGTTGTCGAAGAGATCCAGACCCAACGCCCGAACAGGAAGATCTACCGGATCACCGAACGCGGGCAGCGCAGTCTGGACGACTGGCTGCTTCAGCCGGTGTCCGACCAGAGCGGGCCGCTGCGCGACGAGCTTGCGCTCAAGATACTGTTCGCGAAGGGCGAGGCACGGGCGCGGCTTTACAAGACGATACAGGAGCAGCGCTCCATATACTTCAAGCGCCTGAGCCAGATCGGACGCCGTCAGAAGCGGCTCAAAGAGGCCGGCCTCGACGGACGTATCACGGATCTGGTGATGGAAGGCGCCGAGCAGCGCGTCCGCACGGATCTGGAATGGCTCGATCACGTCGAGCGCAGGATCCTCCACGGAGCCTTGGACTGAGCACGGGCCGCCCCGTCTCCCTCCACCGGAGAACGAAGTTTGATCGAGCTCAGTCAGGTTACCAAGACGTTTGGTGAAGGAGAGACCGCTGTCCGCGCGGTCGACGACCTGTCGTTCCGCGTGCCGCGGGGAGCGTTCTGGGCGATCATGGGGCCGAGCGGTTCGGGCAAGAGCACGGTACTGCATCTGATCGCGGGCCTGACGCCGCCGACCTCGGGCAGCATACTGATCGACGGCTTCGACATGGCCAGGGCCACTGAAGCCGAGGCGGCGGCGCTGAGGCGAAGACGCGTCGGTTACATTCTGCAGACCTTCAATCTGCTGCCTTTCCTGACGGCCGAAGAGAATGTGGCGATGCCGCTCGTTCTGGACGGGGTGCGCGATGGAGAGATTCCCGGGCGAGTCGGGGAGGTCCTCGAGCTGGTGCGCATGTCCCACCGCGCCAAGCACAAGCCGACCGAGCTGTCGGGAGGCGAGCAGCAGCTCATCGCGATCGCCCGCTCGCTGGTCGTCAAGCCGAGCGTTCTGCTGGCCGACGAGCCCACCGGAAGCCTCGACCGGTCGCGCGGTCGCGACTTCATGGGTCTGTTGCGCGAGGTCAACGACGTCACCGGGGTGACCGTCTTGCTGGTCACGCACGACCCGGTCTTTGCGACCTACGGCGACAAGGTGTTGCGGATGGTAGACGGCAAGCTCGACCAGGAGGTGGAGCTGACCGAGCCGCCGGTGCCTTCGCGCGCCGCGGCCTCGAGCTAGCGCACCGGCGACCATGCTGCGCCTCTTCCGAAAGATCAGCGTGCCGCAGCTTACGCAGAGCTGGGGCCGTACGTTGCTGGTGATGTGCGGGACCGCCACCGGCGTCACGCTGATCGTCGCGATCAACATCATCAATACCACCGTCGTCGAGAACTTCCGGCGCACCATCAATCTTCTGGCCGGGCCGGCCGCGTTGGAGATCACGCTCGGCGTGGGCGAGATCGGCTTTTCCGAGTCGGCGCTCGCCACCGCCGCGGCCGATCCGGACGTGGAGGCGGCCATCCCTTTGGTCCGAGCCACGATCTCGCGCGCCGACGCTCCGGCCGAAACTCTGCAACTGTTCGGCGTGGACCTGGTACAGGAGGAAAAGCTCGCGCGTTACGCCGTGCACGCCGCCAGCCGTGAGGACCGCGCCGCGATTCTGCGCGGCCTGGAGGATCCACATTCGGTACTGCTTACCACGGAGCTGGCGACGCGCCTGGGCCTCAGCAGGGGCAGCGAGCTGGCGCTGGCCACGCCGAGCGGGGTTGCCAGCTACAAGGTCAGCGGCTTGCTGGAGGCCGGCGGCGTTGCGGCTGCGCTCGGGGGCGCGATCGTGGTGATGGATCTTCCCGCCGCGCAGTTCGCCACCGGCAAGGAAGGACGTCTCGATCAGATAGATCTCATGCTGCGCGAAGGCTCTTCGGTGGTGGCCGTGCGAGACCGGCTACGTGCCGCACTCGCTCCGCAACTCACCGTGGAGCGTCCCGAAAGGCGCGGCGCGCAGTACGACCGCATTTTCGCTTCGTTTCAGGCGATGCTGACCGGCATCAGTACGCTGTGTCTGATCGCCGGCGTATTCATCGTCTACAACACGACTTCCACCGGGGCCCTGCGGCGCGTGCTGGCACTGGCCACGCTGCGGCACATTGGCGCCGAT
>JACRCR010000042.1 GCA_016218925.1 Deltaproteobacteria bacterium | reverse complement strand
GCGCCGTAGTCGACCTCGAAGAAGCGCGACAGACGGCCCAGCCGGGCCACCGGATCTACCGCGGCGTCGGGGTGCAGCCCGCTGTCGAACAGAACGCGACCGCGCGGATGCTCGATCAGGAAGGCCGGCACCGGAACCTTGATGCGCCCGCTCTCGCCGGCCACGAAGCCGCCAAGATCGCCGGTCAGCCAGCCGCAGGTGAACGCGAAGATCCTGACGCCGCTTGCGCTCCTGCGCGCCGTCGTCGCGTCACTGCCCGGTCGAGGCTGATCGTTCCCGCCCATCGTCAAACTCCTCTGCGATCCGGCCGGCCGGCCGGCGCGACCCTGTCTTCGACCGTTGCCCGACTACCGCGCGACCGGTTCCCTTGCTGCTACATGAGCGACCGGTCAACTGCCAGCCGGCCGCGGGTGCGGCAGATTCGATCATGACGACCTCCCGCGCCACTACCTGGACGGTCCCGGCGTGATCCAGGTGTTGTTCGTTACGGGTTTTGAATCACCCAGGCAAGACGCGTATGGAGTCGTACATGCGATTGCCCACGGAGGTTGAGCCAGCGGCAGTCCGCGCGGCGGCGGCCACGGATGCGGCGTCGCCTGCCGGCTCGCGCTGGCTCGATCGCCTCTCTCGAGAAGAAATCAACGAACTGCTCACACTGGAAGACTGGCGAAGCTGGCTGTCGGTGGCCGTGAACTGGGGCCTCGTCTTCGCGGCGATGGCGCTGGTCGCGACCTGGCCGAACCTGCTGACGATCGTCGCCGCGCTGTTCGTGATCGGCGCACGCCAGCTCGGCATGTCCATCTTGATGCACGAAGCGTCCCATCGCTCGCTGCTCGCCGACAAGCGACTGAACGATTGGGTCGGCAACTGGCTCGCCGCCTATCCGGTGTTGGCCGACCTCGCTCCGTATCGCCCCTATCACCTCAAACATCACGCGAAGAACTGGACCGCCGAGGATCCGGACCTGCTGCTCGCCACTCCCTTCCCGGTCACGCGCGCGAGCCTGCGTCGCAAGATCGTGCGCGACCTGTCGGGGCAGACCGGCTACAAGCGCCTGCTGGCCACGTTGCGCCGCGACCTGTCGATGAGTGCCGGCAAGGGCGGCGGTCAGGGGCTCAGCGCGACGCCCGCGCTGCGCGGCGCGCTGGCGACCAACCTCGCGTTGCTCGCACTGCTCACGGCGAGCGGCCACCCGGCGCTGTATCTGCTGTGGATCGGTGCGTGGCTGACGACCTACAGTCTGGCGATGCGTATCAGGGCAATCGCCGAGCACTCCATGACCAGCGATCCGGCCGATCCGTTCCAGAACGCACGCACCACGCTGGCAGCCTGGTGGGAGCGACTGCTGCTGGCGCCCAACCGGGTCAACTACCACCTCGAACACCATCTGCTGATGACCGTGCCGCACTACAGACTGCCGCGCATGCACGCGTTGCTGCGCGAGCGCGGCCTGCTCGACAGTGCCAACGTGGTGCGCGGCTACGCCGCGGTGCTGCGGCTGGCGTCCTCTGCGCCGGGGCCTGGTTGAGTTCGTTGGTGCGCCGGCGTCTTTGTGGATGGGGACGCTACCCCACCGTCGAGGCGTTCGAGATCGAAGGCGAAGACCTCGAAGCGATCACCCGCGACGTCGTGCTCAGCCGCGGACTGGGTCGTTCCTACGGTGACGCGTCGCTACCACCGCCCGGACCACTTCGAGTAGCCGCTACCCATCGCGCCGACCGTATTCTCTCGTTCGATCCGACCACCGCCGTGTTGCGAGCCCAGGCGGGACTGTCGCTCGAACGCCTGAACCGCTTCTTCCTCGAGCGCGGATACTTCTCGCCGGTGACGCCCGGCACCGAGCAAGTGACCCTCGGCGGAATGGTCGCGGCCGACGTCCACGGCAAGAACCATCACGTCGCCGGGACCATCGGAGCCCATGTACGCGCGCTGCGCTTGCGGCTGCCCGACGGCACTATCCACCGCATCGACCCGGCCAGTTCGAAGGAGCTCTTCGACGCCACCATCGGAGGGATGGGACTCACCGGCCACATCCTCGAGGTCGAACTGTGTCTGGAGAAGATTCCCTCGCCGTGGATCGTCGAGAGCTCGCAGCTCCACGGCGACCTCGAATGCTTGATCGACGGGCTCAGGCAGGCATCCGGCCAGTGGCCGTTCACGGTCGCGTGGGCCGACCTGATGGCGCGTGCGGGCGGCAACGGGCGCGGCATTCTGCTCCAGGGCCGCTGGGCGGACGCGGCGCAGGCGCGCGCCGAAGCGCCGCGCCGCGCGCCGCACGTGACGATCCCGTGCGCCGCTCCTCGCCTGATGCTGTCGAATCCCACCATCGCCTGCCACAACGCGCTGCGGATGGCAGCCGCGCGCCGAGCCCCGCAAACGAGGCTGACATCGCCGCAACGTTTCTTCTATCCGCTCGACGCGATCCGGCGCTGGAACCTGCTGTATGGTCGCCGTGGTATGACGCAGTACCAGTGCGTGCTGCCATGGGATGCCGGCATGGCTTCGTACCGGCGCCTCGTCGACATCGCCCGCCGTCACGGGCCTGGCCCGTTTCTGTGCGTGATCAAAGACTGCGGAGCCGCCGGCGACGGACGGCTGTCGTTTCCCATGCCGGGAATCTCTTTCGCGATGGACTTCCCGGTTGCCGGCGGCATCACGCAGGCACTCGTCGACGATCTGAACGACCACGTGGCGGCAGCCGGTGGCCGCATATATCTGGCCAAAGATGCGTTCACGCGACGCGAACACTTCCAAGCGATGGAGCCGCGACTCGGGGCATGGAGAGAGCTGCGCAACCGCGTCGATCCGCGCCGCCACGTTCGCAGCGCGCTCAGCGAGCGACTACTCGACTGAGTGAGCAGAAGACGCGGCGGTCGGTTCACACATGCCGGCTGCCGCGAACGCGCACTCCCACGCATCGCGATGCGGAACAAGGAGTCGGGCTCGATCGCGTTGCGAGGCGTGCCGGTCGGAAGCACCGTGGCTCGCGCGTATCTCTTCTGGACCGTGCTCGATTCGTCGGCCACCGGCGCCGCCACGATGCCGGTGATGTTCGAAGGGGCGACCCTGCTCGTCATCTACAAGAATCCAGGTACTGCCTCGTCCCGTGTGTACCTCTACGATGATCCGAGCGGCACCGCGTTCGCGGCCTCGTTCGCCGCGACCCTCGCCCACCCCGTCGCCAGCGGGCCGGGGTTGTTCACCATGACCGGCGCTGGCGGGCAGCGCGGATCCGGCAGAACCGCCAAAGAAGCGTTGACATGGGTGTTGGCACGGGCCTAGCCTGCGCGCATGTGTCCGAGGGACGGTCGCCACAGGAGGCGTTGGGCGGCTGCGACGCTGGTGGTCGTGTCGCTGTCGCTGGCGCCGGCATTGGCCCACGCTGGACAGGTCTCCGATCAGGACGTTGAAGAAGCGTTCGCACGGGTCGAGCGTCTGTTCGGTGTCTTCATCGAGGCGCAGACGATTCGCGACTACGCTCGCGACGGTTGCACGATCCGCGGCGTGCAGCCGATGTTCCACATCGTCGAGGCTCAGTGGTCCTTCAACCTCAGTGCGCGCGCGCAGGCCGTCTCCGGCGTGCAGAGGTCGTGGCAAACCGGGCAATACCTCTCCGCACCACCCGTGGTACGCCGGCCGTTCGCGACCCGCATGAACCAACTGCGACGCTATCTCCCGGCGTCGCTCCTGACACTGAGCTGCTACGAATTCGAGACCGGAACGATCCAGAGTTCGATCCCGTCGTTCTACGTCATCGGTCGGCCGCGACTGTGTGGCAAGCTCGGGAACCGGACCTACTACTTCGATCCTGACGCAGGCTATCGCTACGAAGAAGGCTGCGGCGCGACCGCGGGACCGGCCAGCAACCCGCTCGAGGACCTGCTCCAATGAACAGCGCGTGCGCCGGCAGGTCGCGAAACAACCGCGGTGTGACCCTGATCGAGTTGCTGATCGTACTCATCATCATCGCGATCCTGTCGGTCGTGATCTTCATTTCGATGTCGGGTTCGACCGACGATGCCAGGACGGCGGCCGCCGAGGAGAGGGCGAGCAAGTTCGCGAGCACGATCGCCAACGACTGGCTCGCGAAGACCGCGGGGCAGTTGGTGGATTCCACCGGTAACGTGTTCGGCCCCTGTGAAGTTCCGGTCACGTCCGGCGCCATCCTGGACGCGATCGACTGGAAACCGGGCGTGTGCTTCCAGATTACCGTCACGATGATCGATGGTCGCTGCGTCGATCCGCTTGCAGTAAAGGGCGGCCCGGTGCTAACGAGTACGCCCTGCTCGTTCCACGCGGACTGCCCGGACAGTTGGATGGGCTGCGGCTCGTTTACCGGCTACACACTACGCACGGAGCCGGACCTGTCTTGCCCGATTCCGTTGCGGCTTCTTTCGCTCGGTTATCCGCTCGACAAGTGGGACACGACCTGCGTGCGCACATGCCCGCCGTTCGCGGTCCGTTGCGGCGCTGTCGAGCCCGTACCGTAGTCCCTCGCAAGGCGCACGTGGCGCATCGCGCCGATCAGTGCGCCTGGCCGATCAGGCTCGACACCGCGAACGAATCTTCCGTCACACCCTCGGCGTTTCCATGATTGTAGTACCAACCCTTGTCGCCGACCGCGTTGCGGTAGGGCAACTCGCAGCGCGTCACGTGGTTGAGCTGCATGTCGATCATCGCGTAGCCCGGCAGGTAGAACTCCTCGAACGACGCACCGCCGGCATCCGGTCGTACTGTAGCTCCGAAGCTCCAGGCCTGGACGAGCCCCTTCCATAGCTGTCCCTTCAGGTCGTAGATCTCGCTGTAGGGGATCAGGTAGCTCTCGCGATCGACGTAGATGACGCGCTGGGAGAAACCGTAGTCGGGAAGCCGCGAGCGCCCCAGAATCACGTACACCTGACGCGGCTCCCACTCCTCATCGAAGACGAAGTCGGCCGGCGCTTTCTGCCAGCCCACCGGGGAATGCTTCGCGTGCATCGCCGCGAGCACGGTCTTGACGCCGAGAAGGTGCCACTCGGTCCACGCCGGATTCCCCGAGAACCCCGCAAGACTGTCGAGATCCATGTCCTGGCCGAACACGCCCTGCGAGCGCTGCGCGGTGCTCATCCGCCGTACTCGCCGGGTGATCGGGTAATACAACCACGCGTCGTCGAGTCGGCCTGGATCGAGGTAGCGGGTGTAACTCCATCCGCCGCTCTTCAGGTCGAACGGCTCGATGAACGGGTACTGGCTCTCGCGATAGCGCGCTCCGTCGGAGGCTTTCCAGGCGGGTTTCGGATCGTAGTAGAGACGTCCGACGTAGAAGAGGCGCCGCCAGTGTCCCGTCACGTACTGCTTCTCCAGTTCCACACCGCGACCCGGAACGATCGTACCGGTCTGACACGCGATGTTGCGCGCATCGACGTCGTCGACGACGGTGCGCGACTGCTGGTTGAACATCAGCTTCACGCCGGCGTCGGGGTCGTCGGGGTTGACCGTCGGGAACGGCACACCGGCGACGTAGTTCTTCATGTCCATCTTGTCCGCGGTCAGTTCCACCTGATCGTGGTAGAGCTCGGTCGCCCGTGCCCGCGCGGCTTCGAGCGGTATCGGAACCGGCGCGCTCACTTTGATAGTGGCTCCATGCTGCAGCGACCACTGGACCGAAGGTCCGAGCAGATGTTTCCAGCGCTCGACATCGGCTGCGGCAATGACGCTGCCGAGCGGTGGGAGGTCATCCATCGACCCGACGACCGGCGGCGCTGGCGCCTCTTGCGGTGCCACGGGCGGGGCAATCTCGGGCGCGGCGGGCTTTCCCTGCACGACAACGCGAGGCTTCGCTCGCGGCGCTGGCGCCGACTTGACGACGTTCGCCTTCTTCTTGGGCGCCGCCGCCGGTCGCGCCACCGGGGCCGGCGCAACCTTGTCTGTCGCGACTTCGGCGGGCGCCGGCTCGGGCGCGGCCGGCTGCGCTAGTGCGTTGGCAGGCGGCGGCGGCTCGTCTGCCGGTTGACCGGGCGCCGGCGCTGGCGGCTCCCCCAGCGGTTGGGCCGGCGGCGGCTGCGCTGGAAGACCCAGTAAGCGGCGCAAGGTCTCATAGCTCTGCTGCTCCTCTCCGGTCGTCGGCCAGCCCGCGCCCGGCGCCGGGGTGTCGGCTTGCTGCGCCAATCCGGCCGAAGCAGCCACGACCAGCAGCGCCCCCACGGCAACCATGAAAAGGCAGTACGCGTAGCGCCCCGCCGGTGTCTTCCTCGATATCGGTCCGTTCAGCATGACAGTTACAGGTGCAGTCTCCCCATTTAGTCGGCATAGCAGGTCACCACGCTCGACCAATCTGTGTGCTGAGCAGTGCTGAGTCTAATGGCGCGCCGAAACGAAAGTGCGTTGCCTTGCCCGCCTGGGCGCAGCAGCGGATTGCGTCGAGTCGGCCGGCGGCAGTGAAGACATCGAACCAGAACTCGAGCGTCGCGCTCACGCCCTCAGGCGCTTTGCGCGGCTTGCCCACAAAGAACGTGCACCGTCACCGGTTCGCTGCGGCCGCGAAGGGACACCGAATCCATGCGAGCCACCGCCATCTCGGCGCCGGCCGTGCGGGCCAGTTCGAAGGTCGCGGCGGAAATGACGATGCCGCCATGGTCCTTGGCAATCTGCTGGAGTCTCGACGCAACGTTGACGGTGTCTCCCACCACCGTGTACTCGTGACGATCCGCCGAGCCGATGACGCCGGCAACCACCTCGCCGCTGTGCACGGCGATGGTCACCGCCAGCGGATCCTTGCCGGCGGCGACGCGCCGCCGGCTCAGCGCCTCCAGCCGCTCGACGATGCCAGAGGCACAGCGTACCGCCGCGGCGGCTCCGGCACTCTGCGCAGAAACGCCAGCGCCGCCCGAGTCGGAACCGAACAGCCCGAACACCACCAGCAACGCGTCGCCTATGAACTTGTCGACGAAGCCGCCGCACTCGCGCACCCAACCGGTAGTGACGGTGAAGAACTCGTTGAGCGTCTCGACCGCTTCCTCTGCGCCGCGGCGCTCCGACAGCGAAGTGAACCCGCGCAGATCGCAGAACAGGATCGTCGCGTGACGTAGCCGGCCACCGCGTTCCATGTGGCCGCCGAGCAGAACATCGCGCACGGCAGGCTCGACCACGCGCCCAAAGGTCGCCAGGATGCGTTCGCGGTCGCGCAGTGCGGCCGCCATGTCGTTGACTCCATCCTCGAGAAGTCCCACCTCGTCGGCCGAATCGACGACCACCCGCGCGTCGAAATCGCCGCCCTGGATGCGGCGCAGCGCGGCCGCCGTCTCCACCAGCGGACGCGTGATGGTGCGCGTGACGATCAGTGCCAGGACCGCGCCCACCAGCACGTACAGCGCGAAGGTCGCCTCACTGGCTGCGCCGAGCTCGGCAAGCAACGAGCGCGCGTCCAGGCCGCGCTCCCAGCGCACTTCGGCGGCTCTTACCAGACCGAGCATCACGAACATCGGGATGAACGACAGCGCCAGCAGCAGCGCGACGAAGCGACCGCTCATGCCGAGCGTGAGCGTGCCGGAAGTCTCCGCGAGCCGGCCGTCCGGAAACACTTTCGGGTAAACCGCGGAGCGAAACACTCGATCGA
This sequence comes from Deltaproteobacteria bacterium, assembly GCA_016218925.1. Classification (GTDB taxonomy): domain Bacteria; phylum Desulfobacterota; class Binatia; order UBA1149; family CAITLU01; genus CAITLU01. The sequence goes on along the minus strand of JACRCR010000042.1, from coordinate 9,312 downwards.
CGAGGAAATAGGAGATCGTCGCTGCCAGATAGCCGTTGACCAGCGGCGACAGCACGTGCTGCGAAGCGAGTTCGGGAGTCCACTTGCCGAAGTGCGCCACGGTCAGCCCGATCCAGTACGGAACGCTCAGTACCCAGCCGGCGAAACCTCCGGCCGCGAACACCACAGGTGAGCTCAGAGTGCGGCGGCGCACGAGTGGCGGCGGCGGCGATACACAGCCGCCATCGAACCAGCGCAGGATCGGCCACACATACAGCACCAGCGAGAACGTCACGAGAGGATAGATCGCCAACTGCCAGGGCACCACGTAGGGCAGACCGTCGGCGCGCACCGCTTCGGCGAACTCGCTGACGTTGCTCATCACCGCGATCGAAGCCGCGGCCGAATACGAAGCGACCCGGTTGGCCGCCACGCAGATGACCATCACCAACCAGAACCAGGCAGGAGGCAGCGAGCCGCGTCTTGGCACGAAGTGCGTCAGCCTCACGCGGGCGTTGAGAGGAACACCAGACCGGTGCCAGCTTCGATTTCGATCAGCGGCTGCGGCCCGAGGCGATAGCCGCGCCCGTCGCTGCTGCGACCGCTACGCAGGTCGAAGCGATAGCCGTGCCACGGGCACTCGACCTCGCACCCCGGAGCGCGGCGCTGCTCGAGAGGACCTCCCAGATGCGGGCACTGCGTATCGAAGACGAGCAGTTCGCCGTTGGCACTGGCGACGCGCACCGAGCGGCCGCCCATTTCGATCTCCACAGGCAGGCGCGCCTCCAGCTCCCCTTTCGGACCAAGACATCGCCGCTCGGAGTCGGCGTCCGCGCGCCGCGCCGGCGGGACACCGCCGGGCGCCGCGTCGTCGGGCTCTCGGTCTCGCGCACTGCGGCACACCAGTTCGCGACGTATCATCATCGCCTCGTCCTGGTCCCAGAGCTGCTCGTACAGGGATCGGTACGCGTCACCGACGCTGGCGGCCCACTGCGGCTCGACCGGAGGCAGGAAGAATTCCACGCGGACGTCGGTCTCGCGCTCACCACGCGGCAGCAGTTGCGTGACGATTTCGGTTCCCTTGCCGACTCCGAGCAAGGTAGCCGTCGTGTAGCGGAGTCGAGGACGGTCGATGACTACTTCGATTTCGCTGGTGTGCTCGCGATCGCCGTGCACTTCCACGCGGGCACGCCAACCGTTGTCGCTCGAGCTGAGCAGCCGGATTCCCGAGAACGCCTGCGAGTGCAGGTGCGGCAGGTGCTCCCAGTCGAGCACGTTCTCCCAGATCCTCTCCAGCGATGCGTGGATGGTTCGGTCGTAGAGCGCGGCGGGTTTGGCGGAGGAACCAGGCGACCTCAGAGAGCGGAAGAATCCGGGATCCGTCATCGCTCTTGCGCCTCAGCGCAGGCCGCGGAGTTCGTAGACGCTCCAGGCCTTGGCCGGATAGTCGCTCATCACGGCGTCGACGTGAAGATCCAGAAGGCGCAGCATTTCGGTCTCGTCGTTGACGGTCCACACGTGGACTTCGAGCCCGAGTTCGTGGGCACTGTCGACAAAGGCCGGCGTCACGATCTCGATATCCTGGTAGCGAGCCGGAACCTGCAGCGCGGCTGCGGGCGGAGCGTAGCTCTCGAGCGCTTCGGACTGGCAGAGGCTGACGAACCCGGCCACTTCGAGCGCCGAGAACGAGGTCGTGAGATCCGGCGCCAGACGCCGCACGCGCTCGAGCACGCGCTGGTCCTGCCCGGCAAGCAACACGCGGTCGCGAGCACGCGCGCGATCGATCGCCTCGACCACTGCATGTTCCAGGTGAGGTTTTTCCTGTTTGATTTCGATGTTGAGCGGAGTGTGTGGGAACCGCTCGAGAACTTCGTCCAGAGTCGGGATGCGAACCCCTTTGCCGCGAAACGGGTAGGATCCGTCGGCGGCTTGAAAACGATAACCCGCATCGTACTCGCGAAGATCAGCCAGCGTGTGCTGGCGCACCAGGCCGGCGCCGTCGGTTGTACGTTCCAGACTCTCGTCATGGAACACCACCACCTGTCCGTCGGCGCTGCCGTGCACGTCCAGTTCGAGCCGGTCCGCGCCAGCAGCGAGTCCGGCTTCGAAAGCCTCGATGGTGTTCTCGGGAAAGGTTCCCGAAGCGCCGCGGTGCGCGAACAGCCGGGGTCTGGGTCCGTCGAAATACGCCACGGCCGAAGCTTACCCGCGACGCCGAGGTGGCGGAAGCGCGCCGGCCTCGGCCCCGGGCGGCTGGCGGCCAGAAAGCGACCGAAGTAGAAACGCCGCGACTACGGCGGAGCAGAACCGATGATGCAACCAGCAACTGCGCAAGAGGTCACCTTTCCCGCGCCGGCCGAGTTCCCGTGCGACCACTTGCGCGGCTATCTGGCGGCGCCGGCCGGCAGCGAGCCGAGGCCCGGCGTGGTGCTGGTTCCCGACGTGCGCGGTCTCTACGACCACTTCCGCGACGTCGCGCGCCGGCTGGCGGCCGAGGGGTTCGTCACACTGGCCGTGGATCTATACAGCCGTGAAGACGCCCCCGAACTGGGCGACCTCGACGCGGTGATGCGCTGGATGGGCTCCCTGCCCGACCGTCGCATCCTCGGCGACCTCGGCGCCGCGGCGCGCTGGCTCGGCGACCACCCGCGCGTTGCCGGACGCCAAGTGGGTATCACCGGCTTCTGCATGGGCGGGCAGTACGCGCTGATGGCGGCTTGCTCGGATGACCGGCTCGGCGCCTGCGTGAGCTGGTACGGACTGTTGCGCTACGCGCGCAAGAGTGCGGCCAGGCCGGCCGATCCGCTCGACATGGCGCCGCAGCTTGGCTGCGCCACGCTGGCGCTGTTCGGCGCCGACGACTCGCTGATACCGCCAGCGGACGTCCAGGCGCTGCGCGAGGCGCTGACCGCAGCCGGCAAGCAGTTCGAGATCGAAGTGTACGAGGGCGCCGGACACGCGTTCTTCAACGATGCCAGGCCCGAGATGTACCGGGCCGATGCGGCCGCAGCCGCGTGGCCGCGCGCGGTCGAGTTTCTGCGCCGGCATCTGGCGTGAGCGGCGCCTGCAATCTGCGCGGCGCTGGCCACGCCTGCGAGTGCGGCGCCCGCCTCGGCGGCTCCGCGTTGCGGCGACACCCCACGCGCCTCGCGCCGGGCTCCTCGGCCGCTCAGCCCTGTTCGGCCTGCGCCTTGGCCCAGCGGTAGTCGGCTTTGCCGCTGGGGCTACGCACGATCTCGTCGCGGAAGATTACCGCTTTCGGCAGTTTGTAACGTGCCAAGTGCCTGGCGGCTTCTTCGAGCAGTTGATCGACGCCGCAGCGGGCTCCCTGGCGCAGCCGCACGATTGCGACCACTTCCTGCCCCCAACGCTCGCTTGCTCGGCCCACCACCACCGCATCGTAAACGTCGTCGTGGCGCTTGAGCGCCTGCTCGACTTCCTCCGCGAAGATCTTCTCGCCGCCCGAGTTGATCGTCACCGAATCGCGACCAAGTACCTCTATCATTCCGTCGGCGAGCATCCGCGCTCGGTCTCCGGGCACCGCGTAGCGCACGCCGTCGATCACCGGGAACGTCCGCTCGGTCTTTGCCTGGTCGCCAAGGTACCCGAGCGGAACGCGACCGGCCTTGGCGAACCAGCCGATTTCGTCGCTGCCCGGATCGAGCACACGCGAAAGGTCCGCGCTCAGCACGCAGTTGCCGGGCTGAGGCATGAAGCTGCCGGTGGAGACCCCGCCTCCCCTGGCGCTGATGTTGACGGCCTGACTGCCGGTCTCGGACGAACCGATGTTGTCGAGGATCATCATGCCCGGCAGCCGGTCGAGCAGAGCCTCTTTCAAGCCGACGTTGAGGACGGCGCCGCCGCTGACCAGCAACGCCAACGAGGAGAGATCGTACTTCTTGGACGCGAGCTGATCGAGAAGCGGCCTCGCGAAAGCGTCGCCGACGATCAGCAGCGCTTCGGCTTTCTCGCGCTCGACGGTCGACCAGATGTCATCGGGGTCGAGCCCTTTGCAGTCGGACTGCAAGATCACCGTGCCGCCGTTGTTCATGGTGTTGAACGCCGCCCAATGCGCGGCTCCGTGCATGAACGGCGCCGACGGCAACGTGCGCGTGCCGCGGTGGGCCATCGACAGCACTGCGTCCATGGACTGATGCTCACCGATTCCGGGAAGCGATCCTCCCAGCGCGGCGAAGTAAACGTCGGTCTGGCGCCATAGCACGCCCTTGGGCATGCCGGTCGTGCCGCCCGTGTAGAGCATGTAGAGGTCGTCGGGCGACCATTCGGCGTCGGGCCGCTGCGGCGACGACGCGGCCAGCGCCGCTTCGTAATCCATCGCGCCTGGCAGCAGAGGTTGCCCGGGATCGTCGTTCACTTGCAGCAGCAGTTCTACGCCGCCCAGTTGCGGCAGGATCTGCGCCAGCGTCGGCGCCAGCGAGGCGTGATAGATGACGGCCCGCGCACGTGCGTCGCTAAACAGGTAGAGGAGCTCCTCCTTGACGTAGCGGTAGTTGACGTTGAACGGCACCGTTCTGGCTTTGAAGGCGCCCAGCATCCCCTCGAGGTATTCGTTGCCGTTGTAGAGGTAGAGTCCGACGTGGTCCTGTCCCGACTCCCAGCCCGACAGGCCCGCGCGGTCCGTGACCGCGCCGAGTCCTCGCGAACGCAGCAGGTTGGCCAGACGGCGGCTGCGATCGGTGACGTCGCGGTAGGTGAGGCGACGGTCCTTCCAGACGATGCATTCGCGATCGGGCCACGCGGCAGCGATCGCTTCGTGGAGTAGGGCGAGGTTGCATTCCATGTCAGTCGTAGAACCTTACTTCGAGTTTGTTGCCGTCGGGATCCAGCACATAGATCGCCAGCGCATCCCCGCGCGCACCCGACAGAGTCATCGGTCCCGAATCGATCTCGACTGCGGCCGCAGTCAGACGCGCCAGCAACGGCTGCCACTGGCCTGCATCCACCGCGATGCAGAAATGGTTCAGGTTCGGGAAATGGCCGGGCCTTTGCTGCGGCGTCGATCCGAAAGATTGCATCTCCCACAGCGTGCGCGGCAACAGATCGATGATGGAGGTGTCGTTGAGCCTGAGCAGCGGGAACAGCGCGCGACCGTCGCGATACGCGTCGACGCGCTCGGCCTGCAATCCGATGACGTCGCAGTAAAACGCCAGCATCGCGTCCATGTCGACCACGGCCAGGACGATGTGATCGAGGACGGCTTTCATCGCGGTGCTCGCGCGGCCGGCTTCGAGACGGCTGGGGCCTCGCCTTTCGAGGCGTCGCTTCTCGAGACGGCGGCGCCTTTCGATGCGGCGGCGCCTTTCGATGCGGCGGCGCACGTCGCCGCGTCCGGACCGCTGGAGGCTGCGGCGCCGAACAGACGCTGCGTGGCCAGTTCGGCTCCGTCGGCGAGCGCGGCCAGCTTGAGCCACACGACGTCTTCGGCCACGTCGCGCATTCCCGCCGCGGTATCGAAGCCGCAGTCGGTACCGGCCAGCACGCGGCGCGGATCGCCCACGGCGGTGGCCGCCTTCTCGATGCGTTCGGCGACGACCTCGGGGTGCTCGACGTAATTGGTGGTGGTGTCGATCACGCCTGCCACCAGCAGCATGCCGGGCGGAAGCGGATGGCGCGCCAGCACCGAGGTCTCGTGCGCGTGGCGCGGATTGGCCATCGACAGCACCAGCGCTCCGACCCGGGCTTCGTAGATGCGTTCGATGATCGCCTCGAGCGGAACGTCCAGATCGTGCGGGGCCTCGTAGTTGCCCCAGCACACGTGCAGCCGCACCGAGGCCGGATCGATCCCGGCGATCGCATGATTGATGGCGGCGACGTTCGACTCGACGAAGGCCAGAAAATCCGCCAGCGGGCGGTCGGCAAAGCTGGTGTGACGCTCCATCGCCAGATCCGGGCAATCCAGTTGCAGCACCAGACCGCGGGCAGCGATGGCTTCGTACTCGCCCCGCAGTTGGTCGGCCAGATCGCGCACGTATTCGTCGTACGAAGCGTGCACGCGGCTCGGCATCGCAGCGGCAACTATTCCGGGGGAAGCCGCGGTCAGGAAGCACTCGCGAAATGCCGTTCCGCTGCGGCGACCCTGCTCGTCGCTCAGTCGCAGCAATCTGACGCACTCGCGATCGACCGCGTCGCTGCCGAGATAGCGCACCGCGCTTTCGGCGACCGGCGTGTAGAGCAGCGACACCGCCGGCCCCGCGTTCATACCGACGCCCATCCGCCACGCAAGGAAACTCGGGTAGGCGGTGATGTCGCGCATCACCGGACGCTGCCACCCTCCGGCGTAGCCCGAGAGACGGCCGCGCACGTAGGTGACGAAGCTCTCGCGGCCCTGCTCGCCATCGTTGCCGATGTCGACGCGGGCACCGAGCTGGCGACGAATGCACTCGGCGGTGGCAGTCTCTACTTCGGCCTGGAGGGCCGCGTCTTGCCGGGTCGGCGCGCCGCCCGCCGCCGCATCGGCATAGGTCGCCACCAGCGAGGCGGGGCGCGGCAGACTGCCGGCGTGGGTGGTCAGGATGCGATCGCTGCTGCTGAGCATGGGCGAAAGTGCCGAGGGAACCGTGCGATTGGAAATGATGCGCCGGCGGTGAGTTGCCGCGGCACACGCGCGCCGGCGGCTGGTCCGGCCGCCGCCGGCGCCACCGGCCGGGCCCGCCTCGGCGCTGGCAGTTGCCCCGGCGGCCCCGGCTCGCGGCCCCGTGCCACTGTCGCCCGGTCCGCGCGGTGCTTTTTTCGAACCACTTGGTTTGACTTTCAAACCAGAGGCGCGGTATCTGCACTTCGTGGCCGATATCCGCTACGCGCAGTTCTGCCCGCTGACCCGAGCGGTCGAAATCCTCGGCGAGCGCTGGACGCTGTTGCTGCTGCGCGAACTGGTGGCCGGCCCGCAACGTTTCAGCGATCTCAAGGACCGCCTGCCCGGAGTCAGTTCGAGCGTGCTGGCCGGGCGCCTGGCCCGACTTGAAGAAAAGGGCCTGATCGCCCGGCGCGAATTGCCGGCGCCGGCGGCTTCGACGGTCTACGAACTGGCCGAGGCCGGGCGGGCGCTGCGCCCGGTGATGGTCGAACTGATCCGCTGGGGCATGCGCTTTCTCGGCGCGCCGTGCGCCGAGGAGCGTTTCGAACCGCGCTGGATGCTGATGGGCCTGCAGGCGTTCGCGCGCCGCCAGCCCACCCCGCCGTGCAGTCTTCGCATCGTCATCGCGGCCAAGCCCGCCGACGTCGAGATCTACGTCGCCGGCGGGCCCGGCGGCACCGAGGTCTCGGCGCTGCCGCGCGCGGTCCAGGCCTGCGTGCGTGCCCAGGGCTTCGACCTGCTGCTGCTCGCCAACGGCCTGATCGACATCGGCGAGGCCATCGCAAGTGATCGCATCCGCGTCGAAGGCGACGCGAGTATCGTTGCCGCGCTGCCCGAACTCTTCGATTTCCGGCCGGTGCCGGAGGCGGTCCCCGAATCGCCGAGCAACGCGGCGCGCGATCCTGCTTCGACTGAAGAAACCACCCTCGAGAACATCTCACGAAACCAAACACAAGGAGCAACCAACTGATGCGCAAAGTCCATGGAGCAGGAGCCTCCCCGTTCGTACGAAAGGTGCGAGTGGCGCTCGCCGAGAAAGGCCTCGACTACGAACTCGAAGTGGTATTCCCGTTCAACACGCCGCCTGAATTCAAGAAAATCAGCCCGCTCGGCAAGATCCCCGTCTACCAGGAGGACGATTACTACCTGCCCGACTCGTCGGCGATTCTCGATTACCTGGAAGTGAAGTACCCGAGCCCCTCGCTGTACCCGAAGGACGCGCGCGAGCGTGGACGCGCGGTGTTTCTCGAAGAGTTCGCCGACGGCGGGATCGCCGCCAAGGGCACCGGCGCGATCTTCTTCCAGCGCATCGTGGGTCCGCGCTTCATGGGACAACCCACCGACGAAGCCGTGGTCGCCAAAGCGATCAACGAAGACCTGCCGCCGTTGCTCGACTACCTGGAAAGCGTGCTCGCACCGGGCGGCAGCTTCCTGGTGGGAAATCAGTTCTCGATCGCCGACATCGCGGTCACCAGTCAGTTCGTCAACCTCGCGCACGCTCAGTACACCGTGGACGCGGGACGCTGGCCGAAGCTGGCAGCCTACCTGACCAAGATGTTCGCCAGGCCGACGTTCGCGACACTGATCGCCGAAGAGCGCGCGATGTTCGGCGGCTGAGCATCGCCTCTACGCAGCTACGGCAACGCGCCGCCGCCGTCGATCTCCTCCACGGCGGCGACGCGACCGTAACAGGGGCGGGCGCGGGACTGGGCCCCGCGTCCGCTCCGCCATGTCGCGGTCAAACACTTGGCTTCGGGACGCGCGATTCCGACCGCACGGGAGCCATCGTGGCATGTATCGCCGATAGCGCCCGTCGAATTCACCAAGTCCGCCAACGGCCGCCCGCCCTCGGCCAAGCCGCCAACACCCGACGAGTCCCCCGGCGGCGCGGCGGGTGCACCTGCGCTGCCTCCGCGGAGAGCTCATGCGGGGAGTGAATCGCTCCGGATTCAGTAGTCAAGATTGAGAAACCACCGCAACCCATCGTTCACCCGCTCGAGCAGGCTGGTTGGCAGGGATCCGGCGAGAGTGTCGAGGTCGCTCTTGTTCACGGTCGCGATCTGCGAGGCGTTGGCGACAGAGTCGCGCGACAGGCCCGTCGAACGCTTCGCGAGCAGAACGTTGCCCGGCGCTTTGGCCAGGCCACGGTTGCTCGTCAGCACACAGACTACGACGGTGCTGATGGCACTCGCATTGACTTCGTCTCGTTGCAGCACGAGCGCGGGATGTCGGTAGCCTGGTTTCGATCCCTTGGGTTCACCGAAATCGACCCACCAGATCTGGCCGCGGCGGATCAACGCTTGCTACGGCCTGACGCCGCTACGACCTGCTTTGTTCGGTGTCGAAAGGCTTTCGCGGCCAGGTCATCTCCGGGTTGTCCCGACTTCTCGATCGCCTGATTCCAAGCCGCGGTGGCGTCGGCGGGACCCACGCGCCGAGCTACGAACTCGCGAGCCGCTTGGGCGAGAAGACCGCTTCGCGTCATCTTCAGCTTGCGAGCGCACGCGTCGATATCGTGGGAAAGGTCGTCGGGGAGGGAGATCGCCGTCTTCACGTCTTGCAGTATGACCGGTACTACCGGGCCGGACAAACCGCACGCGAGGGCAGGCCAAGTAGTTCAAGCGAGTTTCCCAAGCATGGCCCCAGTCGTTCAGCGCTTTGTGCGGATCCGAAAAGCCCTTTCGGTCAACCCGACTGGCCTGGGGCAAGTCCCTCGTCCCTTCCAGCCTCACCACCTC
>JACRCR010000206.1 GCA_016218925.1 Deltaproteobacteria bacterium | reverse complement strand
GCGGTCACACCGCTGCGTCGCCACTGCCGAACCCGGCTCGCCCACTCCGTTCGTTTCGTGCCCATATCCCTGTGCCTCCTGGCACGGGATCTTCGCACTCAGAGCGCAGTGGATCGAGACGCGGGTGACCGAACGCATACTATGCAGGCAGCGCCGCGAACCTAGAGCGCGAAACTGACTACGTGCTCGAAGCTACGCTTCTGGGGCAACGGCTTCATTTTTCGGTGGATGGCGTCCGCGTACTCGCGACGGTGCTGGATGCCCCGCTATCGGGAGGACAGATCGGGCTCTACGCTTGGGGCGGACTGCCTGTTCATTTCTCTGATGCTTCCTATGCTCGACGCTCCGGGAAAGCGTTCGTCGTAATGCAGTTCACCACGCCGTACCAAGAACTGTATGCGGAAGTCATCAAGCCCGTCGCCCAAGACTTCGATTTGGAAGCCTATCACGCCGGAGAGGTCTATGGGCCCGGGATTGTCCTGCAAGACATCGTTCAGGGCATCGTGGACGCGCAAGTCGTAATCGCAGAGATTACGCCCGCGAATCAGAACGTCTTCTACGAGCTTGGGTATGCCCATGCGCTCGGGAAGCCGACGATCCTACTAGCGGAGAGGGGCAAGACGTTACCTTTCGACATTACGGGATATCGGTGCGTGTTCTACGACAACACCATTGCTGGTAAGAGCGGGGTGGAGGCGGCGCTACGCAATCATCTTCGCGCCATCTTCGAGCGCGATGTGTAACAGTCGCCTGGAGCAGTCCGGCTCAAACGCAGACGCTTCGTGCACACGTTGCGGGCCGGCTGCTCACGCGAATCGTTAGTTGCTTCGGGGAGCGGGGTTGGCTGACGCGCGGGTGACGAGATACAGTGCCGATCGGGTGATCGCTTCTGAGGAGGTTTCTCGCCATGGAACTGACACTGGAGAAAGAATTGCGCGAACAGCTCGAGCACCTCGCGCCCGCCCGGCAACGAGAGGTGCTCGCTTATGTCCGAGCACTCGCGGCTCAAGCCGCCACCAACCGCGCGCCACAAGAACTGTCGCGTTTCGTCGGGTCTATCGAGGCGGCCGACCTTGAGGCTATGAGCGACGTCATCGACGCTGGATGCGAACAAGTCGATCTCGATGAATGGTAGATTCCTTCTCGACACGAGCGCCATCATCTCCCTTTTTCGGGGAGATCCCGAAGTCCTGCTGAAACTTAGCCAGGCACGCGCGGCTTTCGTTCCGACGATCGCGCTTGGTGAGCTGTATTACGGGGCACGTAAGTCTGCGCGTGTCGCTTCCAATCTCGAACGCATCGAGCAGTTCGCGCTGGCATCCGATGTCCTCGTATGCGACGGATCGACAGCGCAGCGCTACGGAGCCATCAAGAACCGCTTGCGCGAGCTCGGACGTCCCATACCCGAGAACGACATCTGGATCGCGGCGCTTGCCCGGCACACGATCTCACCGTCGCGACTCGTGACCAACACTTTGGCGCGATAGAAACGCTCGACGTTGAGGCCTGGTAAGTGGCCCGCGTGGCCAAAGCACTTAACCACGCCGTCGACCGGGCCGGCATCATCGTCGGCGCGCGGCACGAGCGCTCCGCGGCGTCCGGTCACGGCAGTCGTTAGCCTTCCGTCAGCCGCCCTTTTTTCATCGAGTTGGCCAGAAATCGAAGCGGTGCTACCTTGGCGCCATGAATCGTATCGAGGCCATCGAGGAAGAAGTCGCGTCGCTCTCCGGAGAGGAACTCGCCGCTTTCCGGGCTTGGTTCGCCGAATTCGACGCGGCATCGTGGGATAGCCAGATCGCGGAAGACGCTCGGCTCGGAAAACTGGACGGGCTCGCCGACGAAGCGCTGCGAGACTACAGATCTGGCAAGTGTTCTGATCTTTGAAGCATTCTGCTTCACCTCGTTTCTGGGTTCACTATCGGGCCTTGCCGGATCCGATTCGTCGGCTTGCCGACGAGAAGTTCGAGCTTCTCAAGAACGACCCTCGTCATCCCTCTCTCCATTTCAAGAAGATCGGGCATTTCTGGTCATGTCGCGTCGGTATTCACCATCGTGCACTTGGCGTCGATGCGGAAGGACGCGTTCTTTGGTTCTGGGTTGGCACACATGCCGAGTACGACGAATTGGTCGGCTAACAACGCCGCCAAGCTGTCAGCGGCCGCGAGTGCGGTCGCGTGGATTCGTGATGTGGAGAACGCGGCCGCTGCAGCTACGGCAGTCGTTCGGCAACAATAGACAGGAGCGAGTAACGGATGGTCCTGCGTCGATGGCCGCTTTGGTGGGATTGGGAGCTTGAGCTGAGTCCTCATCTTCTCAAGCGGATGGAAGACCGGCGGTTTACGGAGATCGATCTCCGGACTATGCTGCAGCACGCTTAGGGCGTAGAGCGGGACGTAGTGCCAAGTCGCTGGTTGATTCGGGCACGCCTTCGACGCCGGGCGTGGGAGATCATTGTCGAACCGGACACGAGTGCTCAATTGCTAGTCGTCATCACGGCCTATCCGACCGCAGGGTAAAGCGTATGCAGCAATCCTACCTGGAAGTCACATTTCGCCACGGGAAACCGATCGCGGGGTATTACTACCTGCCTCGTCGACTTGGGCAGAAGAGCTACCGGACCGAACGCTCGAACGTCGGGCTCCTCGTGGACTATAGCCGCAGCGGCCGTCCGATCGGCATCGAGATTACTGCACCCGGCGAGCTTTCGTTGACGGCTCTGAATCGTCTCCTCCGGCAACTCGGCCAAGATCCAATCCGACGCGCGGAAATCGCACCTCTTCTGGCGGCGTAGATGCCGAACAATGACCTCAAGCTGACAGCGGCCGTGCGCGAGGTCTTCAGGGCTCGTTGCGTCGCGTCCGCTGCCGCTGCATCTTACGGCAATCGTTATGCCTCCCGTCGAGCGTTTGGCTCGGATGCCACAGTGAGGGTAGATTGGTGGCGATGGAGTTGACACCACTTTCACGAGAACGGGCGGTCGCGCTCTTGGTCGCATCTGAGGCGGAGATCCGCGCCCTGGGTGTTGAGCGGCTCGCCTTGTTCGGTTCAGTCGTGCGGGGCGAGGCTCGTCCAGACAGCGACGTCGATCTGCTCGTCAAGTTCACTCCAGGTGCCAAGACATACCTCCACTTCTTTGCGCTTTCGGAACTGCTCGAAGCCCGCCTCGGACACTCGGTCGAACTCGTAACACAGGAAGCGCTGTCGCCATTCCTCGGGCCACGCATGTTGGAGGAGGCGCACGATGTCCTTCGAGCCACGTGACTATCTCCGCCATATCCTGCTCGAAGCGGACTACCTGGTGGGCCGGAGTGCCGGCGTAAGCTTCGATGAGTTCGCGGTGAACGACACACTACGGAGAGCGTTCGTCCGAAGCCGCGAGATCATTGGAGAGGCGGCGACGAAAGTTCCTGACGAGTTTCGCGCGCAACATCCCGCCGTTGGATGGCGGGCCATGGCTGGTATGCGCGACCGACTCATTCACGACTACTTCGGTGTCGACTACGAATTGGTGTGGGACGTGGTGCAGAAGCGCATTCCGGAACTGCAGTGCCAACTCAAATCGATTCTCAACGCATAACCAGCACCTCGAGCAGGCCGGCATGACGGCGATCGGCGAACTCACGCATCTCGCGCTGGCTGCTCAGGTGCAACATTGTGTCTCTATAGCCAGTAGCGAGAGCACAACGTGCTGCTAGTCCCGCGGACCCATAACTCCACTCGACCGAACGGCCGGTCGCGCTCTGTACCCATCGCGGGCGACGGCAGCCGCCGCCCGTTACTTGAATTGCCAGACTTGCTTGGAAGTGCACCTCGGTGAACGAGTCACATGGAGGCAATATGTTGACAACCGAAGCGCGACGAACTCTGCTCAAAGTGGTGCTGCTCGCTACGGCGGCGTTTCTGGTTCTGGTGCTGCCATTCATGTTCGGACTGTGGCCCGGTGGTTTCCGGTGGGCACACCCGGCGCAGCACCCGGCGTACGAGCACATGATCATTGCGATCTACGTCGCCCTCGGACTGTGCTTGATACCGACTGCGTTCAATCCTCAGCGACACGTGATTCTCATCGACTTCACGATCTTGTCGAGCGTTCTCCACGGTGCCGTCATGACATACGACGCGTTTGCGCAAGAGCACGAACTCATGCACCTGATGGGCGACGTGCCTCTGCTCTTCGTGCTGGCCGCGGTGCTGTTGTGGCTTCATCCTCGCAGGTTGTTTCCACCACCTCCGGAGGGCTGAGGGAACTGAAGCGTGGCGTCACGCGCGGAGCGCCAGGGATCCCTCTTCACCGCCGGCACGAGGGCCGTGGTTTGCACCTCGTGCGGCGGTGCGCGATAGCGATAGCCGAAGCGCCCGCCTCGCTCGCGCGGGAGCGATGAGCTAGAGTCGCGCGGAATCGAAGAAGACAGAGGAACACCAAATGAGAGTCACACCGTTGTTCGTCATCGCCCTCGTACTCGGTGTTCCGGTCGGACACGGCCGGGCCGAGGGAGGAGCGCCGGCGTCGTTCGATACGGCAATGACCGCGGCGCAAGCCAACGTGGCGACTCCGGAAGGCGCGGCGTTCGACGCGGAACTCGGCAAGCAGTTCGGCAAGGTCCACGAGAACACGATGGTCCAGTGCGCCGTCGATGCGGCCGACAAGAATTTCGCGACCTTCAACCTTCTGATGGAACTCGACGCTGCTGGAGCGGTAGTGCGGACACTTGTGCGACCCGAAAGTCCGGTTGCAGCGTGCCTGCAGAAGGCAGTCGCGCACGACGTCTACGGAAAACCTCCCCGCGCCGGGTACTGGGTCCGAGCCGAAATGGTGTTCAGGCCGTAGCGCGGCTCCCCGTCTATTGCCGTCTCTGGTCCACCGCGACTCCCAGTTCACGCGGTCGGTCGCCAGAACAGAGTTTGGCAGCGCCTGCTTCGCCGTCACGGCGGGAAGTGCGTTACGCGTTGGCGTGGAAGGAGACGAACGGCACGCCGCAATCCGATACCACCTCCGTCATCGCGCGACCTTCCCTCGCTCGGCCTTCCTTGTTACGATGCGCCCGGCATGGACGAAGCCGCCCAACAAGAGACCCGCTGCATGTCCGATGAGTACTTCGCGCTCGTGGACGCTGGCCTGCTGGCTCCCGACGAGAAGGTAGAGCTGCTTCACGGCCTCATCGTTTCGATGTCGCCGCAGCAGCCGGCGCATGCGGCCACGGTCTGGTGGATCAGCGGCAGGCTTGGCGCGCTGGTCGGTGATCGCGCGATCGTTCGCTCTCAGCTTCCGTTGCTTGCCGCGGTTGACTCGGTACCGGAACCCGACGTGGCCGTGGTTGCGCTGCGATCCGACGGTTATCAGGATGCGCACCCCGACCACGCGCTGCTCGTCGTCGAAGTCGCCGACAGTTCGGTCGGACAGGATCGCCTCACCAAGTCGAGGATCTATGCGGCGGCGGACGTGCCGGACTACTGGCTCGTCAACCTGCGCGATCGCCGGGTGGAATGGTTCAGCGCGCCGGATCCGAACGCGTCTCGATACCGCCAGAGCGGTGTGGCTGCGGGCGACGAAGCCATACCGCCGACTCCGCTGGATCTTCGCCTGTGCGCCGCGGATCTCTTCCCGCCGCGCTGACACGCCGGCGGCGTCGCGGTCTCAGCCCATCGTTGAGAAGCGTAGCGGCTCGATCTTGTAGATCACTCGCTGCACGCCGGCTTGATGGAACGGATACGTGTCCACTCCCATGTAGGTCTTCGCAAGCGCGTCGATGTGCGCGTCGGCGCCGGTCTCGGTGATGTCGACGACCGCGCCGCCGATCTCCAGGTAGCGGTAGGCGTTGTCGGGATCGAGGATCGAAAGCGCGACGCGGCCGTCGCGGCGCATGTGTTTGTCCTTGGCGCGCCCGCGCGCGGAATTCACGCGGATGAACGTGCCGTCGAAATCGAACCAAACCGGCGTTACCTGAGGACGGCCGTCGGCCGTCACGGTCGCCAGGTGAGCAAACGCCTTCTTGCTGAGCAGATCACGATGGGATGCCGGAACTTCTACTGCCATGGTCGGTCTCCTGGTGCGGCGGTCCGCACGCGGAGCAATAACGGAGACATCATTCGGGCGCCATTGTTGTCCGGCACCAGCGCAAGCGTCGCGGTAACCGCCCGCCCGATTTCGAGACGCCTTCGCGTAGAAAATTCCTGGTCAGAAAGCGGGGCGCCGTGTATGGTGGCGCGGCATGGACGGGAAGCGTCTATACCTGCGACTCGGGGACCGGGTCTATCATCAGGCTCGCGAGAGTTGGGGCTCCGGAACCGTGGTCGAGGAGATGACCTCCACCATCGTCGGCGGCACCTGTCTGGTGCGCATCATGTTCGAGGACGGCGTCCAGCGTACCTTCCACAACGATCTCGACCACGAGATGTGCGGCTACTTCATGGGCCTGCGCCGCGAGATGACCTTCGATTGGGACAAGATGGGAAAAGTCCCGGCGCGATCGCGGGGACGGCTGGCCAATTCGCGAGAGTGATCGGCGGCGCTCAGGACTTGCGTGAAGCAGAGTCGTCCGCGCCACCGGCGGGTCGGATCGGCTGCCCTTTGGCATCGGTGCGCGGAACGGACACCTTGTGCAGCGTCTGGAGCGTGTGCTCGTTCACCCATTGAACCCCCATCGCGCACGGACGGGGCTGCCCGTTCTCGTCTACCATGGTGGGTCCGGTCTGGCGGAAGTTGAGCTGGAGTCGCTTTGCCATCGCGGCCCTCCTTAGCGCGGACCGGCGAGGGTTGCCAGCCCGGGGCGGCGTTGGTATGAGCCGACCACCCCTCCGGCAACGCCAGCGAACTAGGTATTTTCGCCTGTCGTTCGAGCCCAACGACGCCGCGAGCCCTGGACCCATGGACTACAAGCACACGCTGCAGCTTCCCAGTACCGAGTTCCCGATGCGGGCCAACCTGCCCCAGCGCGAGCCCGCTCTGCTGGAGACCTGGGGCAGGGAGAACGTCTACCAGCGGATGCTGGCGGCGCGCGCCGATGCGCCGCTCTTCCTGCTTCACGACGGTCCGCCCTACGCCAACGGCAACATCCACCTCGGCCACGCGCTAAACAAAGTCCTCAAGGACATCATCCTCAAGTACAAGACTCTGGCGGGTATGCGCGCGCCGTACCGGCCGGGCTGGGATTGCCACGGCCTGCCGATCGACCTCGAGGTGGAGAAGAAGGTCGGCCGCAAGGCCAAGGCCGAGATGGGGCTGGTGGAAGTGCGGCGCCTGTGTCGCGAGTACGCCGACCGCTTCGTCGGCGTGCAGCGCGCGGACTTCCAGCGCCTGGGCATCTTCGGCCAGTGGGAGCGGCCTTACCTGACCAAGGATTTCGACTTCGAAGCGCAGGAGGCGCTCGAACTCGCCGACATCCTGGCCACCGGCGGCATGTTCCGCAGTCGCAAGCCGGTGCACTGGTGCGCGTCGTGTCGCACCGCGCTTGCCGAGGCCGAGGTCGACTACGACAACAAGACGACGACCTCGATCTACGTCGCCTTTCCGATCGAGGCGAAGGGGCCGCTGGCTCCGTTCGCCGATCGCAAGCTCGCGATCGCGATCTGGACGACGACGCCGTGGACGCTGCCGGCCAACCTGGCCGTGGCAGTGGGCCCCGACTTCTCCTATTCGCTGGTCGAAGCCGGGGAGCGCGCGCTGGTGGTCGCGACCGATCTTGTAGAGGCACTGGCCAAGCGGTTTACGCTGGGCGCTACGCTGGCGACTTTTGGCGGCGCCGAGCTTGGGGGTCTGAAGGCTCGTCACCCTTGGATCGATCGCGACTCGGTGATCGTCACCGGCGAGCACGTGGCGCTGGACACCGGCACCGGCTGCGTTCACACGGCGCCCGGCCACGGTCACGACGACTACGTGATCGGACGTCGCAACGGTCTCGACACGTATGCGCCGGTGGATGCGGGCGGTTGTTTCACCGCTGATGTCCCGGAGTTTCAGGGTCGCTTCGTGTTCGAGGCCGACCGGCCGATCATCGACATGCTGCGCGACATCGGCGCGCTGCTCGGCGAAGAACCGATCGAGCACAGCTACCCGCACTGCTGGCGCTGCAAGAAGCCGATCATCTTTCGCGCCACCGATCAGTGGTTCCTGTCGATGGAGGTGACGGACCTTCGCAAGCGTGCGCTGGCGGCCATCGACGGCGTGCGTTGGATCCCGTCGTGGGGCCGCGAGCGCATCTACGGCATGGTGGCCAATCGGCCCGATTGGTGTCTGTCGCGTCAGCGTGCCTGGGGTGTTCCGATCATCGCGCTGCGCTGCAAGGCGTGCGGACAGGTCGAAGCCGGACCCGCGCTGGCGCGCAAGGCTGCCGAGATCTTCGCCGTCGAGGGCGCCGACGCCTGGTTCGCTCGACCGATCGAGGACTTCCTGCCGGCGTCTTCGCAGGCGCAGCCGCTCTGCAAGGGATGCGGCGGCGCCGCGTTCGAGCGCGAGACCGACATCCTGGACGTCTGGTTCGACTCGGGCGTGAGTTTTGCTGCGGTGATCGAGGCCGAGTTCGGCAAGGACACGATCTCCGACCTCTATCTCGAAGGCAGCGATCAGCACCGTGGCTGGTTCCACTCGGCGCTGCTGGCGTCGGTGGCCACGCGCGGGCGGGCTCCGTACAAAGCCGTGCTGACCCACGGTTTCGTGCTCGACGGCGACGGCCGCAAGATGTCGAAGTCGCTCGGCAACGTGGTGGCGCCGCAGGACATACTGAAGAACTACGGGGCCGACATCCTGCGTCTGTGGGTGGCATCGGAAGACTACAGCGAGGACGTTCGGATCTCCGACGAGATACTGAAGCGCCTGGCCGATTCGTACCGGCGCATCCGCAACACCGCACGCAACCTGCTGGCCAACCTCGCCGACTTCGATCCTGCCTGCCACGCGGTGACGAGCGGCGAGATGGCCGACCTGGACCGTTGGGTGCTGTCGCGCCTGGACGACTTCGTAACTCGTTGCCGGAGGGCCTACGAGGACTACCAGTTCCATCTGGTGTTCCACGCGCTCAACAACTTCTGCAGCGTCGACCTGAGTTCTCTGTACTTCGACATCGTAAAGGACCGTCTCTACACCTCGGCCGCCGACTCGAAGGCACGCCGCAGCGCGCAGACGGCGATGCACGCGATCTTGCTGGCGCTGGCGCGCGTGACGGCGCCGATCCTTTGTTTCACCGCCGACGAGATCTGGCGGGCTATTCCCGCCGCGCAGCGCAAGGGGCGCGGCGTGGAGACGAACTGCGTGTTCGTTGCCGATTTCCCCGAACCCGATCCCGCCTGGCAGGATGCGGCGCTGTCGGCGCGCTGGACGCGCCTGTGGGAGATCCGTCAAGTCGTAACCAAGGCGCTGGAGGAATGGCGCCGCGATGGGCGCATCGGTCACTCATTGGAAGCGCGGGTGCGGCTGCAGGCCGGCGCCGCCGACGCGGCGGTGCTGGCGGCGCTCGGCGAGAGCGCGCTGTGTGAAGTGTTCATCGTCTCTCAGGTTGAACTTGCCAGCGGCGAGGGTGAGCTGACGGTTACGGTCGAGAAAGCGCGCGGCGCCAAGTGCGGCCGCTGCTGGAATTTCTCGGAAGCGGTGGGCAGCCACGCCGATCACCCTGAACTGTGCGAGCGCTGCCATCCGGTCGTCGCGGCGACCATGCAGGCGTGACCTGAGGCGGGAGTGTGGACGTTGAAGGGTCGTAGCGCAGTGCTGTTAGCCGTGTTGGTCTTCGTCGCCGATCAGATCACGAAGGGGCTGATCCTGGACTTCTTCGAAGGCGACGGGGTCGGCGAATCCACGGTGCTGATTCCAGGCCTGTTCTCGCTGACCTACGTGCGCAACCGCGGCGGAGCCTTCGGCTTGCTGGCGGATCTTCCCGGCCTCTGGGGGCAGGCGTTCTTCATCGTCTTCGCGCTCGGCACGGTGGCACTGCTGGTGTGGATGCTGCGTAAGACGCCCGTGCAGGATCTGATTCAGCGCGCCGCCCTGACCTTGGTGATCGGCGGGGCGGCGGGCAATCTCTACGACCGCATCCGCTTCGGAGAGGTGGTGGACTTTCTCGATGTCTACGTGCGCGGCTGGCACTGGCCGGCATTCAATGTAGCCGACAGCGCGATCACCGTCGGTGTTGCGCTGCTCGTCATCAGCGCACTGCGTTCCTCCCGCGAAGCGAGCGACTAGGTTTTAGATGGGCACCATCCCCGCCATCGAAGGCAAGTGCGACGCAAGGTTTGCGGCGATCCGCGAAGCCTTCGCGACCAACTTCGAGGAGAACGACGAATACGGCGCGGCGGTCACGCTGATCAAGGACGGACACACCGTCGTGGATCTGTGGGGTGGCCACGTTGATCCACAGCGATGCTCGCCGTGGCAGCGCGACACGCTGGCGGACGTCTTCTCGGTGGGGAAGGCCTTTACGACCCTTTGTGCGCTGGTGCTCGTCGACCGCGGTCTCATCGACCTGGACGCGCCGGTTGCGCGCTACTGGCCGGAGTTCGCGACCGCCGGCAAAGAAGCCATCACTGTCCGCCAGCTCCTGTGTCATCAGGCCGGACTTCCCGCGATTCGCCGCCAGCTGGCGGACGACGCGATGTTCGACTGGCAGGTGATGACCGAGGCGCTGGCGGCGCAGGAGCCGTGGTGGACGCCCGGAACCAGGCACGGCTATCACGTCAACACCTTCGGCTTTCTGGTCGGCGAAGTGGTGCGCCGTGCCTCGGCCGGCACTGCCCGCGGCGCCCGCACGCTCGGAACGTTTCTGCGCGACGAAATCACTGGCCCGCTTGGTGCGGACGTCTACATCGGCGTGGCGCCGGGCGACGAAGCGCGCGTGGCAGAGTTCGTCTGGCTGCCGGATCTGGGGATTCCCGACTTCGGCATCGAACAGATGAGCGACGAACAACTGATGCGGTTCAACACCTACTTCAATCCGCGCGGCTTCTCCGGCCACGACGTGGTCAACACTTCACCGTGGCGTCGCGCGGAGATTCCCTCGGCGAACGCCCACGCCACGGCCCGCGGCGTGGCGCGGGTGTACGCGGCGCTGTGTGCGGGAGGCACCATCGACGGGATCGAGATCGTCGGCCGCAGCGTTCTCCAGGAGGCGACAACCGAGCACGTCAACGGGTTGGACGCAGTGCTGGATCGACCGAGCAGGTTCGGCCTGGGATTTCAGATTCCGACGCCCGAGCGCCCGATCGGTTCGAATCCCGGCGTGTTCGGGCATTTCGGCGCCGGCGGCTCGGTCGGATTCGCCGACCCGGTGGCCGGCGTGGCGTTCGGCTACGTGATGAACCGCATGGGACCGCGCTGGCACAACCCGACCAATCGCCGTCTGATCGACGCGCTGTATTCGTGCCTTTGAGAAGTTGATTTTCAGCCGCGCCAGCCGCGCCAACACGACTCGAAGTTGATTCGGACTCGCCACACGGGCGGGCCGAGTTGGCGATCAGCGCTCAGCCTGAAAAACGCGAACGGCCCGCCACCGGTGAAGGTGGCGGGCCGTTCTTGCGTGAGGCCGGAGTCGCTGCGACTTCAGCAGTCGTAGTACATCTCGAACTCGTGGGGATGCGGGCGCAGCCGGATCGGATCGATTTCACGCGTGCGCTTGAACTCGATCCAGGTCGACAGGAAGTCCTCGGTGAACACGTCGCCCTTGAGCAGGAACGCGTGGTCCTTCTCCAACGCGGCGAGCGCATCGGCGAGCGAACCGGGAACGCTCGGGACGTCCTTCAACTCGGCCTTGGACAGCGCGTAGATGTCCTTGTCCAGCGGCTGGCCCGGATCGAGCTTGCGCTCGATGCCGTCGAGACCGGCCATCAGCATCGCCGAGAACGCGAGGTAGCCGTTGGCGGCCGGGTCCGGGAAACGCACCTCGATGCGCTTGGACTTCGGCGACGGCGAGTACATCGGGATGCGTACCGAAGCCGAGCGGTTGCGGCTCGAGTAGGCCAGGTTCACCGGCGCTTCGAAGCCCGGCACCAGACGGTGGTACGAGTTCATCGTCGGGTTGGTGATCGCGCACAACGCCTTGGCGTGGTGCAGGATGCCGGCGGTGTAGTGCAGCGCCATCTGCGACATGCCGCCGTACTTGTCACCCGCGAACAACGGCTTGCCGTCCTTCCACAGCGACTGGTGGCAGTGCATGCCCGAGCCGTTGTCGCCGAACAGAGGCTTCGGCATGAAGGTAGCGGTGCGGCCGTGGCGGCGCGCCACGTTCTTCACGATGTACTTGTACCACATCAGGATGTCGCCCATCTCGACGAGCGGCGAGAAGCGTACGTCGATCTCAGCCTGACCTGCGGTGGCGACCTCGTGGTGCTGGCGCTCTACGCGGATGCCGACCTGCTCCATGAGCTGGCACATCTCGGTGCGGATGTCCTGGAAGTGATCGGTAGGCGCCACCGGGAAGTAGCCTTCCTTGTAGCGGATCTTGTAGCCGAGGTTCTGCCCGCCGTCGTCGGCGGAGTTCCAGCAGCCTTCGATCGAGTCGAGCTCGTAGTAGCCCATGTTGGTGCTGGTCTGGAAGCGGGCCGAGTCGAAGATGAAGAACTCGGGCTCGGGTCCGAAGAACGCGGTATCGGCCAGGCCGGTCGAACGCAGGAATTCGGCGGCTTTGCGCGCGATGTTGCGCGGGTCGCGCGAGTAACGTTCGCGGGTCAGAGGGTCTTCGATGTCGCAGATCACCGAAAGCGTGGGCCGCTCCATGAACGGGTCCATGCGTACGGTCTTGGCTTCGGGGATCACCAGCATGTCGGAGGCGTTGATCGCCTTCCAGCCGCGGATCGACGAGCCGTCGAATCCCAGACCCTCTTCGAAGATCTCTTCTTCGAACTCGCTTATCGGTATGCTGAAGTGCTGCCAGGTTCCCAGCAGATCACAGAACTTGAAGTCCACCACTTCGGCGTGGTTCTCTTTGGCGAACTTCAGGGCTTCCTTCGCTGTCATTGGTTATGGTCCTCCTCTGGTGCTGACGATTCGATGTCTACGTCGCGCTGGCTGCGTTGCGAAAACATCGCGGAATAGGTTGCGGCGAACTTTGCGGCAAACATTGCGCGAACTTTGTGATAGCTACGTTCGTTGCGAGTGCGAATCCACTGACCTGACGGCGGCGCTTCTCGCTACAGCGCCGCCTCTCCCGTCTCACCGGTACGGATGCGGACCACTTCGTGGACCGTGGTGACGAAGATCTTGCCGTCGCCGATGCGGCCGGTACGGGCCGCGTTGGTGATGGCTTCGATGACCGGTTCCACCTGATCGTCCCTGACGATGATTTCGAGCTTCACCTTGGGCAGGAAGTCGACGACGTACTCGGCGCCGCGGTACAGCTCGGTGTGCCCGCGCTGGCGCCCGAACCCCTTGACCTCGCTGACGGTGATTCCCTGGATGCCGACTCCGCCGAGCGCCTCCTTCACCTCGTCGAGTTTGAACGGTTTGATGATTGCTTCGACCTTCTTCATGGCGTCAATTCTCCTTGCCAATTTCACGGCTGCCGTGCGCAGCAATCCCTCTTCGGACCGCATTCTCCACGCCCGAACCAGGCCGGGTGAAGCGGAGCGCCGAGGCAATAAGTGCGACTTATGGCCTTGCCTGGATATGCTTCTTGCAATTGCAGTGCCAGCGAATGCCGGCGATTTCCCTGCAAATACGGCTCTATCTTAGCGTCGCTCTGCCTCTAAACACGGCACTGCACGGCATGTGGGCAGACTCGTCACGTGACCATACCCACCGACTTCAGCACGTCGTAGGCGGCGTTGATGCGCCGCATGCGCTCTTCCGCCACGCGCCGGAACTCCTCGCCAAGGTGTGTGACACGGTCCGGATGGTTCTCCATCGACAGGCGTCGCCAAGCCTGCTTGATCTCGTCGGCGCCGGCCCCCGGCTCCAGGCCGAGTACGGCCAGGGCGTCTGCGGTCGATTCGCGAGGCATGGTGCCGAAGCCTCGTGTCTCCTCGAAGCGGCCCCGCCGGCCAAAGCCCCGCATGAACGGTCCGAGCCCGAGACGCTGAGCGACTTCCTCGAGGAAGGCCGCTTCGGCTGGGCTCACGTCGCCATCGGCCTGGGCTACGCGCGTCAGCACCTCGATCGTGATCAGGCGCGCCTGGAAGTCGAAGTCGCCGACCAGTCTCTCGCAAAGCTCCGCCACCGATTCGGTGGAGGTCTGTGCCTCCTTGATGAGATCGCGGACCCACAGCAGGCGCTCTGCCTGATATCCAAGGTCGCGCTCGAAGAAATGGCGGATCACCGTCACCTCGCGGCGATCCAGCGGGCCGTCGACCTGGGCAAGCCGCACCAGCAGCGATACCAGCGTTTCGACGTAGCGGTTGTGGCGCTCGGACTGGCTGCTGGTGTACAGGCGCACCGCGTGGCGCCGCAGCCACCAACTGCCGATGGCCGCCGCCGCCATGGTGAACACCGCGAAGAACAGCGCCAGGCGGGCCAGGCCGATCAGCAGCGGCCCGCCCCCTACGGCCAGAATCAGCAGTAGAAACAGCAGGCAGCCGAGGTTGGGGCCGTAAATCACGCGGCAACGCGGGTAGGCATCATCGGGAGGAAAAGTGGTCGGGGTGAGAGGATTTGAACCTCCGGCTCCTGCGTCCCGAACGCAGTGCTCTACCAGGCTGAGCTACACCCCGATTCGGGATTCCTGAAAGACCGGACCGAATAACACGGCAGGGCAGGAAAGCGAAGCCCGCGGGCAGCCCCGAGCGACGGCGCGACAACGCGCGGCCGTGCCGACCACGCGCCCTGCAGCGGCGCGCGCGAGGGTGCTGACGGCGCGCCGTCCGGGGGCCGGGAAACCTATTCCGGGCCGCCGCGAAGGGCGGCGATAGTCGCCGTGTAGTTCTTGCTGCGAAACACCGCCGAGCCAGCCACCAGCACGTCGGCACCGGCCTGCGCGGCGGCGGTCGCGGTAGATACCGGGCGTTGCGGCGCCGTCTCGGCGCTGATGCCTCCGTCGATCTCGAGCAGGCACGAACTGCCGCACCGGGCCCTGGCTTCGGCAAGCGCACGCAGCTTTGGAAGCGAGGACTCGTCGAAAGGCTGTCCTCCCCAGCCCGGCTCGACGCTCATCACCAGGATCAGCGCCGCACGTTCGACCAGCGGCAATACGCCGTCCACCGCGGTACCGGGGTTGATGACGATGCCGGGTCTGGCGCCGTGCTGTTCGATGATGCGAAACGCGCGCTCGGCGCCGGCCACGCTGCCGACCACTTCCCAGTGCACCGAAACGTAACGCTCGGCGTGCTTACCATCGCTGCGATGCAGCGCTTCGAGAAAACGCGGTGCGTATTTCTCGGGCTCCTCGATCATCAGATGCACGTCGAGCGGCAGCGTGGTCAGATCGCGGATGCCGGCGACGACAACCGGACCGATCGTCAGATTGTCGACGAAGTGTCCGTCCATCACGTCTATGTGGATCCAGTCGGCACCGGCGGCGGCCACGGCCTTCACTTCGTCGCCGAGACGACCGAAATCCGCCGAGAGAATCGAGGGAGCGATCAGTGGCACGGCGCCTTATACGAAGACGATGCCAGGCGGGCAACCGGCGGGTGTCCGTCGTTTCCTCGAGGCCGAACCTCTTAAGAAACTCGCGCCAAACAGCCGAAATCGTGTCATCCGCCGGAGTCGACCCAGGTCGATGGAAAACTACTGAATACGCGACGAACCAGTTACGGGCCCGAACGAACCGCACGCACGGGATAGGCGGTCGTCTTGGGATCGAAGTTCGGGAGCCCCCCGCCGGTGCTCACGATCCACGCGTTCGCCGGGACGGTCTCGTCGGTAGAGGCTGACCAGTGATACGAGCCGGCGTCGGGCTGGAATGCAGCGCCGACAATGCCGAGGGCGAGCAGTTCCTCGGTGGTCGGCAGTCGCCAGTCACAGCGCCCGGCGTAGCAACCGGTGGTAGTCGTGCCATCGGAGGTAGTGCCGCCATTGAGCTGGGCAAGGAAGTCCGTGAACGTATCGCCGTCGGGAATGGTTCCGCTGCTGCTCCATTGGTACTGGTTGTCCACATCGTGCGGATCGGTGAAGTTGGGCCCGCCACCAGATCCGTCCTTCTGTTCCCACATCAGCCCGGTGTTCAGGTCGCTCAAGGTGCCGTTGCCGTTGTCTAGAATGCGGCACGATGCGGAGGCGGCCGCCGCCTTGGTATCGGCCTTCCCGATCGCGGTGGTGAATTTCGACTGGCAGGTGGCCGACGCGTCGTCCTTGCCGCCGATCATTCCCGCCTCGTTGGTCGCGAGGCAGGAGAGAAGCTTGCCGTGCGCCTTCAACTTCGATTGTTGGCACTTCTGCTCGGGCGTCGGTGCGGCCAACGCAACCGCTGCACCCAGTACCATCATCATCGCGGCGCCGGCCGCACTTCGAATCAGCTTGTGCATCGATCCCTCCATTTCGGTCCGGACTTTGAATGTCGACCGTCGTTATGACCCGCGAGTGCCGGGGAACTCGTCGGGTCTTGGTGGTGTCCCCAAGGGCTCGCGGCGCTCGGCGGGACGACCGCTCACGTAACATTCCTGCCCCGACTTTGACAAGAGGCGGGAGAGGCAGGAACCAACCTTCGGTGCTCTTCGCTCGAAATATGCGGGTCGTGCTGTCGCGCGTGCGCGTGTGCCTCAGCGCGTCGCCGTCCACAACGACACCGTCAGCGTTTCGTGGGAGTTGGCGCCGGTCGACTCGAGATGCCGGACCTCGCATGTGGCCAGGCCGGCGCTCTTGCACCAGCTCTCCATCTCCTCGTCGGCGAGCCCGAGACGTCGGTGGGCGTGCTCGGTGCGAAGGAAGTCCAGGGCGTGAGGGGCGAAATCGACTACCAGCAAGCGCCCGCGCGGGCGCAGCAGACGCGCACCCTCGCGAATCGCGGCCGCGGGATCGTCCAGAAAGTGGAGGACGTGGTGAAGCGTGACGACGTCGGCGCAGCCGCTTTCCATAGGAACGTCGTAGAGGTCGCCCAAACGCACCTGGCAGTTGACGATGCCGCGGGCGCCCAGGTTGGCGCGGGCGACATTGAGCATCTCGCGGCTCGAATCGATGCCGGTGCCGCGGCCGACGCGCGGCGAGAAGAGTTCGAGCACACGGCCGGTTCCGGTACCGAGATCGACGAGGTCGCCGAGCACGGGCAACTCGCCCGCACCCGCAGCCTCCAGCATCGCCTGCTCCACCGCGGTTTCGCCGACATGCAGATCGCGAATGCTGTCCCATCTCTCGGCGTTCTCACGAAAGTACGCCGCAGCGCGCTCGGCGCGCTCGCTGCGCACCAAGGCCAGACGCTCGCGGTCACGGGCCAGCCCGGCATCGTCCTCGGGTAACAACTCGAGCAGTGCCGCGGCGAGTCCGCCACCGTGGCTGCTGCGGGCCACACGATAGAAAGCCCAGGCGCCTTCGCGCGAGCGTTCGAGCAACCCCGCATCGCACAGCAGCTTGAGATGCCGGCTCACGCGCGGCTGACTCTGATGCATCACGCGCGTGATCTCCGAGACGGTCAGCTCGCCGCCGGCCAGTATCGCCAGCAGGCGCAGCCTCGTAGACTCGGCGACAGCTCTCAGGCCGGCCAGCAGAGCGTCCATCGCGTCGCGCCCGCCTTCCTATGCTCGAGGAGACGGCACTTCGCCGCCGCCGGTAGCAAGGCGCGCATGGAGCCGTCGCATCGAGGTCGTCCCGAGCTAGTAGCGGTATCGATCGGGCTTGAACGGTCCGTCCGCCGTCACGCCGATGTAGGCCGCCTGCCGATCGGTCAGTCGCGTCAGCTTTGCGCCGATCTTCTTCAGGTGCAGCCGTGCGACCTGCTCGTCCAGATGCTTGGGAAGCACGTAGACTTCCTTCTGGTAGTTGCCCGGCCGTTGCCACAACTCCATCTGTGCGAGCACCTGGTTGGTGAACGAGTTCGACATCACGAAGCTCGGGTGGCCGGTGGCACAGCCGAGGTTCACCAGGCGGCCTTCTGCCAGCAGGATGATGCGCTTGCCGTCGGGGAAGATGATGTGGTCGACCTGAGGCTTTATGTTCTCCCACCGGTAGGACTTCAGCCCGGCCACGTCGATCTCGCTGTCGAAGTGACCGATGTTGCACACGATCGCCTCGTGTTTCATGGCGCGCATGTGCGCGTGATTGATCACGTGCACGTTGCCGGTGGCGGTGACAAAGATGTCGCCCTGCTTGCAGGCATCATCCATGGTGACTACGCGATAGCCCTCCATCGCAGCTTGCAGCGCACAGATCGGATCGATTTCGGTGACCCACACCCTGCAACCCAGCCCGCGCAGCGACTGCGCACAGCCTTTGCCTACGTCGCCGTAGCCGCAGACCACGGCGATCTTGCCCGCCATCATCACGTCGGTGGCGCGCTTGATGCCGTCGACCAGCGACTCGCGGCAGCCGTAGAGGTTGTCGAACTTGCTCTTGGTCACCGAGTCGTTGACGTTGATCGCCGGGAACGGCAGGTCGCCCCTCTTCTGCATCTCGTAGAGGCGGTGCACTCCGGTGGTGGTCTCCTCGGTCACGCCGCGGATGTTGGCGCGGATCTTCGAATAGAATTTCGGGTCGGAGGCCAGGCGCTTTCGGATAGAGGCGAACAGGACGGTCTCTTCCTCGCTGCCGGGGTTGTCGAGAACGGAGCGATCGGTCTCGGCCTTGGAACCCAGGATGACGAGCAGCGTGGCATCGCCGCCGTCGTCGAGAATCATGTTGGGGGTACCGCCGTCACTCCACTCCATGATGCGGTGGCTGAAGTCCCAGTACTCTTCCAGGCTCTCGCCTTTGTAGGCGAAGACCGGAACGCCGCGCTCGGCGATCGCCGCCGCAGCGTGGTCCTGGGTCGAAAAGATGTTGCACGAGGCCCAGCGCACGTCGGCGCCGAGTTCGACCAGGGTCTCGATCAGCACCGCGGTCTGGATGGTCATGTGCAACGAGCCGGCCACCCGTGCGCCGGCCAGCGGCTTGCTCGCCGCGTACTCCTCGCGAAGCGCCATCAGCCCGGGCATCTCGGTTTGGGCGATGGCGATCTCCTTGCGGCCCCAGCCCGCCAACGAAAGATCGGCAACGAAGAAATCCTGGTTCGGCTTGGGAGCCGTCTGCGTGGACATGATTTGTGCTTCCTCTGAAAGGCGGGCGCCGCGAGCCGCCGCCGTTGTAGTGGTATGGACAGATACGGATATCTTTATGTAACGTCAATTGCGGCAGGCCACCGGTGGCTCCCTTCGAAGCGGCCCGTACGGTGGATGTGACGGCGGTCTCCCCGGGCCGGCGAGACCGAGAGCGATGCGCAAGCTGGAGAGGCGAAGACGCCTCGCGGTTTCAGGCGAGCTTGGCCGCCAGGTCGGTGGCTTCCCAGGGGAAGTAACCGTCGACCGCAATGCGCCCGAAATGCCCGTAAGCTGCTGTCTGCCGGTAGATCGGACGCTTGAGCTTGAAGTGCTCGATGATTGAAGCCGGGCGAAGATCGACTTCGTTCCTCAGCTTCTGTGCCAGAGTCGCGGCCGGCGTCTTGCTCGTGCCGAAGGTATCGACGTGTACCGATACCGGTCGAGCCACGCCGATCGCGTAGGCGAGTTGTACTTCGCAGGCTCTTGCC
Source organism: Deltaproteobacteria bacterium (assembly GCA_016218925.1). Lineage (GTDB taxonomy): Bacteria > Desulfobacterota > Binatia > UBA1149 > CAITLU01 > CAITLU01. The sequence continues at coordinate 19,701 of JACRCR010000206.1, read as the reverse complement.
ACGCCGGCAGCTACCACGTTCTTGGCGAGGTAGCGCGCCATGTAGGCCGCCGAGCGGTCGACCTTCGAGGGGTCCTTTCCCGAGAAGGCTCCGCCCCCGTGGCGGCCCCAGCCGCCGTAGGTATCGACGATGATCTTGCGACCGGTCAGGCCCGAGTCACCCGAAGGTCCACCGACCACGAAACGTCCGGTGGGATTGACGTGGTAGACCGTTTCGCTGTCGAGCAGGTGCGCGGGGATGACCGGCTTGATGACCTGGGCCATCACGTCAGCGGTGATCTGCTCCAGCGTTGCCGACTCTCTGTGCTGGGTCGAGATCACCACGGTGGCGACACGCACCGGGCGTCCGTCGCGATATTCGACGCTGACCTGACTCTTGGAGTCGGGTCGCAGGTACGGAATCTTGCCGGTGTGGCGAAGCTCCGCCAGGTGCGCCACGAGCCGGTGCGAGAGCGAGATCGGTAGCGGCATCAGTTCCGGGGTCTGGTCGCACGCATAGCCGAACATCAGGCCCTGGTCGCCGGCGCCTTGTTCTTCGTGAAGGCCCTGGCCGACGGTGACGCCCTGAGAGATGTCCTGAGACTGCCGCACCAGGCGAGTCAAGATCTCCAAGTCTTTGGAGTCGGCGTCGAAGCCCTCGGTGCCGACGTAACCGATGTCGCGGACGACGTCGAGGGCGACTTGCCGGTAATCCACCTTCTGGTCGCTGGTGATCTCACCAGCCATCACCACGAGATTGGTGGCGCACAGCGTTTCGCATGCGACGCGGCTATTCGGATCCCCGCTCAGATGTGCGTCGAGCACGGCGTCGGAGATCTGGTCGCAAACTTTGTCGGGGTGGCCTTCGGAGACGGACTCCGAGGTAAAAATGAACTCGTCGGCGGGCATGGCGCGAATAGCTACAAGGCCCGGAGACGGGGGTCAAACGACGGTTTACTCGGCGAAGTTCCGGGTAATGAGGTTTCCCAGAGCCGCCACCGCCGCCTCGGCGTCTGGTCCTTCGGCGCGGACCACGATGGTGGTGCCCTTGCTTGCCGACAGCGTCAGCAGGTCGAGTACGCTGCTGGCATCGGCCATCCCGCCATCGGTGCGGATGGTCACCTTGCTCTGGTAGGGCTGGACGGTGCGCACCACCATCGCTGCGGCCCGGACGTGCAGGCCGAGCTGGTTACTGACGACGAACTCGGCGGTCGCTAGCTGGCTCATGCGGCCTCTCTGTCGATGTCGCGATGACGGATCGTGACCGATACCCCATGCTGCCTCAGGCGCCGGCCGACTTCTTCTGCCAGAGTCACCGAGCGGTGACGCCCTCCCGTGCAACCGAAGGCTATGGTGAGGTAGGCACGGGCTTCCTCGGCGTAGAGCGGCAGGACGAACTCCAGAAGGTTCATCACGCGGTCGAGAAAGTCGCGCGTCACGTCGCGTTGGAGCACGAAATCCGCGACCGCCTTGTCGCGGCCGCTGCGCGGGCGGAGCGTATCGACGAAATGAGGGTTGGGCAGGAAGCGCACGTCCAGGATCATGTCCGCGTCGCCGAGCACGCCGAACTTGAACCCGAAACTCTTGAGCGTAACCGAGGGGCCGACGTAGGCGGCGCTGCCCTCCACGAGCCGGTGAAGTCTCTTCTTCAGATCGTGGACAGTCATGGCGCTGGTGTCCAGTACCAGGTCGGCGGCCAGCTCCATCGGCGCCAGCAGGGTCCGTTCCGCGCCGATAGCGTCGGGCAGGTCGCGTCCGGCACCGAGCGGGTGGACGCGCCGGGTCTCCGAGTAGCGGCGCACCAGCACGTCGTCGGTCGAGTCCAGGTAGACGACGGTGACGGTATGGCCGGCTTTTTCCAGCGCCTTTCGCAGGCTCGGCCAGGTCTCTACGTACGTCGCGTCGCGCACGTCCATGCCGAGTCCGACCTTGGGCTTGCCTACGCGAGCGTCGGCGCACAGTGCGACGAACTGGGCGACCAGCGCCGAAGGTAGATTGTCGATGCAGTAGTAGCCCGCGTCCTCGAGTGCGTGGATGGCGGTGGAGCGCCCGGACCCGGACATGCCCGTCACCACCACGACGTCGACCGCCGACATGCTCGCCAGCGGTTCGCTCACGCCCTGGCCTCGCGCGCGCTCTCTTCTCGGGCGAGGACTTCGAGCACTTCCTCAGCCGTTGCCGCATCCAGCAGCGCCTTGCGTACGGCCGGGTTGCCGAGCAGGCCGGCTATGTGCGCGAGCCACCGCACGTGGAGCGAAGGGTCGGCGGTCGGCGATACCAGCACGAAGAACAACTGGGTGGGCCGCCCGTCGACCGACTCGAAGTCGATGCCCGCTCGCGAACGCCCGAAGCACGAGATGACGGTAGCGCCCTGTTGCACCTTTGCGTGGGGAATCGCGATGCCGTCGGCGATCGCCGTGCTGCTCGCTTCTTCGCGCTTGACCAGCGCGTCCAGCAGGTCGGCCGCGTCGATGTCGCTGCGCATGCTCGCGATCGACGCGGCCAGTTGGGCGAGTGCCTCGCGCTTGCTGCCGCCGTGCAGGTCGAGCACGACGCAGCCGGGCTCGAGGATCGTCGCCAACCGCACCAGGCGTGCCTCAGACGTTGGGAACGATGAGCCCGTAGTTGCCGTCTCTACGCCGGTACACCACGCTGATCGAGTTCGTCGAAGCGTTGCGGAATACCAGGAACTCGCTGTGGTGGAGATCCAACTGGAGCACGGCGTCCTCGACCGACAACGGCTTGGCCGGAAGCGACGCGGTCTCGATGACTCGAGGGCCACCTTCGTCGTCGTGGCTGGTCAGAACGTCGACCGGGACCATGGTCGCCGCTGCCGGCGTGCCGGTGCGGCCCTTGCGGTCGTTGATACGGTCTTTGTGCTTGCGGAGCTGGGCCTCGACTTTGTCGACCGCGGTGTCGATCGCGGCGTACATGTCGTCGAGATCGGCGTGCGCCGAGATGACGAAGTGCGAAGCGTGGATGTTGATTTCGGCGCCGTGCTTGTGGCGGTTCTTGCGGGCCGAGAGGATGACATGGGCCTCGACGGCGTTCTTCAGATACTTGCTGGCGACTTTCTCCACTTTGTCGGATGCATAGCTGCGAAGCGGATCACTTGCGTCCATGTGACGAAACGTTACTGATACTTCCACGATCAATTCCTCAGTGCGGCAGGACGTCTTCGCGTGCCGCGTCGTCTCGGGTGGCGTGCCGTCCGATACACGATCGATGACTCGACCTGACTTTCAGTCGAGCGCAACGACGCGCCTGCGCTTGGACGAAGGCAGAATTCCCAAGCTTTCGCGATATTTCGCTACCGTACGGCGCGCGATGTCAATGTTTTCCGTCGACAGCTTCTCGCAGATGTATTGATCGCTGAAAGGCTGTCTCGGGCTCTCGTTTTGAATGATGGCTTCTATCTTCCGCTTGACGCTTTCCGACGAGACGTCGTCCCCCCCATCTGTGCTGTGCAGACTACTGGTAAAGAACCACTTCAATTCGAACAGACCCTGTGGCGTGTGTACGTACTTGCCAGAAGTCGCACGGCTCACGGTCGACTCGTGCATTCCGATGTCGGCTGCGACGTCCTTGAGGACCATGGGTCGAAGCTGGCTGACTCCGTGGACGAGAAATTCATGCTGGAAGCGCACGATGCTCTCCACCACCTTGCGCAGCGTGCGCTGGCGCTGCTCGATCGACTTGATGAGCCACATCGCCGAGCGGACCTTGTCCTGCAGATAGCCCTTCGCTTCGCCGGCGTCGTTGATCTGCACGGCGGGCGTCTTCAGCATCTCGCGGTAGTAGGGACTCACTTGCAGGGAGGGGATCCCGTCGTCGTTCAGCGTTACCTGGAATTCATCGTCGAGTTTGACGATGTAGGCGTCGGGGGTGATGTAACGGGTATCCGACGCACCGAAATTGTGCCCCGGCTTGGGGTCGAGCGTTCGGATGATGCGATGGGCTTCGATTATTTCGGCCGGCTCGGTACCGAGATCGCGCGCGATCTTGTCGTACTTCTGTGATTCCAGTTCCTTCAGGTAGCGGTCGACCACCTGCACCACGTAGTCGTCGGCTTCGTATCCGATCAGACGAAGCTGGACGAGCAGGCACTCGCGAAGGTCGATGCTGCCGCAGCCCGGCGGCTCGAGTTCCTGGACGATCTCCCTGGCTTCTTCAACGGCTTCGAGAGCGACGCCGGCGGCGAAAGCGATCTCCTCGACGTTGCCGGTGAGATAACCGTCTTCGTCGAGGTTGCCGACGATCATGGTTGCGATGCGTCGCTCTTCGTCGCTCATCATCAGCAGCGCGAGCTGATCCATGAGCGCGTCGGTCAGCGAGTCGGCGATGGCGGTGGCGTTCTCGAAGAGGCGGTCGCGATTGTCGTCGCGATCCGAGCCGGCGCCGACGGAGCCGTGGATGTCGCCCGAATGACGGTCGAGGTACTCTTCGAGTTCGACCTGTCCGACCTGCTCGACGGCTTCGGGTTCGTGGTCCTGGATCGTGGGTTCGCCGGCCTCGCTCTCGCCGACCTCGGGATCGCCGCTTCTCAGTTCGAGGTCGCGATCGACTGTCAGCTCGGCGGATTCTTCGAGGACGGGGTTCTGGCAAAGCTCGTCGGTGATCATGCTCTCGAGCTCGGGGCGCGAGAGCTGAAGGATCTTGATCGCCTGCCGCAACTGAGGAGTCATCCTCAGTTGCAGGCTCTGCTTGAGCTGTAGTCGTTGTTCGAGCGCCATCAGCGACCGGTCCCGAACCGGTTTGTCCGGGAGTCTTTTGCCCGATTCTTGCTAGAGGTGAAAGCGCTCGCCCAAGTAAATCTCGCGGGCCTGGCGGCTGGAGGCAATGTACTCGGGGGTTCCCTCCTCCAGAATGCGACCTTCGTTCAGGATGTAGGCCCGGTCGCAGATGCCGAGGGTCTCGCGGACGTTGTGGTCGGTGATCAGGATTCCGATCCCGCGCTGCTTGAGCTGGTCGATGATGCTCTGGATGTCCAGGACGGCGATCGGATCGACTCCGGCGAAGGGTTCGTCGAGCAGCATGAACTGGGGGGAAATCACCAGGGCGCGGGCGATTTCGACACGGCGGCGCTCGCCCCCCGACAGCGACGCGCCCATGCTCTTGCGCACGTGGCTGACGCCGAGTTCCTCGAGCAGCGCCTCGAGGCGCTCGCTGCGCTGGGCGGCGTCGAGGTCGAGCGTCTCCAGGATGGCCAACAGATTGTCCTCGACGCTGAGGCGTCGAAATACCGAAGGCTCCTGGGGAAGATAGCCGATTCCGGCCCTGGCTCTTTCGTACATCGGCAACTCGGAAAGGGTGTGGTCCCCGAGGCGGACGGCGCCCTCGTCGGGTCGCTCGAACCCTACGACCATATGGAAGGTGGTGGTCTTGCCGGCGCCGTTGGGGCCGAGCAGTCCCACCACCTCGCCGCGCGCCACGTGGACGGACAAGTGGTCGACCACGGTGCGGCCGCCGTAGCGCTTGACCAGGCCCTCGGCGCTCAGGACTACGGTACTCACGGGTTCTTGTCCTCGGCGCTGCGGCCGGCGCCCTCCCTCTTGGGGTCGTCCTTGGACTTGATCGAATCGGGCATGATGACGACTCTGACGCGGCCTGGAGGCGCCGCGCCTGCGGATCCTCGAGCAGCGCCGCTGCCCTCGGCGGCCGCGGCCGCCGGTCCGCCCTGGACCGTCGCGCGCCCCTCTTGCAGGTAGACCACTACGCGTTCTCCGCTGAGCGAGTTCGGGCCCGAACCCAGTCGCGCGTTCTGCGAGAGCACGATGGTAGCCGCCCTCGGGTCGTATTCGGCGACTTCGCCGCGGGCCGTTTCCTTTCCGCGAAGCACCTCGACGCCTCCGCGCGCGATGATCTTCTGGAGAGCGCGCTTGCCCTCGGTCTCGAAGGAAATCTCGATCTGCTGCGCGCGGATGGTGGCTCCGGCGTGCTCGATGCGCACGTTGCCGCTGTAGCGCAGCACGCCCTTGTTGTAGTCGAACTCGAGCCGATCGGCGGTGACGTCGATCGGCGACGGCACGTCGGCGAGCTCGAGATTGCGCGCTATGCCGGCCACCGACGACAGGACGTCTTCGGTCTTCTTGACCGTTTCCTCGGCAGCCGCGCGGGTGGCGCCGGCTGCGATCACGCACGCGATACCGAGCCACAGCCGCAGATGCCGCCGTTTCATTGCGCCTCTCCCGGGGTTGCGCGCAGGACCATGTGGACATTGCCGTTCATGACGCCGCTGCGTTCTACCATGTCTATGCTGAGGTCTGTACCGGACAGTGTCAGTTCGGCCGCGTCGATTCGGGCGGTTCCCCTGACCAGGATGTGGTTGGCGGCGCGATCGTAGGAGAGATTCTCGGCCGTGAGGCGCAGCCGGCCGAGTTCGAACCGCACGGTGCCCGTGACCTCGACGGCCTGCACGTCGGTGCCGTCCAGGTAGAGTCGCCCTCGCTCCGCCGAAACTTCGCCGGTGACCTCTCCCTTCTCGTAGAAGACCACTCGCGGTTCGACTATCTCGACCGCACGATCGTTCTTGAAGTAGCTCGCTTCTTTCGCCGACACCTGCAGCACCTTGCGTCCTTCGCGGGTGATGACGCGGTCGAAGTTACGGATGCGCTGCAGGAGTTCGGGCAGGTTCTCCATCGCGAAGCGCGAGGAATCGAGCATCGACTCGAGCGAGCCGCGCCTGCCCAGGTTGAGCGCCACCATCGCGAAAGCGGCGAACAGGGCCACGCCCAGAACGATGCGCCAGGCGCGGCGACTCATTCGAGGACCTGTGCTTGCGGCGGTCGGTGAAGAGGGTCCGGGCTCAAACCACACCCGCCTTGAGCAGATCGTGCAGGTGGAGGATTCCGAGCGGGCGGCGGCTGGCTCCCTCCAGAATGAACAACGAGGTGATCTGGTGGCGCTCCATGGTCGCCAGCGCCTCTTCGGCAAGCGCGTCGGCCGCCACGGTCTTCGGATTTCGTGTCATCACGTCGCCGGCCGACAGCGGCGAGAGGTCTCCGACGCGCAGCACCGCGCGCCGGATGTCGCCGTCGGTGATCACGCCCACCAGCGCACCGCCGGAATCGACGATGCCGGCGGTGCCGAGGCCTCCATCGGTGATCTTGCGCAAGGCATCCAGTACCGGTGTGTCGTCGCCGACCAGCGGAACGGCGGCGCGCGGGCGCATCACGTCTTCGACGCGCATCAGCTTGCGTCCCAGCGTTCCGCCCGGATGCAGCATCGCGAAGTCGCGGTCGGTGAAGCCTTTGGCCTCCAGTACCGCCACGGCCAGCGCATCTCCCATCGCCAGCGTCGCCGTGGTGCTGGCAGTGGGAGCCTGGCTGAGCGGACATGCCTCTGCAGTGACGCGCACGTCGAGCACCGCGTCGGCGGCCTTGGCCAGCGCCGAGTCGGCGTCGCCGGTGATCGCGATCAGCGGCAGCCCGATGCGCTTGACGCCCGGGAGTAGTGCGAGCACCTCCTGGGTGCAGCCGCTGTACGAGATCGCTATGCAGACGTCGCCGCGCGCGAACATGCCGAGGTCGCCATGCACGGCCTCGCCGGCGTGCAGGAAGAACGACGAAGTTCCGGTCGACGACAGCGTGGCGGCGATCTTGCGGCATATCTGCCCCGACTTGCCCACGCCGGTGACGACCACGCGGCCGTCGCACGCGAGCACCAGGTCGACGGCGCGGGCGAAGCCCTCGCCGAGGCGTCCGCTGATTTCCTCGAGCGCGTCCCGCTCGATGCGGAGCACGCGGCGGGCGATCTGTAGGGCCGAGTCGGGGTCGATGCTGCGTTTCATCGCAGAGGCCGGGCGCCCGCGTCGTGAATGGCCAGCAGGCGCTCGAGCAGCGCCGGCAACTCGGATAGCGGGAGCGAGTTGGGGCCGTCGCTGAGCGCGACCTCTGGATTCTCGTGCACCTCCATGAAGAGCCCGTCAATTCCCACGGCTACCGCCGCGCGCGCCAGCGGCGCGATGAAGTGACGCTCGCCGGCCGACTTGTCGCCGGCACCCCCGGGAAGCTGCACCGAGTGCGTGGCATCGAAGACTACCGGTGCTCCCAGTTCGCGCATGATCGGCAGCGAGCGGAAGTCGTTGACGAGACTTCCGTAGCCGAAAGTCGTGCCGCGCTCGGTGAGCAGCACCTTGGCGCCGCCGGCCTCGCGGGCCTTCGCAAGTACGTGGTGCATGTCGCGCGGCGCCAGGAATTGCCCCTTCTTGATGTTGACCGGCTTGCCGCTTGCCGCCGCTGCCTGCACGAGATCGGTCTGGCGGCACAGCAACGACGGAATCTGCAGCACGTCGGCTACTTCGGCGGTCGGCGCCACCTGCACGGTCTCGTGGACGTCGGTCAGCACCGGCAGGCCGCTGGCCGCGCGCACCTCGGCAAGCAGCGCCAGGCCCTGGTCCAGACCGAGGCCACGAAACGAAGTGTGCGAGGTTCGGTTGGCCTTGTCCCACGATGCCTTGAAGATGATCGGTATGCCGACCGCGTCGCTGATGCGGGCCAGCTTCTCGCCGTGGCGCATCACCGAGTCGCGCGACTCGATTACGCAGGGGCCGGCGATCAGGAACAGCGCACCGCCGCCTGCGCGGACGGCCCGCGTTCCTTCACCGATCGAAAACGGGACCACGTCCAAGGGATGGTCAGCCCTGCGGCTCGACGGAGCCGACGACGCGCAAGCCCTTTAGCGGAGGCGTTTCCCGGCGCTGCTGCTTCTGCTGGAAGGCCGCGCGGATGAAGCCCTTGAACAGCGGATGCGGATCGAGCGGCTTGGACTTGAACTCGGGGTGGAACTGGCAGGCCAGGAACCAGGGATGATTCGGGAGCTCGACTATCTCGATCAGACTGCCGTCAGGTGAAGCCCCGCTGAGCACCATGCCGCCCTTCTCGATCGCATCGCGGTAGGCGGTGTTGAACTCGTAGCGGTGGCGGTGTCGCTCGCTGATCTTGCGTTTGCCGTAGACGCGGTGGGCCAGCGTGCCTTCCTTGATCGAGCACGGGTAAGCACCCAGGCGCATCGTGCCGCCTTTTTCGGCCAGCGCCTTCTGTTCGATCATCAGGTCGATCACCGGGTACTTGGATTGCGGTGCACACTCTGTAGTGTTGGCGCCTTCCATTCCGCAGACGTTGCGGGCGAACTCGATCACCGCCATCTGCATCCCGTAGCAGATGCCGAGGAACGGGATGCCGTTCTCGCGCGCGTACTGCACCGTGCGGATCTTTCCCTCGGTGCCGCGTTCGCCGAAACCCATCGGTACCAGTATCGCGTCGGCGCCGAGGATTTCGGCCGTGATGCCCTTGGCCTCCACTTCCTCGGAATCGACGTGGACGATCTCCACGGCGCACTCGTTGGCGATGCCGCCGTGCACCAGAGATTCGTTGAGCGACTTGTACGAGTCGGCCAGGTCGACGTACTTGCCCACCATCGCCACGCGCACGCGTTCTTTCGTATTCTCGAGGGTGTGTACGACGCGTTCCCAGGCCATCAGCTTGGGCGCACCGGTCCAGATCTTCAGCTTCTCGGTGATTCGGTTGTGGAGGCCCTGCTCCTGGAGCGCCAGCGGCAGCTTGTAGATGCAGTCGACGTCGCGGGCTTCGATGACCGACTTCTGGTCGACGTTGCAGAACAGCGCGACCTTGGCCTTTACCGCGTCGCCGAGCGGGCGGTCGCAGCGCAGCAGCAGGATGTCGGGCTGGATGCCCAGGCCGGCCAGTTCCTTGACGCTGTGCTGGGTCGGCTTGGTCTTGATCTCGCCGGCCGCGCTTATGTACGGCACCAGCGTCAGGTGCACGTACAGGACGTTGTCGGCGCCGGCCTCCGCACGCATCTGACGGATCGCTTCGAGGAACGGCAGGCTCTCGATATCGCCGACGGTGCCGCCGACCTCGCCGATCAGCAGGTCGACGCCTTCGGCTGCCGCGCGGATGCGGTTCTTGATCTCGTCGGTGATGTGCGGGATCACCTGCACGGTGGCGCCCAGGTAATCGCCCCGGCGCTCTTTCTTGATCACCTCGTAGTAGACCGAGCCGGTGGTGACGTTGTTGCGCCGCCCCATCACGGTGGACACGAAGCGTTCGTAGTGACCCAGGTCGAGGTCGGCCTCGTAGCCGTCGTCGGTGACGTACACCTCGCCGTGCTGGAAAGGACTCATCGTGCCCGGGTCGACGTTGATGTACGGGTCCATCTTGAGCATCGAGACCTTGAGGCCCGAGCTTTCCAGGAGGGCTCCCATCGACGCCGATGCCAAGCCCTTGCCGAGCGCGGAGACCACGCCGCCGGTAACGAATATGTACTTGGTGGCTCTGCTTTCACTCACGATGTCGTGCCTCCATGGCGGCCAGCACTCGGCGGGCCTCGACTAGATCTTCGGGGGTATCGACTTCCAAGGGCACGCTCTCGGCGCGACGCACGACGCCGATTACAATGCCGTTCTCGATGGCGCGCAACTGCTCGAGATTTTCCGTCCGCTCGAGCGACGTCGGTGTCAGTGCCGTGAACTGGCACAGCACCGCGCGGCGGAACGCGTAGATGCCCACATGGCGGTAGGCGCCGTGGGGCTGGCCGGGGTCGTCGCGGCTGTAGGGGATCGGCGCCCGCGAAAAATACAGCGCGCGGCCGCGACGGTCGCACACCAGCTTGACCACCGACGGATTGCGCAGTTCCTCGGCACTGCGTATCGGCACCGCCGCGGTGGCCATGCCGAGGTCGCGATCGGCGCGCAGCATCGAGATCAGCTCGTCGATCAGGGTCGGGTCGAGAAGCGGCAGGTCGCCCTGCACGTTGACCACTATGCCGCACGCCACGTGCGCGACCGCCTCGCCAACCCGGTCGCTTCCGGTCGGGTGATCGGCGGAGGTCATGACGATTTCGGCCTCGGACGGCAGCGCGCGACGGACGCGTTCGTCGTCGGTGGCGATCAGCACTCGTTCCGGGAGCCTGGCCAGGCAGGCGCGTCTCCAGACGTGATCGATGAGGGGGCGACCGCCGATATCGGCCACGGGTTTTCCCGGCAGCCGTGTCGATCCATACCGGGCAGGGATGACGACGACCGCGACGTCGCTCGTTGCGTCTCGCATGTGGGGTCGGTTGCGCGCGCGAGCCGCCTCTGAAGACGGCGGCTCGCGGCGACCGCGGCTCGTATAGCGACCGGCCGGTTCGCAAGTCAAAGAGCCGTCCGCGACCACCGCGAGAAGCGCACGGAGTGCGCGAAATGCCAGGATCAAGACGGCCTATTCGGGTCTTCCGAAACCACTTCATAAGCGCGTCCCCCGCCTTGACACCGAACAAGAGCCGGGGATAGATTGCCGATATCAAATGGCTATAGGGGCGGCACAGGGGGCCGCCTCACTCGACGGCACGGCACTGCCGTGCTGTGACCCTAACCAAGACAGACTCAGGAGAGGAATAAGGTGATGGAGAAGAACGCCCTCTGGAAACGAGTTCTGGCCTACACTGTTTCGACAGGGATGATCATCGTCCAGGTTCCGTCCATTGGCGCCGCACCGTCCGTCTTCGGGACCGTGAAGGGTGCCGGGCCCGCCTGGGTAGCCGCCGGCTCCAGCGAATGGTCACAAGTGTCCTCTACTCGCCCGCTGCTCGCGGGAGACAGCCTGAAGACCGGCGACAAGGGTTTCGTTCTTGCGGAACTCGGGTCCCAGGGCACGGTAGGCCTCTATTCCGGCGCCGAAGTGCGAACCTCCGGGACGTCGGATGCCGCAGTCATTGATGTGGCCAAGGGCAAGGTCGCCTTCCACGTCGGCGAGAATTCTCCGATGCGATTCGAGAGCGCCGGGGCTGCCGTAAAGGGCACCGGCAAGGCCGATGGGTACATTGACGGGGGCCAGAGCCTGACCGTCGAGCGCGGCGCGATGCAGGTGGCGATGGGTGGCAGCGAGCACACGGTCAAGGCCGGTGAGCGTTTCCACTTCGACTCGCAGACCGTCGAGCCAGTCAAGGTTGCCGGCGCCTACGGCGAGCCCCAGCAGCCCGAAGAGATGCCGGCCGCGCCTCCTCCGCCCCCGGCCGAGCCGGCTCCCGAAGCCAAGAGCAACAAGGGCCTGATCGCGGCATGGGTCGTGGGCGGGCTTGCCCTGGCCGGCGTGATCACGGCGGTCGCAGTTACAGCCTCTGATGGCGGCGGCAACGATGGCAGCCCCGACTGACCGTCTTCCGGCTTCACGGGTCTAGGCTTTCTGATCCGGATATGAGCGAGCGCGCCGCCACCCTTCCCCAAGGGTGGCGGCGTCTTGCTTTTTGCGGCAGCGGAAGGCTTGGTGCTCGCAGAGGGAACCACCACTACGATGCCGATCCATCCGACCCCGATTCGTCGCCGACGTCCGCGGTTCCGCCTCACCCGATTCCTCAACGTCATCACCGTTCTCGTCGTGCTCGCGGTCGTCGCCATCGGGTCGGGGGCTTGCGGTGTCAGTCGGCGCCAGCTCGCAATCCAGCAGGCCGAGGCCGACGCCAAGGCCAAAGAGGTCGACTCCTTCAATCAGGACCTCTCGACCATCGCCGCCCAGAGTGCCAGCGCCCCGGGTGACTATCGGGTCGGCCCCGAGGATCTGATCGAAGTCACCCTCTACGACATCGAGAGCCAGAACGGCGAGCCGCGCGTCATCGTCGCGCGGGTCTCGAACTCGGGCTTCATCACGCTGCCCTACGTGGGCAAGGTGAAGGCCGAGGGGTTCGGTCCCCTCGAACTCGAAGAGGAACTGCGGCGCAGCTATCTGCGCTTCATCCACGAGCCGCAGATCACCGTTTTCATCCGCGAGTACCGTAGCTTCCGAGTTTCGGTGGTGGGCAACGTCAAGAACCCGGGGGTGCTCGAACTGCGTGGCCGCAAGAGCCTGCTCGAAGCGGTGGCAATGTCCGGTGGCCTCACCGTCGACGCCGGCCGCTCGGTGCGGCTGACCCGTGCCAGCGACAACGGCCTGCAATCGGTGCTGATCGACCTCGACCAACTCGCCGAGAGCGGCGACATGCGCCTCAACCCATCGCTGCTGCCGGGTGATGTGATAAACGTGCCGAAGGCCGGGATCTTCTACGTCGAGGGCATGGTCAAGAAGCCGGGCGCGTATCCGTTGCTGACGGCGACTACGGTAACTCAGGCGCTGGTCACGGCCGGCGGCATTGACCCGGCATTGGCGCGAGCGTCGGGCACCACGCTCTACCGCAAGCGAGCCAACGGGCAGCGCGAGGCGATCGAGATCGACGTCAACGACATCGCCGCGGGCAAGCTGACCGACACGCCGGTACAGGCGGAGGACGTCATCGTGGTACCGGTTTCGGGGCCGAAGTTCGTGTTCGAGCAGATCACCGGCCTGGTTCGCGTCGGCGTCAACGCAGTGGCGTTCTAGCGGCGGGTCGGCAGGCGCTACTGTTGTGATGGCCGGTTGATGGTTGAGTGAAGAGATGAGTAACGACGACAACGAGGGCCGTGAACTCGCGCCGCGCGGTGGCGATCCCCGCGCCGACAACCGCAGCGGCGGCGCGCTCGAGCCGGCGGGACCCTGGCAGGGATATGCGCCCGCGACGCCCGACGCCTTCCGCTACGGCGAAGGTTACATGGTGGTGGAGGAAGAGGTTTCCTTCCGCCAGTACCTCGACTTCCTGTTTCGTCGCAAGTGGACCATTGGCGCCGCGACGGCTTTTTGCGTGGTCGCGGCGCTCGTCTACTCGCTGGCTGCCACCCCGACGTTCCGTTCCCGCACGGTTCTGCAGATTCAACCCAACGGCCCCAACATCGTCGAGTTCGCCAACCTCGAACAGAACATCAATCAGGTTCAGGCCTACAAGGATTTCTTCCAGACCCAGTATTCCGTGCTGTCGAGCCGCGCCCTGGCCAGTCGCACGATCAAGCAACTCGAGCTCGACAAGGAGCCGCTGTTCAATCCGGCTCTGCAGCCACCCGGCGTGGTCGCCAACGTCAAGGACTGGGTGGTCGGACTGCTGCCGGCCGGAGAGGAAGAGGTGCTCGACCCGGCCGCGGAGGCCGACAAAGCCCACCAGAAGCTGATCAACCTGCTGCTCGACAACGTTCGGGTCATTCCTGGTGAAGACTCCTACCTGGTCGAACTGGCCTATATCGCCGATGGTCCCGAACTCGCCCAGCGCATCGTCTCGACCATGGCCCGCCAGTACGTCGAGCTGACGATGGACCAGAGCATCGACTCGGCCGCCACCGCCAAGGCGTTCATCGAGCAGCAGCTCGGCATCACCAAGGGCCGACTGGAAGAGTCCGAAGTCGCGCTCCAGGCTTTCGCGCGCGGGAAGGACATCTACGCCATCGAGGAAGAGGGCAAGGTTCTGCACGATCGTCTCGACGATCTCAGCAAGCGGGTGACCCAGGCCGAGGCCGAACGCATCGAGGCCGAAGCGCTCAACGCGCAGGCCAAGAGCGCCATTCACGCGAGCATGCAGGGGATCATCGACAACCCCTTGCTCAAGACCCTCAAGGACCAGCTCTCCGAGGCGCAGTCCCAGCTTGCGCTGCTGCGCCAGACGTTCTCGGAGGAGTTCCCGCAGGTGCGCCAGCTCGGCGCCAAGGTGGCGTCGCTGCAAGCCCAGGTGCGCGACACCGAGAGTGGCCTGGTTCGCAGCCTCGAAGCCGCCTACCAATCGGCGGTTCAACGCGAGCGCGACTTGCGCAAAGCCCTGGCTGATCACGAATCCGAGGTCGGCAACTTCGAGGCGGAGTCGGTCACCTTCAACATCATGAAGCGCGACATCGACACCAACCGCCAGCTCTACGACAACCTGCTGGCGCGCTACAAGCAGGTGGAGGTGGCCGGCGCGCTACGCGCCTCGAACATCACGGTGCTGGACAAGGCCGAGGTGCCGATCCGCAAGTACCGTCCGCTCCTCGCGCTCAATCTGGCGCTGGCGCTGGCGCTGGGTATTTTCGGCGGCGTCGGAGTGGCGGTTTCGCAGGAGTACCTCGACGACACGGTCAAGACGCCCGACGATGTCGAGAAGGCGGCGAGACTTCCTACGCTGGCGGCGGTACCGGTCTTCGCGGTCCCGGATGATCCGGCGCTGCTGGCTACGTACACGCCCGATCGCCAGGTGGCACTGCTGCCGACATCTCCCGGCGCCGAAGCGATACGAACACTGCGGGCGGCGCTGCTGATGGCGGCTTCGGGAGGTCTGCCGCATCGTCTGCTGGTGACCAGTTCGGGTCCCGGCGAAGGCAAGACCTGCCTGACCACCAATCTTGCGCTGGCCTTCGCCCAGATGGGCCGGCGCGTTCTGCTGATGGATTGCGATCTGCGAAAACCGCGCGTGCATGGTGCGGCCGGCCTCGACAACACCCGGGGCACGAGCAGCTACCTCACAGGCAACGCTTCGCTCCAGGACATCATCCGCCCGAGCGGCCATCCCAACCTCGACGTGATCACGGCTGGACCGGTGGCGCCCAACCCGGTCGATCTGCTCGGCTCCCCGATGCTTGGGGAGTTGCTCGACGCGCTCGAGAAGCGTTATGACCTGGTGCTGCTCGATGCTCCGCCGACGCTGGGGTTTGCCGACGTTCCCACGCTCGCCAATCGCGCCGGCGGTGGATGCCTGGTGGTCGCGCAGGCGGGATCGACGCCTCGTCACGTCCTCAAGCACGCGGCCGAGTACCTGCTGCGGATGCAGTCGAAGGTCCTCGGTGTGGTTCTCAACAAAGTCAGCACCCGCGGGTCGAGCTATTCCTACTACGGAGGCTATTACGGCCACTCCTACGGCTACGGCTACGGCCACGTGCCCTACGGTGG
Organism: Deltaproteobacteria bacterium; assembly: GCA_016218925.1. Taxonomy (GTDB): domain Bacteria; phylum Desulfobacterota; class Binatia; order UBA1149; family CAITLU01; genus CAITLU01. Next base: position 3,971 of record JACRCR010000206.1, on the reverse strand, counting down.
ACCGGCCGAAGGCAAGACTCCGCGCCTCGGCGGCGGCGCGGACGCCTGAGCGCCAGTCGCGGCGTCAGCTTGTCCGAGCGCGCAGCAACCACGGGTGAGGCGCCCTCGCCCGTCGCTCGTGGCCGCGGACCGCTCGCGCGTGGCTTGCTTACTTGCGTAGCTCTGTTGTGCGTGGCCTACGGCGGGCGCGGGATGCTCGCTTCGTACTACGCGTCCAGACCCGGGCCGGCGGCTCACGTCGCCGGTCTCGAACGCGCCGCAACGCTGGTCCCGGAGAACTGGAGATACTTCCTCGAGCTCGGTCAGATCCTCGCGGCGTTCGGTGAGTATGCCGAAGCGATAGCGCGCTATCGAAAAGCGATCGCCAACTATCCGGCCTGCGCGGTGTGCTGGATGTCGCTGGCCGAAGCGCAGGCCGCGCTCGGCCAGGATCCCTCCGAAGCGATCGAGAATGCGGTGGCCACCGGACGCTCGCATCCCACGACACGACTTCGCGCGGCGACTCTCTACGCGATGCTGGGGCGCGACCAAGAAGCAGGCCGCGAGTTCGCCGCTGCGCAGCGCGGAATCGGCGAAGGCGGCGACGACTTGTACGACACGCTGCACCGTCTCTACACGGCCGACTTTCTCGTCGACCACGTCTTCGTCGGCGAAGACCTGATTCGCTATTTCGGGTTCGTACTCCAGCATCGTCCGCTGGCCGACGCTCGCGTGGTGTGGGCTCGTGCCGCGCGCGACGGTGTAGAGATACGCGACTGGCAGCGTGTCGCGTACTCGAAGTCGCTGCTGCGCAGCGGTCAGGTACACGAAGCGTGGGAAGCGCGCTTTGCGGGGGGACCGGCCGCCGCTGCTTCGGTGCTCGACGGCGACTTCGAGCAGGTGAAAGACAACAAGCCTTTCGGCTGGTACCTGACACCTGGCGACGGTGTGCTGGCCGAAGTCGCCTCTTGCGACGATTGCCTCGATGGCGAGCGCGCTCTTCACCTGGTCTTCGATGGGAAGCACAACCCGCACTACGCCGGCGTCTGGCAGGACGTTGCGGTCGAGCCCGGCGCTGCCTATCTGCTGCGCGGCAACGCCAAGGCCGAACACATCACCTCCGCCAGCGGGCCTCGCGTGGCGGTGAGGGGAATCGCGCGCCACGTGTCCGGCGGCGGCGCCGGTGGCGACTGCGGCCTGTGGGCGGCAGGTCCCGAGTGGAAGCTGGCCTCTGCGTGGCGCGAGTTTCGGATCGAGTTCCGAGTCCCCGCGGGTTGCGAGGGGATTCGCGTGCTGGTGACCCGTGCGTCCACCGATCAGTTCAACAAGTTCCTCGGCGGCGAGTTGTGGATCGACGCGGTCAGCCTGACGGAGGCGGCGGCGGGTGGGTGATGCCGATGAGCAGAGCGCACGAGACGCTGCGCATGCCCATCGGCTACGGCGGCTATGCGTGCCTGCTCGATTGGGTTGTCAGCGGGCCGCGTTCCCGTGTTTGGCGATGAGTTCGCGAATGCTCGGTACCAGCTCAGTGGGTACTTCCATTACGGTTTGGCCGGCTGCTTCGAACGCGGCCTCGTCTTCTGCTACCGCCTCGTCCTCGCTCTGACTTTCGTAGTGAACGATGACACGGCGCACCCTCTGCTCATCCCATCCGGGAGGAAATTGCTGCTGCTTGCTCATCTTGCTTTCCCCCGACGGTGTAGCCTCCGCCGGTAGGCCTGGAGCGGCTTCCCGCTGAGTTCGTATGCGGTGATTACAAAGACACTGTCGGGTTCGGGATCCGGCACATAAATGATTCTAAGATACCGACCGTTGTCCGTCTTGCCGATTGCGATGCGGGATCCTTCGCGACCCGGTCGATCTTCGACGGCTCGCTCGAGCACGTTCTCTACCTCGCCTTCATCGACCGCATGGTTGTAGATATGCGGGGTCTGTGTGGCGGGATCGATGTAGTATCGGACGCGCATCGATCAGCACCATATCCTCGGGTTAGCACACGCGCCAACTTGCGGGTATTCCTCGGCGTCAAGACTGACCAGTGCGCCCGCCGCGTGTTTCTGGAGGAGCTGATCGGGTATATCCTGTGAATGGATCCGCGCGCGCATTTTCACTCGCTGCCTGTCGATGCGCGACATCGAATCGACGCTGACGTCCGGGGCGATCGGCGGCGGCGGCTGGCATCGATCCCCGCGAGGTTCGTCAATGCTGTGGGGCGCCGAGTGCAGCCACGTCGGTACGATTTCAAGGTCGCGCGGTTCCCAGGACGAAGACCGCACGAAGCCGGGTGATCGTGTCAGCCGAAGGCGGTCGCCCGGTGATCGAACCTCTGTTTGGAACAATGCGGCAGCACTGACCATGGGCGAACGATAAGCAAGAAGTCGAGTGGCAGCAAGAACGAAAGCAGCCTTTCAAGGCCGCTTTTCTGCTCAGTCAGCGAATCATTCCAGGGATGAAATATCGAACACGACCTTTACGGCCCGAAGGCGTCCTGATCGGCACCCGAGCGTGGTTTGAGAATCGTGCAGAAGTTAGGCTCGCAGATATCGAGCAAGTGTCGCGTAGAGACGACATAGCTGAGGAACGGGTGCGTCATGCCGAAGCGCTATCTGATACGAGCCGAATGGGACAACGAGGCGGGAGTCTGGGTCGCTACCAGTGAGGAAGTCTGGGGATTGGCCACCGAAGCTGACTCGATCGAAGAGTTGGTCGCAAGTCTCGGGAGGATGCTGCCCGAACTGCTCGAGGAGAATCGTCAGATTCAAGGGGACGATGGACACCCCGAGGTTCTATTCTCGATCATATCTGACCATGTCGCCCGTGCCTCGGCACGCTAACCCCAAGTCCTGAGCCGTGCACCACAAGTGCGGCGCATCCAGAGTGTGGCGTTCAGCGATATCCGTAGCGCGACCGTAGTGGGGCGGTCAGGCATCCGACTGTCAACCGTTGCGTGCGCGGCATCTTCGTCCGCCATTCGTCGTCCACTTTGATCGTCGTTGCGCCGCTGCGAAAGCGCACCGGGTTACCCGATTGTGTGTGTCCGGGCTCGAGCATGACCTCGTTGTCGGTGATGAACGCAGATCGCACCGCCGGCTCCAGGCCGAGCCAGCGCGCCAGCTCCTCGCCCTGCTCGCGCGGGGCACGCGCGAAATCCTCGTAGCGCACCCGCCGGTACCGAGTGCTGCACCTGCGCAGAGTCTCGGCGGCCAGATTGCGATACGTCCACTGCACGGCCGCAGAGACGGGGTTGGCGCGTGGCATCAACGCCTCGGAGTTGGCGACCTCCGGCTTGCGGACGCTCTTCGACCAGGAGTAGGAAGCGGCGCGCGGATCGCGCACCAGATGAATGGTGTAAGTTTCGAATCCCTCGAGGCGCGACAGGATCCACCCGTAGCCGGCGAACTTCGACGAATCGACCAGCACCTCGGCGCCGCTTACCTGCGCGATCGCGGCGTACAGCGGGGATAACCGCCGTGCCAGTTCGGTCGCCCTTTGCTCGAAGCCCGCGGGACGCAACGCAGAAGCGAGAAATGGAACGTAGCGCGTGCGGTCGACCGCGCGGTAGAGGCGAATCATCGCATCGGCGTCGACGCGCTCGAAGCCTCCGTAGGCGAGGTCGAACACTTCGCGCCAGAACTGACAATCTCTGAAGGCGAGACCGCACGAACACAGTTCGTTGCGCTGCAGTCCCTTGCGCCAGACGAAACGCAGCTCACCGAGCGAGACCGCGCCCTGGAAGGAGCCGAGAGTGCGGTCGAGCAGAGTGCCACCGTTGCGCCCGTAGCCGGCGAGAAACGCGATGCGCGGGGTTCTCAGCATCGCGACGGCCTCGTTTGCGGCATCGATGTCGCACCCGTGGAGCTGATTGGTGAATTCCTCATCCGACGCGCCGGAGCACGGCTCTGGCCAGCACGCGCTCATCCTCGTCCACTCCGAGGACCAGCGAGGAAATCGCGAACGCGCCCAGCACGGCGCTGCCGACCAGCGCCAATTGC
>JACRCR010000037.1 GCA_016218925.1 Deltaproteobacteria bacterium | reverse complement strand
TGGGGGCGACGTGACGCGAGCGGGGCGAAGCGGAGAAGCGCGCGGCTGCGGTGCAGCCACTTGGGCGCAGGTCGTCCATGCTGATTCGCCGCGGCAACGGCGGCGGTATCTGGTGCGGTGCGTGTCGGGTGTGGTGGTGGCTTCGGGGCTGCTGGTTTGCGCTCGGGTTGCCGGCGCTACGGGGCTTCTGGTGCCGTCGGCTGGGGCCGCCGATATCGCCATCAGCGGCTCGAACATTGCCGAGCCGCGCTCGGCCAGCGGAGCCCAATTCGCTAATCCGGCCGGACTCGCCGCGTTCACCGAACGGGCAGTGCTAGGTGGTCCGGGACTCGTATTCGCGCGCGGCGAGGTGACTGCCGACAACCCGCCGGGCTACCACAAGACCAACGACATGGTGGTGATTCTTCCCGACCTCGGCGTGGTCTACCCGATCGGTCGCTGGACGCTCGGATGGAGCGTTCACGGCAGCTCCGGGTCGCGCTACGACTACGGCGCCGAGCCGAGCGTCGGCGTCAACGACAGCTTCTTCTCCGAGAACGCGATTCTTGCCGGGCCGCTCGGGGCCGCATACCGCGTAAGTGACAAGCTGTGGCTCGGCGCCGAGATCATCCCGCTCTATTCGATGACCCACCTCAAGTACACGAGGCCGTGGGTGAGCGAACTCGCCACCGGCCCGGTGCCGTTTCGCTTCAAGGTGTCGGGCCCCGGCGTGCAGGCGCTGTTCGGTGTGACGTGGAAGCCGGACGACCGTTGGTCCTTCGGGCTGGCCTATCGACCACCGGGGCGCATCTGGACCGATGGAAACATGCCGCTTCCTTCGGGCGCCAAACAGGACGTCGAACTCGAGATCGAAGTGCCGAGCGTGGTGGCTCTCGGGATCAATCGCAGACTGGGTGAGCGCCTCACGCTGTCGTACGGTTTTCGCTGGACCGACGCGAGCGAGTTTTCGGACTCGCATTTTCGTTTCGAGCAGACACCATCGGCCGACGGTCCCTACATCTACGACGCGCATGACGAGTGGCGCCACGCACTCGGCGCCGAGTACGCGCTGACGGATCGTTGGACGCTGCGCGGCGGCACCAGCCGCGGCACCGCCATCGTCGGCAACAAAGGCGTGAATCCGATGTCGTACGATGTCGAGGACTTCAGTTTCAGCAGCGGGGCGGGGTACCGTCGCGGCCGCTGGACCGTCGACGGAGCGTTGGTATTCATGCTCGGTGCCGAGCGCGACGTCCCGGCCGCCGACGCACTGGTCTTCCCCGGTACCTACGAGGCCGCCCCCGCGGTAATGATAGCGCTGACCATCACCCGCCGATTTTAGGGGGTCAAGTCGCGCCATTCGATTTGGCGTAGCCATGTTTTAGGGGGTCAAGTCGCGGCTTGCGACACCTGGACGGCCCCGCCCGGGCAAGTAGCAAGCCGCGACTTGACCCCTTTATGCGGGGCAAGTCGCAAGCCGCGACTTGACCCCTTTATACCGCGACTTGACCCCTTTATACCTTTATATGTGACCCCCTATGCGGCGGTCTCCTCGGCTACGGTTAGGCGGCGGCCGGTCAGCTTCTCGATGCCGCGCAGGTAGTTGCGCTCGCTCGGATCGCAGAACGACAGTGCCACGCCGCTGGCGCCGGCGCGTGCTGTACGGCCGATGCGGTGCACGTAGCTTTCGGCTTCGTTGGGCAGCTCGTAGTTGATCACGTGCGTTACGCCGCTGATGTCGATGCCGCGCGCGGCGACGTCGGTGGCCACCAGGACGCGCGCACGTCCGCTGCGAAAGCCTTCGAGCGCGCGCTGGCGCGCGTTCTGCGACTTGTTGCCGTGGATGGCCTCGGCCAGTACGCCGGCGCGGTCGAGCTGCTCGGCGACGCGGTTGGCGCCGTGCTTGGTGCGGGTGAACACGATCACGCGCGACAGCGCAGGATTGCCCAGCAGTCTGGTCAGCAGAGCGCGCTTCTTGGTCGAGTCCACGAAGTGCACGCGTTGTTCGACGCGCTGCACCGTCGGTTCCTTGGGCGAGACGTCCACGCGCACGGGATTGATCAGCATCTCGCCGGCCAGGTGTGCGATGTCGCTCGGCATCGTGGCCGAGAACAGCAGCGACTGGCGCTTCTTGGGAAGCGCCGCGACGATCTTGCGAAGGTCGCGCGCAAAACCCATGTCGAGCATGCGGTCGGCTTCGTCCAGGACCAGGTACTCGACGCTGTCCAGGCGCACGTAGCGCTGGCTAAGCAGGTCCAGAAGACGTCCGGGCGTGGCCACCGCGATGTCGATTCCACGGGTCAGCGCGGCTACTTGCGGGGACTGGCTGACGCCGCCGAAGATCACCGCGTGGCGGATGCTCAGGTTGCGCCCGTAGACCGCGATCGAGTCGCCGATCTGCACCGCCAGCTCGCGGGTCGGGGCCAGGATCAGCGCTCTCGGCGCGAACTGCCGGGCGCGCTGGTTGCTTGCGGTCAGGCGCTGGAGGATCGGCACGACGAAGGCCGCCGTCTTGCCGGTGCCGGTCTGGGCGATGCCGAGAAGGTCTTTGCCCTCGAGTAGGGCAGGGATGGTCCGCGCCTGGATGGGCGTCGGGGTCGTGTACTGCTTGGCCGCGAGGGCCCGGCACAGGGGCTCGGAGACTCCGAGCTCGGAAAAAGCGGAAACGGTCATGAACGGTCCTTTGGCGTAGCGCCGGCACGGTCCTGCGAAGGACGAGCACGGGCTCGCTGATGTAGGTCAATCGCCAGGCGCAACTGGGAGGGACGGTGGATGGAAGCTGTCTCGAGATTAGCCGCACTCGATAGATACGAGGCGCTTCGCGCGATCGCGAGATACTGTGGTAGCGGCAAACTACACGATCGCCGGCGCCAAGCAAGCGCCGGCGAGGCTTTGTCGGCCGGGCCGGCGCCGGGAGGCCCGGGCACGCGGCCGTGGTTCATCCTCGTTGATCCGATCCGCGCGCCGCCTATGATGCGGGCCGCGCCACTTCAGCGCGATTGAACATGGAGGATACCTCAGGTCATGCCAGCGCATAGCGTCGCGCCGCCGTTGTGGACGGTCGTCCCGTTCGCCCTCTACCTGCTCACGATCGCGCTCTTTCCGCTCTTCCTCGGGCACTTCTGGGAGCACAACCGCAACAAGCTGCTGGTCGCGGCGCTGATCAGCGCGCCGGTGGTTGCCTATCTGATGCTCGTTGATCCGCACGGCGGCACGTTGCTGCACCACAGCATTCGCGAGTATCTGGCGTTTCTCACGCTGCTCGGCTCGCTGTTCATCATCTCGGGCGGTGTCTACTTGAGAGGAGAACTGGCCGGGACACCCATAGTCAACACCGCCTTTCTCGGCCTCGGCGCACTGTTGGCGAGCTTCGTCGGCACCACCGGAGCCTCGATGTTGCTGATCCGCCCGCTGCTGCGCGCCAACGAGGCGCGCCAGCGCAAGGTTCACATCGTGGTCTTCTTCATTTTCATCGTCTCCAACGGCGCCGGCATGCTTACCCCGCTCGGCGACCCGCCGCTGTTCCTGGGTTTTCTGCGAGGCGTGGATTTTCTGTGGACCCTCAAGCTGTTCGCGCCGTGGGCTCTGGTCAACGGAGTCTTGCTGCTGATCTTCAATTTTCTCGACCAGGCGATCTTCGACAAGGAAGAACTCGAACGCCCCGGCTCTCAGCTCGAAGAGGTTCAGCGGATCGACGAGCCGCTTTCGATCCAGGGCGGCATCAATTTCGTGTGGCTTGCCGGCGTGGTCGTGGTGATCTTCCTGACCGGCAAGTACGGCGCGAGCATCAGCCCGAGCGCCGATGTGCAGGCGTTGGTCGGTATCACCGGCATGGCGACGCTGGCGCTGCTATCGCTCGCGACCACCTCGACTGCGGTGCGGCTGGCCAACCAGTTCAGTTGGGCGCCGATCCAGGAAGTGGCCGTGATTTTCGTCGGCATTTTCGTGACGATGGTGCCGGCACTGGCTTACCTCGAAGCCAATGGGGCATCGCTCGGCATCACCGAGCCGTGGCAGTTCTTCTGGGGGTCGGGAATCTTGTCGAGCTTCCTCGACAACGCACCGACTTACCTGACGTTCACCAGCATGGCAGTGGGTGTTGTCAACGCTGCCGATCCGGGCGCGATGTTGCAGGCCGATCGTCTCGGCGGGCTGGCTGCGCATCCGCTGGGCGCGCTGTATCTGACCGCGATCTCGTGCGGCTCGGTGTTCATGGGAGCCAACAGCTACATCGGCAACGGCCCCAACTTCATGGTCAAGGCCATCGCCGAGGAAAGCGGAGTGAAGATGCCGAGCTTCTTCGGCTACATGGCCTGGTCGTGCGGCATCTTGGTACCGCTTTTCGTCGGCGTGACTTTCTTGTTCTTCCGCGGCTAGCGGTACGCGGACGAACCCCGGTGCGGTCCAGGGTTCGTCCGCGACGTACTAGAAATCTCCGGACTCGTAGAGGCCGGTCCAGAAGTCGCACTGCGCGCGACGGAAGTCCTTGATCTTGGTGTTGGTGCTGGTCAGGCGCACCATCTTGTAGCTCTTGGACTTGAAGCGCGGCCAGCCGACGGACTTCGCGGCCTTTGGTTTTCCCTTGTCGGCGAAGCGCGCCCAGTACTGGCGCATCCTGGTGCCGAGACCCGCGTCCAGCGATGTCGGCGGAGTTGTCGAACCGAAGACGTAGGCGATCTCGAGGCCGTGGAACGCGCCCAGTTTGAGCAACGCTATGAACGCGAGCGGAGGCACGCGCGCGAAGTTGTAGACGAAGGTCTTGGCCTTGGCGTCGGCGACGCGCTTGGCGACGTCGTAGGTCGAACACAGCAGTGTCGAGTCGCCCATCACCCGAATCAACGCGTCCTGGTAGTCGCCGCCGAAATCCGACGCCGGATACATGGCCTCGACGGCCGCGGCGTTGGTCCCGTAGCGTGCGACCAGTTCGGCCTGGTACTCCTCCTGGGTCGTGATCGGCGTCGAGCCCATGAAGAACAGCGTTCCCTCGTCCGAATTCGCGCCGAGAATGTACGGAACCTTGGAGAAGGTTTCCGCGTCGAAAAGCGCGCGCGGGTAGTCGGGCAGGAAACCGCCATCGACGCTGATGGCGAGATCGGTGGTGCTGCCTTCGGGCGCCGATCCGGCGGCGTCTAGCAGATCCACTACCGGCACGGCGCGCAGGCACGCGAGTTCGTCAGGGGCGGCGTCGCAGCCGACCGTGGCGGAGATGGCAGTGGCGGCAGCGGCAGTCTCGGTGGCGCTGCGCACTCCGACCGTGCACCCTCCGCTTTCGCTGATGGCACGGTGGAAGAGCCCGGCGCTCAGCGGTGACGCAACGTGCGCGCACACGTCGAAAGAGCCCGCCGACTCGCCGAAGATCGTCACTTTGTTCGGGTCGCCGCCGAACTGCGCGATGTTGTCGCGCACCCAGATCATCGCGGCGCGCTGGTCGAGGAGGCCCTGGTTGCCGGCATACGGGTATCCGGTGTCCTCGGCCGCCAGGTCCGTCAGGCCGAAGAAGCCGAATACTCCGAGGCGGTAGTTGATGGTGACGACGACTACGTTGCCTTCGGCGGCGAGCGTGTGACCATCGTACAGGCGCACGCCCTCGTAGCCCGGGAACGGGACGCCGTCGCCGGTGGAGCCCGAAACGTTAGAGCCGCCGTGAATCCAGATCATCACCGGACGTGGTTCGACGGGCGCGGGGTCGGGGCTCCACACGTTCAGATACAGGCAGTCTTCACTCTCGCTCGGAGTGCCGGTGAGTGCCGGCAGTTGCGCGCACGCCGATGAGTAGGTGCTCGCGTCGAGCGTGCCGACCCACGGCGTGACCGGCTGCGGCGGGCGCCAGCGAAGCTCGCCGACCGGCGGCGCAGCGAACGGGATGCCGAGAAACTGCCGTGTCGCGCCGCTGATCGTGCCCTGCACGTCGCCGTCGGTGAGGTGAATCAGCGTCTGTGCGCCGGCGATCGACGGCAGCGCAATCGTCGCACACACCGCGCAGGTCACGATTGCCGCGCCGATGCGCGCGGCCGCGCCGCTCCCTATGGTTGTTCCAACTCCATTGATCATCGCACGGTCCTCCGAGTCGGTCTGGAATCGAGTCTGGCCGCCGCGAGGGTTGTTGGCCGACCCCCCGATCTTCGAGCCGCAGCGCCGCGTCAGCCGGCGTCGCGGCTCGCGCGAAGTAACCAACCCCCCGCCGCCGACGAAGCGCGCACGCTGGTCGCGGAGCATCCCTGATGCAAGCGAATCCGTGGGCTTTCCGCCCCAGTTGGAGGGGTCAGCCGGGGCCGGGGGGTCCAGTCGCGGCTTTCGACAAGTCCGGGGTCCGCGTCCGGAGGCGGCAAATCGAAAGGCGCGACTTGACCCCCTCCGGTCACTGGCGGCGCGCGGCGAGGCACAGGGGTGGCAGTGTGAGCAGCAGGGTGGGGACGTTCAGCATCACGATGTTGAACCAGCCGCCGAATAGCAGTCCGTAACCGCTGTCGACGACGAACCATCCGATGATCGAGGCGAGGCACGCGGGAATCGCCCAGCGTCTGCGGCGTGGGATGGCGTGGTGCGCGATCGCGGCAAGCATCACGAACTGCCCGGCCACGCTGCCGCCGATCGGGCCGAGAAAGAATCCGGCCAGGCGCCTGGCGACGCGCGTTTGCTCGACGTCGAGATGGTAAGCCTTCGCGAGCGCGTCGTGCCACGGCGCGAACAACGAACTGGAACCGGCTAACGCGATCACCACGCCCGAGACTGCGCCGAGCCAGCAGACCGCCTCACAGCAACGCGCGCTCATGCTCACGCGTGCGTCGAGCCGGCCGCGGGGCTGCTGCTGAAAAGCGTTCCAGGCCAGCGCCATAGGCAAACCGAACGCGAGCAGTGGCGCCCAGTTGATCAGGGTGACGTTGAACGCGGCGCCGCGTGCAAGCGAAGTTGCCGAATCTGTCATCAGCCACGTGAGCAGTCCGGCCATGCTGGCGTTGCGTGCCCAGCGCTCTCCACCTACCAGCGCGTAGCGGGCCAGCGCGGCGTGTGCGATCCACTTGCCCGCGATCGAGCCGCCGGTAATGCCGAGCAGCAGCGAGCACACCGGCTGCAGTGCGCTCGGCAGTACTCCGCCTGGTTCCAGCGCTTCGAACATAGAGGAGCGGTACAGCGCGAAGAACGGCGTCCAGAAACCGATCGGCAGGCAGGCACCGAGCGCGGCGAAGAACAGCGAGATCCACCACAGTAGCCGCGCGCGACGGAAAGCGTTGTCGGGAACGCGGCGGTGGGCGACCGCTGCGTCAATTTCGCGCGGGACGGTGCTCATGCTGCCGGTATTGACCGACGCGTCGCTACAGTCCAGAGCGGCAACGTCGGTCGGGTTCTTTCGTGCGACGTGGTTTTCTTCTGGACCTTGTCGTTGGCGCAAGTCGCAGTCGCGTTGGTGTGCGACCGGCGCGATGACTGCAT
>JACRCR010000203.1 GCA_016218925.1 Deltaproteobacteria bacterium | reverse complement strand
GGGGGTTTGGCTTGGGGGTTTGGCTTGGGGGTTTCGCCCGGAGGGTTCGCCGGCGAGCGCCGTCAGTACTCGGGCTTGTAGTCGAACTTGTGGTGCGTCTCGAGGTAGCGGACGGTTCCGCTCTGAGAACGCATCACCACCGAGTGGCTCACCGCACCACCTTTGCTGAACGTCACGCCGCGCAAAAAAGCCCCATCGGTCACGCCGGTGGCCGCGAACATCACGTTGCTGCCGACCATATCCTCGATGTCGAGTTTCCTGCCCGCGTCCTTGACGCCCAGGCGGTAGAGTTCATCGCGGTCGGCGTTGCTGCGCGGAACGAAGCGGCACTGCATGTGACCGCCGAGGCACTTGAGCGCGGCCGCGGTCAGGATGCCCTGAGTGGCGCCGCCGGTACCGAGCAGCATGTCGTAGCCGGAGCCCTCGCGGGCAGTGGCCATCGCAGCCGCGACGTCGCCGTGCGAAATCAGACGCACACGAGCGCCCCCTTCGCGCACCTGCTCGATCAGGCCGTCGTGGCGCGGCCGGTCCAGGACCACCACTGTGAGGTCCTCGACGTAGCACCTGCGGGCCTCGGCCAGACGCCTCAGGTTCTCGATTGGCGAGAGGTCCAGATCGACGACGCCCTCGCCGTCCGGGCCGGTAGCGATCTTGTCCATGTAGGCCCCGATCGGGCAGCGAAGAAGCCCGCCGCGGTCGGCCAGCGCCATGATCGACATCGCGTTTGAACCGCCCAGAGCGCAACTCACACCGCCCTCGAGAGGGTCGACCGCTACGTCCACTTCCACGCCGGTGCTGCCGAGCAGCGAGCCGGCGGCCAACGGATCACCCTCGGCCTGGGTAGGATCTCCGAGTACGATCTGTCCTTGAAAGGCCCCGATCGAGGAGAAGGCGTAGTGGATGGCCTCGGCCGCAACGCGCTCGGGAGCCATCTCGTCGCCACGACCGTTCTCACGGGCGGCGGCGAGCGCGGCGGCTTCGGTAACGCGAACCAGTTCGAGAGCCAGGTTTCGTTCCATCTGCGTCCCGCCCTCAGATTCCCATGACGGCCAGTACCCTGTCCAACTCGGCGGGTACGCGCACAGGCTCGGGGCACGACTTGATCGCGTTGTTTGGATCCTTGAGGCCATGACCGGTGAGCGTACAGACGACGGTCGACCCGGTTTCGATTCGTCCAGCGTCGGTCAATTTTTTGAGACCGGCGATGGAAGCCGCAGAGGCCGGCTCGGCGAACACTCCCTCGCTGGCCGCCAGCAGCTTGTAGGCCTCCATGATCTCGGCGTCGGTGACCATGTCGATGATCCCACCCGACTCGTCTCGCGCGGCCTCGGCCTTCTTCCAACTCACCGGGTTGCCGATGCGGATTGCGGTGGCGATGGTCTCAGGGTTCTCGACCACGTGGCCGAGCACGATCGGGGCGGCACCGGCCGCCTGGAAACCCATCATCCTGGGCTTGCTCGCGGTTACACCGGACTCGAAATATTCGGTGTAACCCATCCAATACGCGGTGATATTGCCGGCATTGCCGACCGGCAGGACGTGATAATCGGGAGCCCGGCCGAGCGTATCGCAAATCTCGAAAGACGCGGTTTTCTGCCCCTGTAGGCGGTAAGGGTTGATGGAGTTGACGACGGTGACGCGGCGGCGCTCGGCCACGCCCATCACCATCCGGTATGCGTCGTCGAAATTGCCTTGGATGGCGAGCACTTTGGCGCCATGCATCACGGCCTGGCTGAGCTTTCCAAGGGCGATGTTCCCGTCCGGAATGATGACGAAGCAGGCCAGGCCGGCGCGCGCGGCGTAGGCCGCAGCCGAGGCCGAGGTGTTGCCGGTCGAGGCGCAGATCACGGCGCTGGCGCCCTCCGCCACCGCCATCGTGATCGCCATCGTCATGCCCCTGTCCTTGAACGAACAGGTCGGATTGAGGCCTTCGTACTTCACGTAGACTCGGGCCTCGACGCCCAGACGCGCGGCCAGTCGCGGCACCTCGACGAGAGGGGTGTTGCCCTCGTGCAGCGTCACGGCCGCGAGGTCGCGCACCGGCAGGCGCTCACGGTAGTAGTCGATCAAACCCGGCCAACTCATCAATTGCATCCTCTCGTCGATCCCGCGCTCACGCCCTTCCCTTCATCTCGGTCGCTCGCCCGCGACCGGTTTCTATCCGGCCAGTTCCTGGGACGCGATCACCAGGCGCTGGATCTCGGAGGTACCCTCGTAGATCTCGGTGATCTTGGCGTCGCGGAAATTACGTTCTACCACGTAGTCCTTGGTGTAGCCGTAGCCGCCGTGGACCTGGATCGCCTTGGTCGCTATCCACATCGCCGCCTCGGCCGCCGCGAGTTTGGCCATCGCCGCTTCCTTGGTGTAGCCGAGCCCGAGATCCTTGTTCCTGGCGGCGCACCAGGTGAGCAGGCGCGCGCCCTGCAGCCGAGTGGCCATGTCGGCGATGAAGAACTGGATCGCCTGCAGCTTGGCGATCGGCGCGCCGAACTGCTCTCGTTCGAGCGCGAACTGCTTGGACGCGTCGAGCGCGCAGCGCGCGATGCCGAGCGCCTGCGAGGCGATGCCGATGCGGCCGCCGTCGAGCGTGTTCAGCGCGACCTTGAGCCCCTGCCCTTCTTTTCCGAGCAGGCATTCGTCGGGCACGAACACGTCATCGAAGAAAAGCTGCGCGGTCGATGACGCGCAGATGCCGAGCTTGTGCTCGAGTTTGGCGACCTGGTAGCCCTTCAATTTGGTGTCGACCACGAACGCGCAGATGCCTTTGTGGCGTAGCGACGCGTCGAGTGTGGCGAACAAGATGCAGTAGTCTGCTTCGCGTCCGTTGGTGATCCAATTCTTGGTGCCGTTGATCTTGTAGCCGCCCTCGACCTTGGCGGCGTGGCACTTGAGGCCCGCGGGATCGGAACCGTAGCCCGGCTCCGACAGCGCGAAGCAGCCGAGTTTCTCGCCGCCCGCCAGCGCAACCAGATACTTCGCCTTCTGCGCGTCGGTGCCGAACGCGAGCAGCGGCGCACACACCAGCGAGTTGTTCACCGACATGATGACGCCGGTGGAGGCACACGCCGCCGACACCTCTTCCATCGCCATCGCGTAGGAGACCGCGTCCATCCCGGCGCCGCCCCACTGCTCGGGGACCATCATCCCCATCAGTCCCATCTCGCCGAGCTTCTTGACTATCTCGGTGGGGAACCGCGCCGTCTCGTCGAGTTCCTTCGCCTTCGTCGCGATCTCCGCGCGGGCGAACGAGCTCACCTGCTCGAGCAGCATCTTCTTCAGTTCATCCGTTTCCGGCCAACCCTTCAGCATTACTCTACAACCCCTCAAAACCCGGTTTGCGCTTCTCGACGAACGCGGTCATCCCCTCGAGCTGATCTCCGCCGCCGAAAAGTCCCCCGAACGCCCGTGCTTCCGTGTCGAGCTTGGAAGTGAGCCCGACCGACTCCGACGACTCGTTCAATATCCGCTTGGCGCACGCCACCGCCGAGTGCGAGTTGCGGCTGATCTGCTGCGCCACCTCGAGAACTCTGGCCATGAACTCCTCAGCCGGGAATACCCGGTTGGCCAGCCCGATCGCGACCGCTTCGTCCGCCTTCACGCGGCGCCCCGAGAAGATCATCTCCTTGGCGCGCGCGAGCCCGACAAACTTGGCCAGACGCACGTTGGCGCCGAAGCCCGGAATGATCCCGAGGCCGACCTCGGGCTGCGCGAACACCGCATTGGCGCTGGCCAGGATGAAGTCGCACGCGATCGCCATCTCGGTGCCGCCGCCGAACGCGAAGCCGTTGACCGCCGCGATCGTCGGCTTGGGCATCAGCTCGAGATGCTTGGTGACTTTGTGGCCGAGACCCGCGAACTCGGTCGCCTGCTGGGGCGTCTTGTGCTGCATCTCGGTGATGTCGGCGCCAGCGATGAACGACTTTTCGCCATCCCCGGTGAGAACGACCACCCGGATCGACGCGTCTGAGGATGCGCTGCGCAGGACCTCGTCGAGTTCCTCCAGCGTAGCGGTGTTCAGCGCGTTGAGCGCTTTCGGCCGTGAGATCTTGATGACCTGGATGCCGGGCTCGACTCTTTCGACGATCAGATTCTCAGGTGTCATAGCGGTAGAAACCCCGTCCTGTCTTCTTGCCGAACCAGCCGGCGGCCACGTACTGCTTGAGCAGCGGGCAGGGCCGGTACTTCGAATCGCCCATTCCCTCGTGGAGAACCTCCATGATCGCCAGGCAGGTATCCAGACCGATGAAGTCGGCCAGCGTGAGCGGCCCCATCGGCTGGTTGGTACCGAGCTTCATCGCCGCATCGATGTCCTCGACCGAGGCGATGCCTTCATACAGCACCGTGACCGCTTCGTTGATCATCGGCATCAGGATCCGGTTGACGGCGAATCCCGGAATGTCCTTGACCGCGACGAAGGTCTTGCCCATCTGCTCGGAGACTCCGCGGATCAGACGGAAGGTCTCGTCCGAGGTCTGCAGCCCACGGATTCCTTCGACGAGCTTCATGACCGGGACCGGGTTCATGAAGTGGATCCCGGCGACCTTCTCGGGACGCTTGGTCTGAGCCGCGATGATCGTGATGCTGATCGACGAGGTGTTGGTGGCCAGGATCGCGCCCGGCGCGCACGCGTCGTCGAGCTTGCGGAACAGATCGAACTTCAGCGCGGCGTTCTCGGTGACGGCTTCGATCACCATCTCGCAGCGCGAGAGCCCCCCAATGCCGTCGACGGCACGGATCGCGGCGAGTTGCTCGCGCGCATCCGACTCGGCGAGCTTGCCCTTCTCGACCATCTTGCTGAGCCGAGCGGCGATCCTGGACTTGCCCTTCTCCGCTATGGCGAGGTTCTGATCGGCCAGCAGGACTTCGAACCCGGTCTGCGCGGCCGTCTGCGCAATCCCGTCGCCCATCTGCCCCGCACCCAGTATTCCGATCTGCCGGATGGAATTGCCCATTTCGATAGCCCTCCGTGACGCTTGACCCGCGACGACTTAGCCCGGGAAAAGCTCCAATTCCAACGGACGGACAGCTCGATTCAAGCGGCGCAACTGCGCGAAATCAGTGTTCCTGACCGAGGGTCTCCTCGACGCGGATCACCACCGGCCGCGCGCGAACCTCGGCCAGCTTGGCGATGCGCGCCAGCGCCTTCGCCAAGGCCTTCTCCTGAGTTCGATGGGTACGCATCACGACCGGCACCGCACCTTTGCTCGGCTTCTCGTGTTGGGCCACAGTCGCGATGCTAATACCGACCGAGGCCAGAATCGTCGTGATCCTGGCCAGCGCGCCGGGCTTGTCGCTGAGTTGGAAGCGAATGTAGTGCTCGTGCTCGATCTCGGCCATCGGCACCACGCGGGCCTTCTCCAGGCCTGCTGCCGGCTGACCATAGGGAAGCACCAGCGGCGCCTGCCCCGCCCGCACACCGCGCGCCGCGTCGATCAGATCGGCCACCACTGCGGTAGCAGTCGGCATCATTCCGGCGCCCTGCCCGTAGTACACCGAAGTGCCCAGCGCACGTCCGCGCACGCAGACCCCGTTGAATGCGCCAGCCACCTTGGCGAGCAGATGACTGTTGGGAACCATCGCCGGATGCACGCGCGCTTCGACGCCGGCAGCGCTGTCGCGTGCGACCGCGAGCAACTTGATCGTGTAGCCGAAGTCGCGCGCGTAGGCCATGTCGACGCCGCTGACGCTGCGGATGCCCTCGACGTGCACCGCCTTCGGGTCGATGACCTTGCCGAACGCCAGTGCGGTCAGGATCACCAGCTTGTGCAGCGAGTCGAGTCCGTCCACGTCGTAGCTCGGGTCGGCCTCGGCCAGCCCCATCTTCTGGGCTCTGCCGACCACCTCGCCGAACTCCCCGTTGCCAGACGCCATCTCCGTGAGAATGAAATTGCAGGTCCCGTTGACGATGCCGTAGACCTCGAGATTGCGATCGCCGGCCATGGATTCCTTCAGCGCTCGGATGATCGGGATCCCTCCCGCCACGCTTGCCTCGAAACCGAGAGCGACGCCCGCCTTCTCCGCCGCCGACGCCAGCTCGATGCCGTGGGCCGACAGCACCGCCTTGTTGGCCGTCACCACCGGCTTGCCGGCGCGCAGCGCCTCGAGCTGGAAGGTACGCGCCGGCTCCAGGCCGCCGATCAGTTCGACTACCAGATCGACCGCCGGATCGTGGATCAGACCACGCGCATCGGTGGTCAGCATGCCCTTTGGGAGCTTGACGCCACGGTCGGTCTTGATGTCCAGGTCCGCGATGCGGACGATCTTCAGCGGCGCACCAAGACGCGCACCGATACTCTGCGCATGCTCGCGCAGTACCCTGACCACTCCGGTTCCGATGGTCCCGAATCCGATCAGTCCGACACCGAGTTCTCGCTTGGCCAAGACCTTGCCTCCTTCGCTGTACCTATTCGCGTCGCCGCGCATCGCACGCCGAGGCGGCGAACAAGCGGTCCGCCCGGTACGAAGATCGGACCAGCGGACCACAGGCTACTTCCATGAAACCGAGTCCGCGGGCCTCGGCGGCCAGTTCGTCGAATTCGACGGGCTCGAGGTAACGAACCACGGCCTGCTGCACGCGGGTAGGACGCAGGTACTGGCCGATCGTCAGCAGACTGCATCCGGCGTCGCGGATGTCGCGCATCGTTTCGCTCAGTTCCGCGCGCGTCTCACCGAGTCCTGCCATCAATCCGGTCTTCACCACCGCGCCGCCGACCTCGCTCTGGCGGTGCGCCGCGATGCGCAGCACCTCGAGCGAGCGGTCATACCTGGCGCGACCGCGCACGGCGGGAGTCAGACGCCGCACCGTCTCGACGTTGTGGCCGAACACCTCCGGCCCTGCCTTCAGTACGCGTTCGATGAGTTCCTGCCGGCCGCCAAAATCGGCCGTCAGGACTTCGACCTGAACGCCCTCGATACGCACTTTCAGCGCGGCGATGGTCGCAGCGAACTGGCCTGCGCCCTCGTCGTCCAGATCGTCCCGGGCCACGGTCGTCACGACAACGTAGCGCAAACCGAGCGCGGCTGCGGTGTCGGCGATACGCTCGGGCTCGTGCGGATCCGGCGCCGATGGGCGCCCGGTCTCCACCGAGCAAAAGCTGCAACGCCGGGTGCAGGTATCGCCCAGCAGCATGAACGTGGCGGTGCCGGCGGCGAAGCATTCGCCCATGTTGGGACACCGCGCCTCCTCGCACACCGTCACCAGATGGCCGCGGCGCAGGCGGCGCTTGAGTCCGTCGGTGCTGCCGAGCTGAGAGGTACCGTTTACAACCCACGGCGGCAGCCGCAAAGGCGCGAGGGAGGACATGGTAAGGGGTTATAAGGGAGGGCCTTGGAGAGGGGAAATTCCGCGCGCTGCGCGGCTCTCGCCGGTCGCTCCTGCGCGCCCGCGTAACCAACGTTGATGCTTGCGGAGCCGCTGCAACCGTATTGACGCCGGGAGCGCGGCGCGGCCAAGATGCCACCGCAGAGCAAACTGACACAAGCGCTCGGAGATCCCAGATGCCAACCACCGCCCAGACCAATGACGCCGCCTTCGACTTTCTGGTGAGCCGCGCCGATCTGCACCAGACCAGGCTGGCGCCGGCGCCGGCGGCCAGTTCGATCAGGCTCCAACCCGGTCAGGTCCTGCTGGCCGTCGACACCTTCGCGTTCACGGCCAACAACATCACCTACGCGGTGTTTGGCGAGGCGATGGGCTACTGGGACTTCTTCCCGGCGCCTCGAGGCGAGGGACGCGTTCCGGTGTGGGGATTCGCCGAGGTCGCCGCTTCTGCGCATCCAGTGATCGAGCCGGGCGAGCGCATCTTCGGCTATTTCCCGATGTCGACGTACCTTCTGGTCGACGCGAGCGACGTGAACGCGGCCGGATTCAGCGACGCGGCCGCGCATCGCGCGCACCTGCACCCGCTCTACAACTACTACACGCGTTGCAGCGCCGATCCCGGCTACGACGCCGGTCGCGAAGCCGAGCAGATGATCTTCCGCCCGCTGTTCATGACGGCGTTCCTGATCGACGACTTCCTGGCCGACAACCGGTTCTTCGGCGCGAAGCAGGTGCTGCTCACCAGTGCCTCGAGCAAGACAGCGATCAGTCTGGCGTTCCAGCTCCACGCCAACCGCGGCGCCGAATGCGAGATAGTGGGGCTCACGTCACCCGCCAACATCGCGTTCGTCGAGGGTCTCGGATGTTACCATCGCGTGGTCACGTACGGCGACATCGCCTCGCTGTCGGCTTCGATACCCGCGGCGCTCGTCGACATGGCCGGTAACGGCGGCGTGGTGCGAGCCGTACACAGCCATTTCGGCGACCGGTTGAAGTACAGTTGCATGGTTGGCGGAACTCATTGGGATCGCATCTCGCAGGAACAGCAACTGTGCGGCCCCGCCCCCGTGCTGTTCTTCGCGCCGGCGCAGATGGCCAAGCGCGCGCAGGATTGGGGTGCGGCCGGCCTTCAACGCCGTATCGGCGATGCCTGGGCGAAGTTTCTCGGACCGGTGAGCGGCTCGATGAGAGTCGTACGCGGCCGCGGACCCGCGGCCGTCCAGCACGTCTACTGCGAAGTGCTCGACGGTCGCGCCGACCCGAGCCACGGGCAGGTGTTGTCGCTACACGAGTAGCGGCGGCCACCGCAGGCGCGGCGTCGGTGCGCCGTTGGCGTCGCTCGCCGGCACCGTCAGGGGAGCGCTTTGTGGAACCGATCTTCGCGTTGCACGCAGCGTGCGACGACGTGCTATGGTGCGGCCGGAACGGCGTGCTGCTGGCTCGAGGATCGGGACAGTCATGGTAAGCGACCCGAAATGCGACGCCCCGTTGGCCCGCGAAACCGTCGAAGAACTCGAAGAGCGCATCGCCGATCGCCTGCGACTGGGCGGAGGCGTCATCATCGGCGCAACCGTTGCCTTCGGTCTCCTCGATTCGCTGGCCGCGCTCGGACAGTTCCATCCGCTCGGAAGGGTACAGATCGCGCTGGGACTGCTCGGCGCCGCCTCCGTGGCGTTGCCGCGAATCCGCTACATCCGTCGTCACGCCACGTTCGCCGCCGCCATCGTGGCAGTGACGCTGCTCTCGCTGATCGCCTCCGGCAATGTGGCCCGGCAGGCGGGCGAGGCGTATTTCACGCTCAACGTCGTCTGCGTGTTGATAGCAGGAGGCCTGTTCCCGTGGGGCCTCGGACCCCAACTCGTCGTCGCGCTGGCCGGACTGCTGTGCCTGATCTGGGTTTCCAGCGTGGGAGGTGGCGACGCCCACGCGGTCTCGTACAACGCCGCCAACCTGGTCGCTCTCGGCATCGGTCTTGGCGCGTCGGTGTTCCTGGCCCACCAGCATCGCTCGCGAAGCATCGCGATGCTCGTCGAACAGCACCGGCTGCGCCGCGCCCAGATCGAGATCTCGGGCATCAACTCCGCACTCGAGCAGCGCGTTCGCGAGCGCACCGCCGAACTCGAGGAAGCGATCACCGATCTCAGCGCCTTCGCCTATTCGGTCTCCCACGACCTTCGGCAACCACTGCGTACGGTGTGCGGATTCGCCCAGCTTCTCGAACAGGACGCCGGCGGCGAACTCGACGTGACGGGTCGCGAATTCGTCGCTCGCATCCGGACAGCGGCTCTGCGCATGGACCGGATCATCGACGAATTGCTGCGGCTGTCGCGGCTGGGGTCCCAGCGACTGCGACGCGAACCGGTAGACCTGAGCGAACTGGCCGCGTCGACATCGCGCGCGCTGGCGGCCAGCGACCCGACTCGCAACGTCGACTGGATCATCGAGAACCGGCTCACCGCGACCGGCGATCCGGGCCTGATCGCGGTGTTGCTGGATAATCTGCTCGGCAACGCCTGGAAGTTCACCGCCGCGAGCACGCGTCCGCGCATCGAATTCGGCGCCGAACACGACCTCGAGGGCGACCAGGTGTTCTTCGTACGCGACAATGGTTGCGGCTTCGACGAGGGCGAAGCGGGCGGCATTTTCCGGCCCTTCACCCGGCTCGCCAACACCGATGGCATCGATGGGTTCGGGGTCGGACTCGCCACCGCACAGCGCATCGTCCACCGGCACGGCGGGCACCTGCAGGCCAACGCCCAACCCGGCGCCGGCGCAACGTTCCGATTCACGCTCCCGGCGAACCACCGCGCGTAGAGGCACTACGCGAGATTGTTCAGCGCGGGCTCGTGTCGTCTGCTGTGCGTGCTCGGTCGGGGGCCGGCAGCGCGGTATTCGCCGCTCGGCTGCCGGTCACCGCGTCGATGTTCTTGAACAGCCGGAAGAAATCGCTGTCCGGCGACAAGATTGCCGTAGTGCCGCTGCCGAGCGTGTTGCGATACGCTTCGAGCGTCCGGACGAACTCGTAGAACTCCGGATCGCGGCCGTAGGCGTCGGCGAAGATCGCCACCGCTTTGGCATCGCCCTCGCCGCGCGTCACCTCGGACTTCTGCCGCGCGTCGGCCATCAGGATCTGCACCTGCTTGTCCGATTCCGAGCGGATCTTGCGCGCCTCCTCGTCACCTTCGGCGCGAAACTTCTTGGCCAACCGTTCGCGTTCGGTGCGCATGCGCTGAAAGACATTGAGTTCGTTCTTCTCGGGCAGGTCGACCCGCTTGACGCGCACGTCGATGACCTCGATGCCGTAGTCACGGGCCCTCTGGTCGCTGCGGGCAGTCACGTCGCGCATCAGTTCCTCGCGCTTCTCGCTGACGATCTCGCGTAGCGTGTGACGGCCGAGGGTCTCGCGCAGATTCGAATAGATGACGTCGTCGAGCCGCGACTGCGCAGAGTTCTCATCGCCCACCGTACGCAGGAAGGTGAGCGGGTCGATGATGCGCCACCGCGCGTAGTTGTCGACCACGAGCTGCTGCTTGTCGCGTGTCAGGATCTCCTTTGGCGAAGTGTCCTGGTCGAGCAGGCGACGATCGTAGTAGATCACCCGCTCGATGAACGGCAGTTTCCAGTACAGGCCGGGCTCGTGCGCGACACGCACCGGATCGCCGAGTCGGACGACCACCACCTGCATCCACTGCGGCACCGTGAACAGCGCGAGGTTCCACACGCCGAGCAGGGCGCCGAGCACGACCGCGATCCCCAGCCAGCGCCGTTCCATCACTGGCCTCCACTGCGCGGCGCGGCCTCGCCCGGACGCCGGTTGAGGAACGGTTCGAGCGGAAGGTAGGGCACCGCCTGATGTGCGGCCAGGTCGTCGAGAATGATCTTGTTCATGCCCGGCAGCACCACCTCCATCGTTTCCAGGTACAGACGCCGCCGCGTAACCTGCTTGGCCTTGGCGTATTCCTGCTGCAGCGCGACGAAACGCTGCGCCACACCGGTAGCGTCGCGGGTCTTGGCGCCCTGATAGCCCTCGGCTTCGTTGATGAGCTGCGCCGCTTCACCGCGGGCCCGCGGCACCACGTCGTTGGCGTAGCCGGTGGCTTCGTTGATCAATCTCTCCTTGTCCTGCTGAGCGCTGATCACGTCCTTGAACGCGTCGTTCACCTGATCGGGCGGCGCCACGTCCTGGAGCTTGACCGTGACGACCTCGATGCCGACGTCGTAGAGATCGAGGATCCTCTGCAGCACCTTCTGCGTGTCCTGCTGCACCTGTTCCTTGCCTTCGGTGAGCACCTGATCGATGTCGGTACGGCCGAGAACCTCGCGCATAGCTGCTTCGGCCGCGGCCTTGAGCGCCAGGTCCGGATCGCGCACGTTGAAGAGGAAGTCGGTGGTGCCGCTGGAATCGGCGCGTACCTTGTACTGCACGATGAATTCGGACGAGACGATGTTCTCGTCGCCGGTCAGCATCAGCGCCTCGACGGGAACCGACTGGTAGCGCGCCGGCGGCCCCTGCGTGATCGTACGAAAACCGATCTCCTCCTTGCGGATGGCGGTGACGCTGGGCCTGAGCACCGACTCGATCGGCCACGGCAGATGATAGTGCGGACCCGATTCGGCCTCACGCGCCACCTTGCCGAAGCGAAGAACGACGCCACGCTCATCGGGAGCGACGATGAAGATGCCGGTGGCGAGCCACAGCAGCAGGCCGATACCAAGCACCAGGAACGGACTCGGCCCGTTCCACGGTTTGCCGTCACGAGTGGGCATGTTCGAGCGCACCTGTTGCATCAGCTTGCGCAACTCGTCGACCGGGTCTTTGGGAGAACTGGGGGGTTTCCACTCGAAAGGTCCAGGCATGGTGCGGCGATTAGTGCGGGAGTAGCAGGGACTGTCAAGGCGAGTTCGCCCGGAGGTTCTCGGACCAACCCGGCCGCTGCGGCTCTCCAGGACCTGCGAGCCCGCTCAGCCCACCTCGGCCAGCCCCAGCACCGACGACCAGCGCCTCTCGATCGCGCGCCGCAGCTCGGCGGACTCGGGCCTTGCCAGCGCGGGGTCCTGCGCGAGCCACGCCATCGCCTCCTTTCGGGCCATCGTGAGAAGCTCGCCGTCGCGCACCAGATTGGCGGCGCGAAAGGCCGGTACGCCCGACTGCCTGGTGCCGAGGTATTCTCCGGGACCGCGCAGCTTCAGGTCGGCCTCGGCCACTTCGAATCCGTCGCTGGTTCTCTCCATCACGCGCAAGCGCTCGAACGACTCGGCGCTCTGCCCGACGTCGGCAACCAGGCAGCAGAACGAGTCCAGCGAACCGCGACCCACGCGCCCGCGAAGCTGGTGAAGCTGGGCAAGCCCGAAACGCTCGGCATGTTCGACCACCATGATGGTGGCGTTGGCGACGTCGATGCCGACCTCGATCACGGTCGTGGCCACCAGCACGTGGATGTCGCCGGCCTTGAAGCGGCGCATCACCGCGTCCTTCTCCGCCGCCTTCATGCGTCCATGCACCAGTCCAACGCGAAATTCACGGAACGCACCGGCCTGGAGCTGCTCGGCCATGCTGGTGGCGTCGGCGAGATCCATCGCCTCGGATTCCTCGACCAGAGGATAAACGATGTAGCACTGGCGACCCTCGCGCATCGCCGCCGCCATACGTTCGTGGAGCCGAGCACGGGCCGCGGTACGAATCACGCGCGTGGTGATCGGCCTGCGGCCGGCAGGCAGCTCGTCGAGAAAGCTCACGTCGAGGTCTCCGTACAAGGTCAGCGACAGCGTGCGCGGAATCGGAGTGGCCGACAGCAGCAGTGTGTCGGCGCGCGGCCCCTCCTTGTCGCCCTCAATGGCGGCGCTGCTGTGAATCGCGGCGCGTTGCAGCACGCCGAAGCGATGTTGCTCGTCGACGATCGCCAAGCCCAGCCGCGCGAACCCGGTCGCTTGCTGAATCAGCGCGTGGGTTCCGACTACCAGTTGCGTGTGCCCGGCGGCGACGGCTTCGCGCACCTCGCGCGCCGCAGTGCTGCGCAGGCTTCCAGTCAGCATCCGGATATCGAGCCCCTCGGCCTCGGCCCACGGGCGCATGGTCGCGAAGTGCTGCTCGGCCAGCAGCTCGGTCGGCGCCATCACCGCCACCTGGTAGCCGGCTGCGATCGCTTGCAGCGCCGCCGCGAACGCAACGACCGTCTTGCCGCTGCCGACATCGCCGTGCACCAGCCGGTTCATCGGTTGGCCGGCGGCCATGTCGGCGGCGATCTCGTGTACGACGCGTTTCTGCGCAAGCGTCGGCACGAACGGAAGCCTCGCGAAGTAGCCGCGGATGCGCTCATCGGCGCGCGGCATCGCGATGCCCGGCTGCCGGGCGCGCTCTGCCTTGCGCAGCGTCATGCCGACCTGCAGCGCGAACAACTCTTCGAAGATCAGCGTTCGATGCGCGCGGCTCGCCGACTCGGCCAGAGCCGCAATGTCGGCGTCGCCGGGCGGCCCGTGGACGTAGCGCAGAGCCTCCGCCACCGGCATCAACGAGGCGCGCGAGCGCACCGACTCCGGCACTACGCTGCGAGCCTCAGTCGCGAGCCCGTCGACCACCTGCCCGACGATGCGACGCATCGCCGCCACCGGAATGTCGCCGGGCTTCTGGTAGACCGGAAGGATGCGGGCCAGTCCGGCAGCCAGCGCGCGCAGGTTGGCTTGGCCACCCTCGCCCGCTTCCAAGGCTTCGATCTCGGGATGCACGATCTGCAGACCGCCGCGCGGGGCGGCTTCCACGCGTCCGTGCACCAGCCACAGCGACCCTTCGGCGAGGCGCTCCTTGAAGTAGCCGGTCTGGTGGAACCACAGCAGTTCGGCCCAGCCACTCTCGTCCGTGAGTAGTGCCCGCAGCACCCCGCCACGCCGTCCCTGGCGGCGGTGCTCGCGCAGGCCGCTGACGCGACCGACGATGTTGACCTCCCCGCCCAGGCGCGCCTGTCGCAGCGTCGTGATCGAGCGCCGGTCCTCGTAGCGAAACGGCAGGTGGTAGAGCAGATCCTCGAGCGTGCACAGCCCCGCCTTCTCGAGCATCTCGCCGCGCCGCGGACCGACGCCCTTCAGGAACTGTACTGAGTCTTCGAGTTGCACGACTGTCTTCGTTCCCGCTCGTCGGGCTCTAGCGCCGGAGCGACCCGGCCGCTACGGCTCCGGTGTGCAGCGGAGTGGGCCTGCGCTCATGCGCACCCGAATAGTTCAGATCCGTCATGAAATGCAGTCGCAGGCCTTCTCCCGGTTGCGACCACGAACTATTTTCGGTATTTTTTCGCCCCATGGCAAACTACTTCTATCGCCCTGTTTCCATGCGCGACGGGCACGCGCGGTCAGAGAGAGCAAGAACCCAGATACCCCAACGTGGCCGTGGACTCGCTTCGAGGCTCTCGGGCATCCCACTGGAGCGTACGGTGCAGTTCGCCTGTTCTCGCCCCAGTTCTGCGCAGGCACCTCCGAAGACGCGTGCGCTTCGCTGCTGTGCGCAGCACTGGCGAAGTGCCAATGCGTGCGACTCAGCTCGGCAGGCTCTCGACGGGCCTACGCGTGAAGGCGCAGCGGGCGGGATCCGGTTCGTGTGCGGAACTGGCCCGCACCCTTTCGGAGCAGTGTCGTGCCGTGTAGTCTTCCTCATCCGAGATATTGAATCGGCATGAAACCCATCCATCGACTAGAAGGCACGTTGCAGCTTCCACTGCCCGCCCCTCGGCGCCGACGTGCGGCGCCGGGTCCGGCAGAGCCCGGGAGCCGCCACAAGGTCGTCGGCCTATTCGCCGGGGTTGGAGGAATCGAGCGGGGACTCCATCGGACCGGGCACGAGACCATCCTCCTCTGTGAAAACGAACCGACCGCGGTAGCCGTCCTCGAGCACCACTTCCCAAGCGTGAACTTGCATCGTGACATTCGCGACCTGCGCGCGCTCCCGGCCGAGACTACGTTGGTCGCTGGCGGCTTCCCCTGCCAAGACCTCAGTCAGGCTGGTAAGACGGCCGGCATCAGTGGCGAACGCTCTGGACTCGTCGATGAGGTGTTCCGGCTGATCGCGGCGCAACGGACTCCATGGGTTCTGCTAGAGAACGTCCAGTTCATGCTTCAACTCGACCGTGGGCGCGCGATGGACCGCGTCGCGGCAGCATTCGAGTCGCTGGGCTACAAGTGGGCCTATCGAGTCGTCGACTCGCGCAGCTTCGGACTGCCGCAGCGCCGCCGGCGCGTGTATTTTCTCGCGTCTCTCGATGGCGATCCCAGGACCGTGCTCTTTGCCGATGAAGCCGGTACCCGCGACACCGATGCCGTCGAACAGGCTTCCGTCGCATGCGGCTTCTATTGGACCGAGGGGATCCGCGGACTCGGCTGGGCCGTCGACGCCGTACCGACGCTCAAAGGCGGCTCTACCATCGGCATCCCTTCATCTCCGGCGATTCTTCTGCCGGACGGAAGGGTGGTCGTTCCCGACATTCGGGACGCCGAGAGGATGCAGGGTTTCCCCGCGGGCTGGACGAAGGCGGCGGAAACGGTGAGCCGCGCGGGTGCCCGCTGGAAGCTCGTGGGCAACGCCGTAACAGTTCTCGCGGCCCAGTGGCTCGGTCGCAGGATGCTGCACCCAGGGCTCGTTCGCGACTTCCACGTCGCTCGACTTCGAGAGTGCCGGTGGCCCTCCGCCGCTTGGAACGTAGGGGACGGACGCTTCAGCGTCGTAGCCTCAGAGTGGCCTGTGCGGCGCAAGCACCAGTCGCTGGAAAAGTTCCTGCGGTTTCCGCCAAAGCCGCTGTCGCTGAAAGCAACGACCGGGTTCCTGGCCAGAGCCGAGCGGAGCACGCTGCATTTCCCGGCGAGGCTATTGGATTCGCTGCGTGCCCATGCGCACGCGCTCGACATAGCGGCCTCGGCGACGCAGCGCAGTGCGGTCACACCGCGGTCGCGCGAGCGTCTGAGCGCCTGAACGGGGTATTTCCCGCACGTCGACGAATGGACACGGAATGAAAGGACCCTGCATCCTCACGCGTACCCTGAGTCATCCCACCGTCGAGGATCGTGTGGCGAATCTGTGGCAGTATCACCCGCGAAGCGATCGTCACTCGAAGGTCTCTTGCTGGGTGGTTCTTTTCGACCTCATTCGTGAGTGTCCGCTCTTGGCCGATCAAGCCAGACGCGGCAAGGTGGGATTCGGCATCAATCATGAGATGCGCGACTTCACTACCAACAAGAAGAAGAATCTCGATCTAGTGCTCTGCACGCCTGGAACGAGCGGTGCCGTGGGTTCTTCGGGCGACCGTCCCCCCGTTAGTTTTCGCAGCTTGGCAGCAGAGTACGGAATGGATCTTTCGCCTGACGATCGCCAGACGCTGGCCGGCTTGCCGGAGCTCTACCGGGTTCCAGTCGGTACCGTGCACATGGCCTTGGAGGCGAAAGCCTGCATGACCGAACATGTGAAGGCGCTCCCACGCCTTCACGACGAACTGAATTCGAGCCACCTGACCATCCATGGGTCGTCCGATCATGCGATCGCCGCCGGCTTGGTCGTCGTCAATGCGGCCGAGAAGTTCCTCAGCCCCGGGAAAAATGCGCACGAGAACGCGTTCGACGAACCTGTTGTCACCGACCACACGCAGCCCTACGCGACCGAACGAACGATGAAGAAACTCCTGGAGATCCCGCGCAGGACCACCTCTGCCACGAACGGCTTCGACGCGATGGGCGTTGTCGTCGTACGCATGATCAACGATGGTTCCGCGGTCGTTGTCGTCGGCGTTCCACCCGCTCCACAGTCAGGCGATATCGTCCACTACGACCAAATGATCCGCAGGATCCAGTCGCTCTACGAGGCGAAGTTCTCCTCAATTTGAACTCGCATCTCAAGCAGCCCTTCAAGCGGCTCGAACGCGCGCTTCTGCACACCGCGCAGATCCCTCTCACCACTGCTGAAGCATCGGCCCGGATGGCGGGCATTCGTCAACGGGGAACGCTCGCTGAACTGTTGGTTCGTGCGCAGGTGTCGAGATTGAGGGTTCGCTATACCTTGAAGAATCGCGATCTCCCCGGGTCTCCAGATCTGGCAAACCGCACACATCGCTGGGCGATCTTCGTTCACGGATGCTACTGGCATCGACACCGATCGTGCCCTCGGACCACAACACCAACGAGGAATCGATCTTTCTGGCTCGCCAAGTTCGAAAAGAATCAGGCGCGCGATGCCCGCGTCTCACGAGACCTACGCAAGTCCGGGTATCGCGTTCTGGTCGTGTGGGAATGCGAAGCCTCTCGACGCACGTTCTTACAGCGCAAACTCGATCGGTTCTTCGCTTGACGTCCGACCGTGAAGCCCCGGCACCTCAGCTCCACTTCCCGGCGTGGAAGTCCTGCAGAGCGGTGACCCGGACACCGTTGCCAG
>JACRCR010000205.1 GCA_016218925.1 Deltaproteobacteria bacterium | reverse complement strand
TCGCGAGTCCACGACGAATCGGTCGCCAGTCTTTCCAGGATGAACGCGACGCGGTGCTCGCGCCCGAAGTTGTCGCCGTCGTCGGCAGTAGCCGCCTTGTTGTTCCAGTTGGCCACGTAGCCTTCGGTCGGGTTCACCGCCTCCGGCATGCCGACGATCTCGTACACCTCGAAGGCATCGCCGGGTGCGGGCGTCACGCCCCACGGCGCTTCTACCGTCACGGTATTGACGTCGTTGCTGGCGATGCGGCGGGTCTGCTTGCCGCCCGTGCCGCTCATGATCGAGATGATCCATTCGTTACCCTGATCGGCCGGGTGGAGGTAGCGGTAGTTGATCTCGTCTGGCGTGTAGTCGCCGCCGAATGCGCCGGTGGCTGTTACCGTGGTTGCGGTGGCTGCCGTCACCACACCCTCGGCGACGATCAGCGGGTTGGCCGCAGTTCCGTCGAGCGGCAGCAGCTTGTCTTCGCCGCCCTGGCGCTTGCGCGAGTAGCCCGAGGAGAAGTAGGCGATGTTGCCGTAGCCGCTGTCGGTGCCGGTACCGTTGAACGCCTGGTTGTCGGACGCGAAGAAGTTGTGCGTGCTCGGGATCAGCCGCACCGCCGCTCTGATGTCCATCGCGTTCTGCGCTTTCTGGAACAGTGAGAACGCGGCGGCGGTCGTCGACTCTTCGAGCCAGGCACCGCTGTCGTTCGACACGCCGATGATGTCGTCACCGTTGACCACGGCGACGTAGACCGAGCCCGAAGCCGGCGCGGCGGTGAAGGCCGAGCCGACGCTCAGCGTGCTTGCCGACGGTACGCCGCTGATCTGACGGATCTGGCCCGCGCCGGTTCCATCGGTGATCAGCACGTAGCCGCCTACGTAGCTTCCGTCGAACGCCGCCTGGTCGTCGACCACGGTGGTCGTCGAGCCGCTTTCGGCGGTACCTTCGGCGCTGCCGACGAAATCGAGGATCGGGCGCGTGCCGCCGTTGCCGCCGCGCTCGTGGGTACGCCAGAACGTCGCGGGGATGTCGCCGCTGAAGGTCTTGATGATTTCGTCGCGCATCATGAGCGGCGCGGGGGTTCCTTCGTCGCTGTAGCGCGCGGCGTCGGCGTCCTCGCCGATGATGGTCTCGAAGAAAGTGTCGATGATGCGAAGCTGCGCGGTGGTGGTGGTGTAGGCGACCTTGTCGCTGTGTCCGATCAGCACGTAGGGACCGCCGACGAACTCCATGCCGTTGCCCGATATTCCCTCGCCGCTGCGGTTCTCGACATAGTGCATCAACGACGGCGTCTGGATGCCGGTCTGCGGGAAACCGCCGAGCCACGGGTGACCGGTGGCCGATCGGTTGGACGCAATCACCCAGCCGTAGCTGCCGAGCTTGGGCCACGCGCTCCAACGCTTCAGGAGTTCTTCGCGCCGTCCGGCTCTGTCCTTGATGCTCGCGGCCGATCCGCTCCAATCGTAGTCGGGCCAGTTCTTGGCGGTGTCGGCCGCGACGATCGCATCGGTTGGTGCCTGATTGTCGGCGAGCGGGCCACCGTAACCGGGGGTGGTCGGGTCGGGAACCGATACCGGCGCCAGCGGATCGCTGAGGAAGTTGAGGTCGCGCCAGATCTCCTGGCCGTTGCCGCCGCCGTTCACGTCCTGCAACGCGAGCAGCTCGGCCAGGCGCTTCTCCTCTTCGAAGGTGTTGAGACCGAAATTGCGCACCTGCACCACGGCGATCGAAATCGCCATCTCCGGCGTGAACTGGAACCCGCTGTGGGGGTGCTCGGGGTCGGCGCCGCCGGGGGCCTTGTAGTAGGGGTCGACCTGGTCGGAGACGTTGGTGGCGTTGCCGAACAGATCGGCGCTGAGCGCGAAGAGTCCGTTGCGCAGCACCGAAACCTCGATCGGCGTAGCGATGGAGCCGGCGTAGATGTCGTCGAGCGTGTCGTTGACGCCCTTGCAGTATTCCAGGATGAAAGCGCGAGAGGCCGGCGACAGCCGGTCGAACATCCTGTTGAGTTCGCTCGAGGTGTACCCGGACAGGCGGGTTTCCTTGTCGGTCTCGACGAAGCTGGAATCGAGAAGGCCGAAGGCCTGAGCCAGACTCCCGCGGCCCGCGCGGGCGAGCAGGATCAGTTGCCCCATGCGGTCCTTGGCGATTTCGCGGCCGTTCTCGCGGGCCAGTTCGAGGTCGGTGTCACCGTAGATGTGCGGCAGGCCCCAGGCCGGCTCTCGTGCGGTAGTGGCGGCGGCAAAGGCGCCGGAACTCACCAGGACAACGGTCGCAGCGCCGGCCGCGGCCAGTGCCAGCCTTGACGTCAATTCACTCAAGAGACTCATCGGGGCCCCTCCTCAGGTTGGTTGCAGCGGCGGCGCGGGCGGTGTGCCTCGGCTCCGAACGGAGTGTTCGCGCTCGTTGGTGCTGCGCGGCGCCAGTACATACGTCGCCTGTCGGGGTTTCGTCAACGTTGCGGGCCGCGCGCGCGACTTGCGCGCGCGGCGGGGTTTTTCCCGCTGCCTCGCGGAAGCCTGGCTCCGCGCTCTTTCCGAGAACTCAACCGTCTGATTTCGTGGACGTTTCTTCTCGCGACCGAGACCCTGCATCGAGCCTTTGCGGAGACCTCGCACGCAAACTTGAAGTCGCGGCCGTCTTCTTTAGTTGTCGGCGTTACGCGAACGCAGCAGTCATCTCGTAGCCCGGATCCCTCGCAGGGCGTTGCTACCTCCATCATTTCGGTTGCGGGCGCTCACCCGCCGTACTTCTACTCGCAGGAGCAGTTGATGGAGGCCTTTCTCTCCTACTGGGGAGGGCGGCATTTCAATCTCGCCCGTCTGGAGGCGCTGCACCGCGCTGTAAGTGTCGGCGGACGTCACCTGGCCCTTCCGATCGAGGCCTACCCGGCCCTCTCCGGCTTCGGCGCCGCCAACGACGCGTTCATCCGCGTCGGTACCGACGTTGCGGCCGAGGCGCTGTCGGCGGCGCTTGCGCGCGCAGGTCTGGCCGCCGCCGACGTCGACGCCATCTTCCTGGCCAGCGTGACCGGCGTAGCCACGCCGTCGATCGACGCGCGGCTGGTCAACCGGCTGGGTCTTCGCAGCGACGTCAAACGCATCCCGATGTTCGGGCTCGGCTGCGTGGCAGGCGCGGCGGGGATCGCCAGAGTCCACGACTACCTGCGCGCCTGGCCGCAGCAGGTGGCAGTGCTGGTGTCGGTCGAGCTGTGCTCGCTGACCCTTCAGCGCGAGGACTTTTCGATCGCCAACCTGATTTCGAGCGGCCTCTTCGGCGACGGCAGCGCGGCAGTGGTGCTGGCTGGTGCCGAGCGCGCGCGCACGCTGGCGCCGCAGGGCCCGCGCGTTCTGGCGACGCGCTCGCGCTTCTACCCCGACACCGAGAAGGTGATGGGCTGGGACATCGGCGACAGCGGCTTCAAGATCGTGCTCGCCTCCAGCGTGCCCGACGTCGTGCACCGCTGGTTCGGCGACGACGTGGACGGTTTTCTCGGTGACCTCGGCCTGGCGCGCAGTCAGATCGGATGCTGGGTCTGTCATCCGGGCGGCCCCAAGGTGCTCGACGCGTTCGAGGAAGTGCTCGGCCTCGGCCCCGACGATCTGGCGCTTACGCGCAAGTCGCTGCGCGAGGTCGGCAACATGTCGAGCTCCTCGGTGCTGTTCGTGCTGCGCGATACCATCGAGCAGCGCCGCCCCGAACCCGGCACCCTGGGCCTCATCCTGGCGATGGGCCCGGGATTTTGCAGCGAGCTCGTGCTGGTGCAGTGGTGAGGCTGTATTTCGCGCTGCTGGCGGCGACGGTGGTCGAGCGCCTCCTCGAAGTCGTCACCAGCTACTCGAACGCACGCTGGAGCTTTGCGCGCGGAGGGCGTGAACTCGGCCGTGAACATTTCCCTGCGATGGTCGTCCTACACAGCGCGTTTCTGCTGGGTTGTGCGGCAGAGCCATGGCTGGCCGGTCGCACTGAGCTTGCTTCGTGGGCGCCGCTCGCCGTGGCCGCGGTGCTGGGCTGTCACGCGGTGCGCTGGTGGTGCATCGCGACGCTGGGGCGCCACTGGAACACGCGCGTGATCGTGGTTCCGGGGATGGTACCGAGCGAGGCCGGCCCGTATCGATGGCTCGCCCATCCGAACTACGCGGCCGTAGTCGTCGAAGGCATCGCGCTGCCGGCGATCGCGGGAGCCTGGATCACGGCGGCGGGATTCACCGTGCTCAACGCATTGCTGCTGCGCCGGCGTATCGCAGTGGAAGACGCCGCGCTCGCCGATCTGTTCGCCGGAGATGCAAATGGAAGTACGAGAGGTGCGTGAGGTGGTCGCGGCTCTGGCGCGCGACGAGGCCGACTGGAAAGGCCCCTTGCCCGAGGGACCGCTGGATCGACACCTCGATTCGATCCAGCGTCTGGCTCTGGTGGTGGCGATCGAAGACCGCTTCCAGGTCTGTTTCGAGCCCGAAGACGAGCAGCGCATCCGCAGCGTCGACGACCTGGTCGCCGGCATCATGGCCAAACTCGAGGTGCATCCGTGAACCCGACGCCGGCGCTGGGCGGGGCCACGCTACCCGACGCGATCGAGCGTGCTGCCTCGGCCGATCCGGCGCTTTACGGGTTTCGCTTTCTCGATCGCGACGAGAAGGCCACGTGGCTTCCTTTTGGCGACTTCGCGGCGCGTGTGGCTGCCACTGCCGGTGCGCTTTGGGACGAAGGGGTGCGCGCCGGCGATCGCGTCGCACTGATCCTGCCGACCTGTCCGGAGTTCATCGAAATCTTTTTTGCGGCGCAGTGGCTGGGCGCGATCCCGGTGGCGCTGTACCCTCCGGTACGCCTCGGGCGCCTGGACGAATATCACGAGCGCACCGCCGCGATGCTGCGCGCGGTAGGCGCCAGTGTGCTGTACACCGATGCGCGCATCGGCCGCATTCTCGGCGAGACGGTGGCGCGCTACCGGCCGCGGCTCGGAGTTCGCCAGGCCGCCGGACTGCGCGGCGGCGTGCCGCGCGGGCCCGGCGCTGTTTCACCCGACGCGATCGCGATGGTGCAGTTCTCGTCGGGCACCACGGTGGATCCCAAACCGGTGGCGCTCACCCACGCGCAGATGCTCGCCAACGGTGCGCGCATCACCGAGGCGATCTTCACGCTGCTTCCGCCATCGCAGGGGAACTTCCCGGGTGGCGTCTCGTGGCTGCCGCTCTACCACGACATGGGCCTGATCGGTTGTCTGGTCCCGGCTCTTTGGGGACCTGGGCCGCTGACGTTGATCTCTCCGGAACTGTTCGTGGCGCGTCCGGCGATCTGGCTCAGAGCCATCGCCAGGTACCGCGGGACGACTTCGCCGGCGCCGAACTTCGCCTACGCACTGTGCGCCGACCGCGTGCGCGACCAAGACCTCGAAGGCTGCGACCTGTCGTGCTGGCGCATGGCGCTCAACGGCGCCGAGCCGATGTCTGCCGCCACACTGCGCGCGTTCGAGAAGCGCTTCGAGAAGTTCGGATTTCGCCGCGATGCCCTGATGCCGGTCTACGGTCTTTCGGAGGCCACGCTTGCGGTGACGTTCACGCGTCCCGGCACGCGCTGGCGGAGCCGGCGCTTCGATGCCGGCGCGCTCGCGCGAGGAATCGCCAAGCGCTGCCCCGGCGCTGCCGGCGAAGAAGACGACTGGGGCGCCGCCGCCGGCCGCGCGGGCGCCGCTGACGACAACAATTGCGAGACGAACGCCGACGAGGCCGCCGGCGCGAGCGCCGACACGAGCAGCGAATGGGTGAGCAGCGGCGTACCGCTGCCAGGTTTCACCGTCGAGATCCGCGACGAGGACGGCAACGTCCTTGGGCCGCAGCGAGTAGGTCGCATCCTGGCCAGGGGCCCTTCGGTGATGCAGGGGTACTACGGTCGCAGTGACAGCCCGGTGCGCGACGGATGGCTCGACACCGGCGATCTCGGCTTCGTCGATGAAGGACAGCTCTACGTTACCGGTCGCGCCAAGGACGTCCTGGTGCTGCGCGGGCAAAACCAGGCGCCGCACGAGTTGGAACGCGCGGTCGATGGCGTTCCGGGCGTTCGCGTGGGTTGCGCAGCGGCGGTGGCCGACGTCGGCGCGGGCGGCGAGCGCCTGCTGCTGTTCGTCGAGGTTCGCGACGTTCACGCCGCAGCCGGCGATCTCGCCGAGGCGTGTCGCGAGGCGGTGCTCGGAGCTTGCGGCATGGCGGTAGATGAAGTCGTGGCGTTGCCGCCCGGTACTTTGCCGCGCACCTCGTCGGGCAAGATCCGTCGTGGTGAGACGCTGCGTCTGTGGAAGGCCGCGGCCTTGGCGCCTCCCGACGCGGTCAACGCGCTGATGCTCGGCGCCGCTATGCTCCGCAGCCAGGCCGGCTACGCGCGCAGCGCTCTCGGCCAGTTACGAAGGCGTTGGCGCCGCAGCGGCGAGGCCGCTTGATAGGCAGTGGCGACAAGCTCTGGGATGTGCTGGTTGCCGGCGGCGGGCCGGTGGGCCTGTACGCCGCGATCGAAGCCGCGCGGGCCGGTCTGGACACCGCGGTTCTCGAAGCGAGGCCGGGGGTTCTCGACAAGGCGTGTGGTGAGGGGTTGATGCCCGCGGCGGTCGCGGCCTTGCAGCGGGCAGGCGTGCGGATACAGCGCAAACACTGCTTCGCCGGCATCCGTTACGTCGAGGGCGGCTCGTGTGCCGAAGGTCGTTTCAACGACGGGGTGGGGTGGGGCATCCGGCGCACCGAACTCCACCGCGCGCTGCGCGAGCGCGCCGGCGAAGTCGGCGTCAAGATACTCCAACATCGCGTTGCCGAGGTGAGCGACGATCGCGATGCGGTGGTCGTAGACGGCCGCCGGGCGCGCTATCTGATCGCTGCCGACGGCCTTCGTTCTCCGCTGCGGCGCAGCCTGCATCTGGAGGCTCCGCCGAAGTACGCGCCGCGCTACGCACTGCGCCGTCACTTCCGCGTCCAGCCTTGGGGGCCTTTTGTCGAAGTGCACTGGCACGACCTCGGCGAAGCCTACGTGACCCCGGTGGCGAGCGACGAAGTCGGCGTCGCGTTGCTGTTCGACGATCGCAGTCGCACTCACGGTGACGGCGACTTCGAGGTGATCCTCGCGCGCTTCCCCGTGCTGGCGGCGAGGCTCGCGCAGGCGACGGCGACTTCTGCGGTCCGCGGCGCCGGCCCCTGCGAGCAGCGCTCCCGGCGCGTCGTCGACGGGCGCGTACTGCTGGTCGGCGACGCGGCGGGGGCTCTCGACCCGATCACCGGCGAAGGCCTGCGACTCGGGTTCCTGGCGTCGATAGCAGCGGTCGATGCGATCGTGGGCGGCCGTGTTCCGCAGTACGAGACCGAATGGCGGCGTCTGACGCGGCGCTACTGGTGGATGACCTCGGCGCTGCTGGCGCTGCGCCGATCGCCTCTGCGTCCGCTGATGATGCCGACGCTGTGTCACCTGCCGGCTGTGTTCGACCGGATTCTGGGCGAACTCGGCGAGCAACCGGTCGCGCTGGCGCGCGTCTGAATCCCGTCGTCCGGCGCGGCGCGGCGCGGTTCGGCGAACATCAACGCGCCCTCAGGCGTGAATGGGCGGCCGTTTGTCCTTCCACGGGAACGCCTCTTCGAGCTGCGCGGCCACCCGCAGCAGCACGTCGTCGCGACCGTAGGCCGCGACGAGCTGCACGCCGATCGGAAGTCCGTCGTGATTCCAGTGCAACGGCAGCGAGATCGCCGGCTGGCCGCTGATGTTGAACGGAGTGCAGAACGGGCTCACGTGGGTCCAGCGCATCAGCACTTCCATCGGATCGCCGCCGCCAGGGCCGAGCGGGCCGATCGGCCAGGGCGGATCACCAAGTGTCGGTGTCAGCAGCAAGTCGAATCCGGCATCCCACCAGCTTGCCAGCCGGCGCCCGTAGCGGTGCAGATTCTCGCCGGCCTCGACGTACATGGTGGCTGAAGCGCCACGTCCCATCTCGGCGGCGAGCCAGGTGGTAGGCTCGACGTCCGCTTCTCCGATCACGCGGCCGCAGCGCCGGGCCCAGCGCTCGAGTTCGCGCGCGATCGACACGGTAAACGCGATCAAAATCGCGCCGTCGTCGGGCAGGTCCAGCAGTGGCGGCGCGCTTTCCTCGACGCGGTGGTCGAGATCTTCGAGCATGCGCGCCGCCGCCAGCACCGCCTCGCGACAGTCGGCGTGCGCCAGGCCACGTCCGCCCGGCCGCGTCGTGGTGAGTCCGATGCGCAGGCGGCCGGGATCGGCTCCCACTTCCTGCACGAACGGCCGCTGCGGCGGCGCCGCGAAGTACGGATCGCCGGTTGCGGGTCCGCTGGTAGCGTCGAGCATCGCTGCGGTGTCGCGCACGGTGCGCGTGAGTGCGTGCTCGTGCGTGGTCTGCCACCAGAACTCGCCGAGATCCGGACCGAGGCTGTTGCGCCCGCGCGTGGGTTTGAGGCCCACCAGGCCGCACGCGCTCGACGGGGTGCGGATCGAGCCGCCCATGTCGTTGCCGTGCGCCACCGCCACCATTCCCGAAGCCACCGCCGCCGCCGACCCTCCACTCGATCCGCTCGGCGACAAGGCGGAGTTCCACGGGTTGCGCGTCGGACCGTAGGCCAGCGGCTCGGTGGTCGGCGAGAACGCGAGCTCGGGCGTGTTGGTCTTGCCGACGAAGATGAATCCGGCCCTTCGCAGCCGCGAGGCAAGCACCGTGTCCGAGTCCTCGTGCCAGTCGCAGTCGCGCAGAACGCGCATGCCGCAATGAAACGGATCGCCGGCGGTGTGGCAGACGATGTCCTTGATCAGCATCGGCACGCCGGCAAACGGCCCTTTGGGCAACGAGGGCGAGCAGGCCTGCGCGCGAGCCCGGTCGTAGAGCCGGTGGATGACGGCGTTCAGGTGCGGGTTGAGGCTTTCGATCCTTTCGATCGCGGCCTCGACCAGTTCGAGCGGCGTCGCGTCGTGGCGGCGAACCAGTTCGGCCTGAGCGGTGGCGTCGAGAAACGCCAGGGAAGACGCGGCCAGTGTGGTGCTCATGTTGGTCCTGCTCCTGGCACGTGTCCCTGTTGCACGCCGCGGGTCAGCCGGGAAGAAAGGTTCGCCGCCAGCTTTCCACTTCGGCGGCGAGCAACTTGCCGAGGAAATCGCGGAAACGTTCGGGCACCTGCGAGTGTCCTGTGGGATTGACGGCACTTCGCACCAGCTCCGGCGCCAGATAGCGCCGGTCGGCGCTGACGCCCAGGAACTTCATCACCCCGATCAACAACTCCTCGGGACGTTGCTCGATGTCCTCGAAACGCTGGATGAAGATGTTCTCTTCGGGCAAGCAGGCGCGCCAGTTGGCGAGGTTCTGATCGTAGCGCGCGCAACGAAGCTGGTAGGGGTCGCGAAAGAACGCTTCGAACTCGCTGTCGCTGACTTCGCTCAGCGAGCGGCTGCGGTTGCGGGCCAGATCCTTCTTGGCGTGGGACCACGCACGGTCGACCGGGTCGCGTACCGAGAACACGATCTTCACGTCAGGGCGGAGCGCGGCGATTTCGCCGATCACGTCGCGATCCAGAGCGGCGTAGCTGGCAGTGGCCTCGCCGCGCACCCGGGCGCGATATGGCCGCCCGTAGCGGCGCAGGCAGTGCCACTGCTTGTAGAGCCAGCGCCGCATCGGGTCGTGGAAGAACGACAGGTACCAGTCGAGCTCGTCGGACTCGAAGCGCGGGTGCCCGGGCGTCTTCAGGCGGCTGAAGAAGAACAGCTCCTTGGGTTCGGACAGGAAGACCTCGGGGTGCTCGCGCAGGTTGGCGTGCAGCCAAGTGGTTCCGGTTCGCTGGGGACCCACGATCAGGAAATCGGGAAAGCGCTCGGTCGAGAGCCGCTCGCTCGAGGTCTTCACGTACTTCAGTTCTTGTCGCACGCCGGCGGGAATCAGGGCTCGTTCCTCCTGCAGACGCCGATGATGTCGTGAGCCGCGCGGATTTTCGACCGGCGGCCCTGCGATCGGTCCGACCGGTCAGGAAAGCGCCCCGCGACGGCGCCGCCGCGGGCAGTGCGCGCGAGGCCCGCGAGGGGTCAAGTCGCGGCTTTCGATTTGTCTCCCCGGCGCGCGGGGGCAGGTCGTAGCTTTCGATATGTTTCCCCGACCGTCCGGAGCCGAGGTAAGGGGTGCCGGCGCCGCGGAGCGCGCGGCTTGGAACCCCGGGCGCGGCGGGGTAGCAGGGAAGGATGGACCGGGCTGAGATAGTCGTCGTCTCGGGGCTGCCGCGCTCGGGCACCTCGATGATGATGCGGATGCTGGAGGCCGGCGGCATCGAGCCGCTGAGCGACGGATTGCGCTCGGCCGACGACGACAATCCGTTGGGGTACTACGAGTTCGAGCGCGTCAAGGGATTGCCCGGCGACACGGCATGGCTGGCCGAGGCTGAGGGCAGGGCGGTCAAGGTCGTCTCGGCGCTGCTCGAGCAGCTTCCCCGCGATCACCG
Source organism: Deltaproteobacteria bacterium (assembly GCA_016218925.1). GTDB lineage: Bacteria > Desulfobacterota > Binatia > UBA1149 > CAITLU01 > CAITLU01. The sequence continues at coordinate 7,146 of JACRCR010000205.1, read as the reverse complement.
CTACAAAGTGGTGTTCCTGCAGCGCGACCTCGGTGAGGTGCTCGCCTCGCAGCGCCGGATGCTCGAGCGACGCGGGCGCGAGGTCGACGCCGGCGGCGAGGCGCGGCTGGCTGCGCTGTTCGACAAGCATCTGACGGTGGCGCGAGAGCGCCTGGCCGCGCGCGACGAGATCGAAGTGGAGTTCATTCGCTACGATGAGGTGATCGCCGATCCGCGCGGCGCTGCTCGCCGTCTGGCGCTCTTTCTGGGCCGCGCGTTCGACGAGGCTGCGGCGGCGCGCGCCGTCGACCCTGCGCTGTATCGCCAGCGCGCGGGCTGAGGACTGGCCGCGCAGCGACGCGGGGCCTGCTCAGCGCTTGCTGGTGGCAGGAACCACGAACGACGTGTCGGGGCCGGGAGCCTGCGCCGCACGCGGTAGTCCCGCTTCGCCGCGACTGGTTCGATAGAAGTCGCTTCTGATCGTGCGGCCGCCACCGCTGCCATCGTCCAGCGAAACGTTCCAGCGGTACCACAGGCAGCGATCCGCGAGTTCGGCCAGCGCGCGGCGATCCAGCGTGAACGAGACTTCGTCGTCGCCTCGATCGACGTCCGCGCCCTCGGTCGTGGCCCGCACGAGGTCGAGTGCCGCGCCCGGCTCCGCCGCGGCCAGCGGCGCAGCCCGCCCGGGATCGCCGACGGTGTAGCTGATCGAGGCCTTGCCGAGCTGGTAGGTGCCGGTCTCGACCTTGGCGACGATGCGCAGGCCCCCGTCTTTGGTCAGGTGCGAAGTAGCCAGCGCGATGCCCGGTTCGCGAGCGCCGTCGCGGCGGCCTTGCATCGCCCCGCAGCCGGCCAGTCCGGTCAGGCTCGCCAGTGCCAGTGCTGCCACAATGAAACCGAATCGCGTTGCGTGCATATCGTGTCGCTCTTTCATGCGATGCGGCGAATCATCGCCAGCGCATCTTCGGCCATTCGATCGACCTGATGCTGGAACACGCTCAGGTCAACGCCGGCCTCGCCCATCACGCCCTTCATGTAGCGTGACAGCACTCCTTCGACGATCGCCGCCAGACGCCACCACTGGAAGGCACGGTAGTAGTCGATGTGCTCCACCGAGCGTCCGGTCTTGGCGCTGTAGGCTGCCAGGAACTCTTCGCGCGAAGGGAACCCGCCCGCGGTTGTGGGCATCTGGACGGCTTCGCCGGGTCCCGGCTCTCCGGGCGGGGCCCAGTTGTTCATGATGTAGCCGAGATCGGCCATCGTGTCGCCGAGCGTACAAAGCTCCCAGTCCAGCACGGCCGCCAGGCGGCCATCGGCGGTGGCGAGCATGTTGCCGAGCCGGTAGTCGCCATGGACGATGCCGGTGTACTTCTGCTCGGGCTTGGCCGCGAGCAGGAGCTGATAGGTCTCGTCCATCGAGGCCAGTTCGCGCGTCTTGGACTTCTCCCACTGCGTGCGCCAGCGGCTCAGTTGTCTGTCCAGGTAGGCTTCCTTGCGGCCGAGATCGCCGAGCCCGACCGCGTCGGGATCCAGCGTGTGCAGCGCTGCAAGCGCGTCGATGATCGCGGCGCCCAGTCGCGCCCGTTCGGCCGCGGCCGGCAGCGCACGCGCGACCACGTCGGCGGTGTCGAGCACCCATCCGTCGACGAACTCCATCACGTAGAACGGCGCTTCGTTGACGCTCTCGTCGCGGCACAGGCCCACCGTCGGCGGCACCGGCACGGCGGTGGGGCCCAGCGCGGTGATGATGCGATGCTCGCGGCCCATGTCGTGTGCGGTGGCCAGCACCGATCCGAGCGGAGGGCGGCGCAGCACCCAACGCCGGCCGTTGGCGTCGGTGACCTTGTAGGTGAGGTTGGAGTGGCCGCCGGTGATCAGTTCGAACTGCAGCGGCGCGGTCAGGCCGGGGCAGTTCGCTGCCAGCCACGCGGTGACCTTGGGTTCGTCGATGCCTTTCAACAGTGTTCCTCCGCTGCGGCGTCGCTTCGAAAGCGCCGGCAACCTAGCGGCAACGCCGGTGCGGCGCTATCCGACCCCGTGCGAAGCCGCCGCGTCGCGCTCGCGCGGCCTCGCACGCGCCGTGCTGCGCTCGCGACAGCAGTACCTCAACGCCCGGCGGAGATCAGCGAGGACACCTGGAACCAGCTCTGCTGCACCGCCTCGGGTGCGTCGAAGCCGCGGTCCAGGTACCAGCCCGGCTCGTCGGGAAATCCCATGCCGGGTATCGCCGCGCGGGTGCCGTGGCCGAGTTGCAGGTCGAGCACCGTGAAGGCGTAGACGAAGTTGCGAACTTCGTCGTACTCGAAATTCAGTTTGGGGTTTGGCTTCTTGGAGGTGCGGATGTTCAGAAGGATCGTCTTCCACAGTTCGTCGTTGTGGTCGTAGAGGTCCGAGTACAGTACCAGATAGATCTCGCTGTCCAGGAAGAGGACGCGCTTCGAGTACGCATAGCCGGGAATCTTGGGAGTGCCTTCGATGATCCACACGTCGGGTCTCATCTCCCAGTTCTCGCAGAAGGTGGCGCCTCCATCGTTGGGGCAGATCTTTGGCGGCAGGTTCTCGCCGTGGACCGAACCGAGCATCCCCTTGGCGCCGATCAGCTTCCAGTCGAACCACTGGATCTGCCCCGCGTAGCCGCCGAAGCTGTCGATGTCGATGTCCTGCCCGAACAGCGCGTCGCTGCGCTGGGCGCTCGACAGACGCCTCACGCGGCGGATCGCCGGAGTGTAGAGCCAGGTGTCGTCCTGGCGCGTGGGATCGAGGTAGCGAAAGCTCACCGTGCCCACGCCTTTCAGATCGAACGGTTCGATCAGGGGGTAGAACCCCGCTTTCTCGAAAACCTTGTCTGGGTTTTCAGTCATGACCGGCATTGGCTCGTGCCGCAAGCGTCCCTGAAGGCGCAGGCGCCGCGACCAGTCGGCGATGAAGTGGCGCTCTACCTGATACTTCCGCTTTCCTTCGTGGTCGAGGAAGAAGGCGCCGGTGTCGGCGTCGGGCAGATGGACGTTGAAGTCGTCGGTGAAGTACGGGTTGCGCGCAAAGTTCCACATGATCTTGGTCGCAACCTTCGGATCGGTCGGATCGAGTGTCGGGAAGGGTTTTGCCGCGACCCAGTTCACCAGGCTGTTGCGGTCGTCGAGCGTCACCTGGCCAGAGTACTGCTCTGTGGCCTGTTCGTAGATCGCCGACGTGGCGATCTTCTGGTAGGCGACTATGTTGAGCTCCATGCCGTTGTCTACCGCGGCTTGGACTCCCGGCGAGGTGATCGCCTTGATCTTGTCGATCTTGGTGCGGTCGATGGTCTCGCCCGGGATCACCTGGGCGGAGCAGGTCAACGGCAACAGGAACGACAGTGCGGCGGCGACGTTCAGCGCGGCTGCGGCGGATACGAAGGTTCTTCGTTGCACGGGGTGAAACCTCTCTACCTTGGTGTGCGCGGCGGCCGTGTCCGGTCGCTCTGTTCCGTGCAGTGTGAACGCCCGGCGCGGTGAAGTCACGTCGCGGCCGCGAAGCGCCCAGAAGGATCCACCGCCGGCGTCGCGCCAGCGATAGTCGTTGTCGTGAGATCAGAGGTCGAGGCGCAGGTCGAGGCTGCTGCGCCGAGGCGCCTTACGCGGGTCGTGCCGCCTGCGTCAGCGGAGCCTGGTCGGACTCGGCGATCTCGTTGCCGGTCGCTGCGGCGGTGGCCGGACCGACCTCCTGGATTGCCGCGCCAAACACGTCGCCGACGTGCTCGGCCAGGATCAACTCGAGGTCGGCGCGCACTTCGTCGGGCAGTTCGCGCAGGTCCTTGGCGTTGTCCTTGGGCAGGATGATGCGACGGATGCCGGCGCGGCGCGCGGCCAGGCACTTCTCCTTGATGCCTCCGACCGGCAGCACCAGACCCGTGAGCGTGACCTCGCCGGTCATCGCCGTGTCGCTGCGCACCGGGCGCCCGCTGAACAGCGAGCACAGCACCGTCGCCATGGTGACGCCGGCCGAGGGGCCGTCTTTGGGTGTGGCACCGGCGGGCACGTGCACGTGCACGTTGGCTGCGGCGTGCTCGAGGCCGAGTTCTTCGCTGTGTGCGAGCACGTAGCTGAGCGCGGCACGAGCCGACTCCTGCATGACGTCGCCGAGCTGACCGGTGAGCAGCAGTTCGCGCCCCTCGGGAAGTCGCAGCGCTTCCACGTAGAGCACCTCGCCGCCGGTCTCGGTCCACGCCAGACCCGTGGCCACGCCCGCGGGGAAGTTACGGCGCGCCTCTTCGATGCGGAAGCGCTCGGGTCCGAACACTTCTTCCAGATCCGCGGGTGCGACGCCTTGGCCGGGCTCGCTGCCCACGCTCTTGCCTTCAGCAAGCCGTAGCGCCGCCTTGCTGGCCAGCCGCGCGATCACGCGTTCGAGTTCGCGCACGCCCGACTCGCGGGTGTAGCGGCGGATCAGCGCACGCAATGTTTCGTCGCTGAGCGGGAATTCCTCGTCGCTGAAGCCGGCTTCCTTGCGGCGGCGCGGCGCCAGATAGCGGCGCGCGATCTCGAGTTTCTCTTCCTCGCTGTAGCCGCTCAGCCGGATCACTTCCATGCGATCCAGAAGCGGGCGCGGAATCGTATCCAGGCTGTTGGCCGTGGTCACGAAGAAGACCTTCGACAGGTCGAAGGGCAGGTCGAGATAGTTGTCACGGAACGAGTTGTTCTGCGCGGGATCGAGGATCTCCAGCAGCGCGGCAGCCGGGTCACCGCGAAAGTCCTGGCCGAGCTTGTCGATCTCGTCCAGCAGCAGCATCGGGTTGCGCACCCCGGCGCGGCGCACCGCCTGGATGATGCGGCCCGGCATCGCGCCGACGTAGGTGCGGCGATGTCCGCGCAACTCGGCTTCGTCGTGAAGACCGCCGAGGCTGAAATGTTCGAACTTGCGTCCCAGTGCGCGCGCGATCGACTGTCCGAGCGAGGTCTTGCCGACTCCCGGAGGACCTACGAAGCACAGGATCGGCGCCTTGGACTCGGGGTTGCGGCGCATCACTGCGAGCTGCTCGAGGATGCGGTCCTTGACCTCGCTCAGGCCGAAGTGATCCTCGTTCAGGATCTCCCTTGCGCGCGCCAGGTCGAGGTTGTCGTCGGTCAGCGCGGTCCAGGGAAGTTCCAGCACCAGTTCGAGGTGAGAGCGCACCACCTGGTACTCGGGCGCAGCCGATGGCAGTCGCTCCAGACGTCCCAGTTCCTTGTCGGCTTCCTTGCGAATGTCGTCGGGCAGCTTGGCTTCGTCGAAACGGCGCCGCAGCTCGGCCACCTCGGCCTGCTCGGGGTTCTTGTCGCCGAGTTGCTCCTGGATCGCGCGCATCTGCTGGCGCAGCAGGTACTCGCGCTGCTCGCGCGACATTTCGCTCTGCGCCGAGGTGGCGATTTCGTTGCGTACCTCCCAGACCTGCACCTCGTGGGAAAGATGAGTCAGAAGCAGGCGCAGCGCCTCGGCGCGCGTGGCGGCTTCGAGCAGCGACTGGGCCTCGGGGACCTTGAGCACCAGCGCAGCGGCGATCATGTAGACGAGCTGGGTCGGATCGTCGACGGCCGAGAAGACCTGAGCCAGGTCCAGTTGCGGCGCGATGTGGGCCAGCGTCTGGAACTTGCGGGCCAGGTCCTTGAGCTCACCTGCCAGCGCCTCGACTTGGGTCCCGGAATCGCTGGCCGCCGGAATCGGCGTGACCGCGACGGTTACGTAAGGGTAGGTCGATACGACCGAGTCCAGGCGCACTCGCTCGACGCCCTGCAGGATCGCCTGCACCGTGTTCTCGCCGCGCGAGACGTGGCGCAGTACGGCCTTCGTGCCGACCGGGTGAAGGTCGCCGAGGCCCGGGTCATCGTTGTCGGGATCGCGCTGCGCGACCACCAGAACGAGCTTGTCCTCGGAGGCAAGCGCCGCTTCGACGGCGGCCACCGATGCCGTCCGTCCGATCGAGAACGGCATCGTCAGCGTCGGGTACAGCACCGAGTTGCGCAGCGGGATCAGGGGCAGGCCGGCGGTGGCCACGGTTTCACTCATAGTTGCCCCATGTAAGGCCGGGACCGCCCCCGTCAAGCCCAGAGTGTGTCCGCGAAGGGGGTCAAGTCGCGGCTTGCGACACCTTTTCCGACTGGTCCGAATTCGAACGCGAGGGGGGTCAAGTCGCTCCGCGAAGGGGGTCAAGTCGCGGCTTGCGACACCTTTTCCCGACCGGTCCGAATTCGTGCGAAGGGTACAGGGAGCGCGTTGCCGGGCCGGCGTGCGGAGGACTGCAAGTGCCTGCGCGACGCGGACCCGGCGCGCGCAAGGCCTTGCGGGGTGTTTCGAGCCGACGACGCCGGCTGTCTGCGCGCGATCAGCCTAGAAAGAGCTGTTTTTCCCGGGGAATCTTACCGCCTTGCGCATGGCGGCCATGGTGGCACATGGCTTGCTCTCTCCCGGCATCGCGTTTGACGAGGCTGCACCGCCGCGGGGGCGCTCAGCAAACTCGTCCGCACTGCTTCCAAAGGAGAAACGACGTGAAAAAGATCCTCTGTTCCATCGCCCTGCTGCTCGCGGCCACCAATGCCAACGCCACGCAGGAAACCTTCACCACCGCCGGTGTCCGCAACTGCAGCGCCATCACCTACTGCTCGCAGAATACGACCGACAACCTATTCACTCTCGAGTTCGTGCCTACCTATCCCACCTCGGCGCCGTCATCGCTGGGCTTTGACGTCAAGCAGCAGAGCGTCGAAGTCTACAACGCCAACGGCGGCCCGCTCGATCTGAACATCATGTCGGTCGCGCTGACCGGATCGGAGTTCTACAACGGAGTTAACTTCATCGGCGCGATCCAGTTGGAAACCATGGACGCCGCAGGCACCTGGAAGTACCGCACGCAGTGGTCCAGCTTCATCGGTTCCACCAAGGGCATCTACATCCTTTTCAACGGTCGCAACCTTGCCTCTCCGCTGGTGCGCAGCGTCTACGGGATTCGCCTCTCGGCCGTGAACGGCGCTACCGCGTTCCGCGTTGGGATGTTGAACCTCACCGCCCGCTGAGAGCGGGGAGTGGCGCGCTCATGCAGTGCCGCGACCGGAATCACCTCCGGTCCGCGCAGCGGAGGTCTCCTGCCACGACGCACGTGACTTGACGTGTCCACAAGGCCACGAGTATGGTGACCACATGAAGGCCACGGAACCCGTC
>JACRCR010000201.1 GCA_016218925.1 Deltaproteobacteria bacterium | reverse complement strand
TCGAGGAGCGGTGCGGCGACGGCGCGGTGAACAACGCCCGTACCGAACAGTGCGACGACGGCAACGCCAGCGACGCTGACGGATGTACCGCCGCCTGCGTCCGCGACCGCTGCGGCGACGGAGTGGTGAACAACTCCGGGTCCGAGCAGTGCGACGACGGCAACCCCAAGGACGGGGACGGTTGCACGCCGGCTTGCGTCCGGGAGCGCTGCGGCGATGGTGTGGTCAACAACTCCGGTGCCGAGCAGTGCGACGACGGCAACGCCAAGGACGGGGACGGCTGCACGTCGGCCTGCATCAAGGAGCGCTGCGGCGACGGCGTGGTCAACAACTCCGCGGCCGAGCAGTGCGACGACGGCAACGCCGCGGACGGAGACGGCTGCACGTCGGAGTGCCGCAAAGAGACCGTCCCGGCGCCTGTCGCGAAGGCACCGGCCGAGCCCGCGCCGGCTTCGCCGCTGGCCGAGCCCGGTCTACCGGCAGCCGTCGCTGTGGGCGAGGCCGCGGGTGCCGCGCGTCGCAAGACGAGTTGCGGCGATGGCCACGCAGAGGAGGGCGAAGAATGCGATGACGGCAACCGACGCGACCATGACGGTTGCACGTCGGCCTGTATCAAGGAGCGCTGCGGCGACGGTGTGGTGAACAACGCCGGAGCCGAGCAGTGCGACGACGGTAACGTCAACGACGGCGACGGCTGTACCTCGGCCTGCGCGAAGGAATTGTGCGGCGATGGCGCGGTGAACAACTCGGGGTCGGAACAGTGCGACGACGGCAACGCCACAGACGGCGACGGCTGTACCTCGGCGTGTGTCGAGGAGCGTTGCGGCGACGGCGTGGTGAACAACGGCCGTACCGAACAGTGCGACGACGGCAACGCCAGCGACGGTGACGGATGTACCGCCGCCTGCGTCAAGGAAGTCTGCGGCGACGGCGTGGTTAACAACGGCCGTGCCGAGCAGTGCGACGACGGCAACGTCAGAGACGGCGACGGCTGCACCTCGACCTGTGCCGCGGAGAGCTGCGGCGACGGTGTGGTCAACAACTCGGAGACGGAGCAATGCGACGACGGTAACGCCAAGGACGGTGACGGCTGCACGTCGAGGTGCGTGACCGAACTCTGCGGCGACGGTGTGGTCAACAATTCCGGCGCTGAGCAGTGCGATGATGGCAACATTCTGGACGGCGACGGCTGCGCTTCGTTCTGCGTAAAGGAGCGCTGTGGTGACGCTCTGGTGAACAACTCCGGGACCGAGCAGTGCGACGACGGTAACGCCAGGGGCGGCGACGGTTGCAGCGCCGATTGCCGCAACGAAGCCGCCGCTGCGGCGGCAGCGGAGTCGGGCACGCAGCGGGGCTCGGGCGGGCGCGTCGAGACGCCGGGACCGGTAGCGATCGACACGGCCCCACCGGCGGTCGCGCGGGCAGAACCGCCGGTGTCTGCCGCGGGGGCTGCATCCGTCTCGGCTGAGCGTGGGGCCGAACCTGCGCGCGCCGTGCCGTTGCCGATCGTTGCTGCCAAGCCGGCCCCTGCGGCCGACGAAAGCAACCCTGCCTTCGTGCCGCCGCCGGCGGTCGCAACCGCTCCTCCCACGCCTCGCTGCGGCGATGGCGTCGTCGACTCGGTTGAACGCTGTGACGACGGCAATCTGAGCGATGACGACTGTTGCTCGAGCCGCTGCGAACCGCTGTCTCCGGCGCCGGCGTGGACATGGACCTCGCTCGGGGTCGGGCTCGGTGGTGCGTCGACGCGCGGCGGTCTCATGGTGTCGGCGATCGTGGCGGGGCCCGACGGCGTCTTCGCGGCGGGGGATTTCACCAAGAGCGGTGAGGTGACGGTCTCGCGCATCGCCTATTGGAACCACGCGCGGTGGTCTGCGGTAGGTGAAGGGTTCGACGATCGTGTCCTCGCGCTGGCCCGCTCTGAGCACGGCGCTCGTCTGTACGCCGCCGGCGATTTTCTCCGTAGCGGAGGCGTCGACGTGCGGCGCGTCGCGGTGTGGGACGGGAAATCCTGGTCCGCGCTTGGCGAGGGCTTCGATGCTTCGGCGCGCGCTCTCGTCGTTCGCGATGGCGGTGTGATCGCCGGTGGAGACTTCACGTCGGCGTCGGGGCAGGATGCCGCGCACGTGGCACGTTGGGACGGGCAGCGCTGGTCGGCTCTGGGAAGCGGCGTTGACGGTGCGGTGTGGGCGCTACTGGCAGCAGGGCCGGATCTTTTTGCCGGTGGCGACTTCACTCATGCGGGCGACCGTTCGGCGTTGGGCATAGCCAGATGGGATGGGCATGAATGGCAGCCCGTGGGCGACGGGATCGCCGGCAGCGTACGGACCCTGGCGTGGGCGGACGGAGTACTCTACGCGGGAGGAGAGTTCCTGACTTCGGGCAGCGGCAAGGTCTTGGCCAACGTCGCGCGACTCGAAGGCACGACGTGGCAGCCGATGTCGTCCGGCGCAGGAGGGCGCGTTCTCGCGCTCGCGGCGGGGGCAGGCGCGGTGTACGCGGGTGGCGATTTCGCGGCAGTAGGCGGGGTTGCTGCGCCGCGTGTGGCCAAGTGGCAGGACGGTGCGTGGTCGAACGTCGGCGCGGGCTTGGCCGCGAGCGTCTCTGCCCTGGCCCAAGACGGCGGCGGGCGCGTAGTTGCGGGCGGGCGCTTCGTGCGTGCCGGCGGTGGATCCGCGCCCCGCATCGCGCAGTGGGGCTTGCTCGACTGCGCGGCGGCCAAGAGCGCCGCGCCGCGACCGTGAAACTCGTCGCTTTTGACATCGACGGGACGCTGACGCTCGGCGACGGACTGGGTACCCGCTGTTTCTTTTCGGCGTTCGAAACCGCGTTCGGGACCGGCGCAATCTCGCGCCGATTGGACGCCTACGGCGAGTCTACCGACGCCGGCATCGCGCGGGAGGCTTTCCGGAACGTGATCGGGCGCGAGCCGGGCGACGAGGAACTCGACCGACACAAGCGCCTGTATCTGCAGCTTCTCGAGCAGGAGATCTCACGACTTCCGCGTGCCTATCGCCAGGTGCGCGGCGCCGAGCGGACGGTGTCGCTGTTGCTCGAACACCGCCAGTGGAGAGTCGCGCTGGCCACCGGCAACTGGCGCCGTGCCGCTTCCTTGAAGCTCCGCAGTGCCTCGATTCCGCTGCGCGAAGCCGAACTCCCAGGAGGGTTCTCCGAGGACGGCGAGTCCAGGGCGACGGTGCTTCGGGCGGCCTTCGCCAGGGCGAGCGCGGGGGCGAATGGAGAGCCTCTCGAGCGCATCGTGTACGTCGGCGATCAGCTTTGGGATCTCGCCGCGGCGCGCGCGATCGGCGCGGAGTTCATCGGTGTCGCGAGCGGGGGACAGGGCCGAGAGCTCGCGCAGGCCGGCGCGGCGGTTGTCGAGGATTTCGAACATTTCGAGGAATTCCTGGCCCGGCTCGAGGGGGCGTAGCCGGTCCGGCCGACGCCTCGCTACCGGGCCGCCGGTCTGGCGGTTCGCGGGGTTTTGCCGGGCCGCGGCACGGAGGTCTCCTGGAGGGCCGCGCCCGGTTTTCGATTGCCGAGAAGGCGATGTGCCTGTAGACATCGGCGTTGCCGGGGTGGGGGGTCGGCGGGACGACAGGGAAGCTGGCAGAGGGGCTGTGAGCGGGCAGCGCGCGCCGCACAGCTTGGCGGGCGCTGTTTGGTACCGCCTCGCGGAAGGTAGTACGGTATCACCTGCGAGTCGGTGGCCGTCGGCCTCGGCCGGCTAGCGAGACGAGGGGAAGTTCACGTGGCCACCAAGCACGACCAGAATCGGGCTGAGAAGCGCGACCGCCTCGTTCGAGCGGCCGTCGACGCGTTTACCGAAACCGGTTACGAGAATACCACCGTCAGCGACGTTGTCCGTCGCGCCGGGATGACTCCGAGTACGTTCTACAACTACTACCGTGACAAGGATGCGTTGCGCGACGAGCTCCTTGACGGGGCCGCGGTTCAGCTTCTCGCCGGGCTGGCGGTGATCCGCAAGCACGCGGGGTCGGTCGAGGAATTCGTTCGATTGGCCTGCAAGGGGTTGTTCGCCGGGATGGTGCAGGACCGTACCAACGCGGCTCTGCTCAAGCGCAATCTGCCGATGCTCCGATCCCTGGTGGACAGCAAGTCTCTGCAGCCGGTCTATGCTGCGATCCGAAGCGATATCTCCAGGGCTGCCGAACGCGGCCTGCTGCAGCCCATCGATGCCGAGTTGGCGACCGCCGTCGTAAGGGCGTCGGTTCTCGAGATCGGCGTGGCGTTGTTGCTACATCCTGGCTCCGACGTCGATACGGCGATAGAGTTCGCGACCCGGAGCTTGGCGTCGGCGCTGCAGGCGGTCGCGCAGCCTGGCGACTGACGGCCACCCGCGTTTGCGGCTCCACCTTCGCACCGCGCGGCGGTTTCTCTCCGCCCTCAGGCGGTCTCGGTGGGCGGGGGTTCGTTGAGGCGCAGCCAGTAGTGCGCCAATGTGCGCACGGTCTCGGTGAATTCCGAAAAATCGACGGGCTTACGGATGTAGCTGTTGGCTCCGAGGCTATAGCTTTCGATGACGTCGGCCGGTTCGTCCGACGAGGACAGCACGATCACCGGAATCAGTTTGGTGAGACGGTCGGCGCGAAGACGGCGCAGCACCTCCAGACCGTCGACCTTCGGAAGTTTCAGGTCCAGCAGTATGAGGGCAGGCATTTCACTGGACTTGCGGTCAGCGTGGGTTCCGAGCGCAAACAGGTAATCCAGAGCCTCGAGTCCGTCGCGGGCGACCTCGACGCGGTGCGTGACGTCGCTCTTCTCCAGCGCGCGTCGCGTCAGTACTGCGTCGTCGGGGTTGTCCTCTACGAGAAGAATGATGCGCTCGGCCATAGTTGCCCCCTTTGCTCCTGTATTCATGGCAACGTGAAATAGAACGTCGCCCCTTTTCCTGCCGCGCCCTCTGCCCACACCTCCCCGCCGTGGCGCCGAAGGATGAGTCGAACAGTCGCGAGTCCGATTCCTGAGCCCTCGAATTCGTCCCGGCTGTGCAGGCGCTGGAACGCTCCGAAGAGCTTGTCTGCGTATACCATATCAAAGCCGACGCCGTTGTCGCGAACGTAGAAGGCGGTCTTGCCTCCCGGGGTCGAGGTCGCGCCGAACTCGATGCGTGGCTCCTCGGCCCCCGCGGTGAACTTCCAGGCGTTCTCCAGCAGGTTCTGGATCGCGGTGAGCAGCAGTACCGGGTCGCCCTCGACGATCGGAGTCGCTTCGATCAGCACGTCCACCCGGCGCTGCGGGGTCTGGTGCCGCAGTTCCTCGGTGACCTGGCGGGCCATCGCGCTCAGGTCGACCTCCTCGCGCCGCAGCTCCGAGCGGCTGACCCGGGTCAGCTTGAGCAGATCGTCGATCAGGTGCCCCATACGCTGGCTGGCTGCTCGAATGCGAGACAGGTGCTCGCGGCCGGCCTCCTGCAAGTTCTCGCCGAACTCGTCGACGACGAGTTGGCTGAATCCGTCGATAGTCCGAAGCGGAGCGCGTAGATCGTGCGAGACCGAGTACGCGAACGATTCGAGTTCCTGGTTGGCGGCCCGCAGTTCGCCGGTACGCGCGGCGACCCTTTGTTCGAGTTCCGCGTTCAGACGTCGCACCTCGTCCTCGGCGTGACGATGTTCGCTGACGTCCTGCGCGAAGACCAGCAGGCCGACCACGCGTCCCATCGAGTCGTACTCGGGTAGCTTGTCGGTGCGCACCCAGATGGACTTGCCGCCGGCGAGCTCGAGTTCCTCTATGACACCGAGCTTGGGGCGTCCACTCTGGATGATCTCGAGGTCGTCGCGGTACAGGTCGTAGGCTTTGCCAGGCAGTATCTGAGAGCAGGGTTTTCCCTCCATCTCCGCGACGGTATGGCCCATCGACGCGGCCGCCGACTCGTTTACGAGCAGGAAACGGTTCTTGGTGTCCTTGTACCAGATCATCGCCGGCACGGCGTTGAACATCAGGCGGAATTGCTGCTTCTCGCGAAACAGGCTGTCCTCCGTACGTCGCCGTTCCAGTCGTTCGCGTTCGAGGTCTTCGGTGAGGCGATTCATGCCCTCGAGGTTCTCGACGCGCTCCTGCCCGAGCCGTCGCTGCACTCGCTCGAGCTCCGCGGAGCGAACGACGAAGGCGCGGATGAAGGCGCCGAGCAACGAGCTTGCGAGAAGGCCGCACACCAACGCCGCCCAGGGGGTCCACGTCAGGTACCCCGCGACGAAACGCGGACCGGCCGCGATGGCCAGAGCCCACTGCCTGGAACCGATATCAATCGTGTGGGTTTGCCGCGGTGGCCCCGAGCCGACGATGTTCAGCAAGGCCAGCAGCGGGGTGCTGGTGTCGATGGAACTGGCGTCGCGGCGGACCACTGCGCGGTCGTTCGCGGACGCCGCGACGTCGCGAAGCTCGACCGACAGCGAGGCCCGGTCCAGATCTGAGAGCGCCGCGTCCAGCAGAGGATCGAGTTCCAACAGCGCGAACGCGAATCCGAGGAGCTCTTCGGTCGCCTGACCGGCGCCGGCGCCGGTCGATCGCAGCGCGAAGACCGGCGCGAGAAGCAGTACCGCCGCCGCGGTACCGTTGGATCTCTGCAGGCGTAGTGGAGGAGAGAGCGCTTCGGTACGGCGGGTGCGTGCATAGTTGACCGTCGGGCTCAGCAATGGCGTTCCCGACAGATCCGCGCCGGGTGTCAGATCGATCTCCTCGACGCGGGCTCCGCCTGCCAGTCCGAGGTCGACCGGAAAATACTCGGGCGCCTGGGGCAATGCGTCGGTGCCTCGGTGGATGCGAAAGCCCGGTAGTCCATCGACCCACTGCGCCTCTTCGAACGACTTGAGCGCCTCGGCGCTGACTCGCGGAGCCCAATCCAGCGAAGGGACGCCCGCGACATCCCTTGCGAGTTCGGCGGTGAAGCTGCGCAAGCCGCTTCGTGTGCCGCCGCGGCCAGTGACGAGGAACGCCGAAAGAGCTTGCAACAGCGAGACCTTGCGGCCGAGTTCGCGTTGCACCGCGGCGACGATGGTATTGGAGCGCCGCGCGAGTTCGGCTTGAATCCGCAGCGACTGCTGTCGCTGCGCCGAGCCGAATCCTAGCGCGGTCAGTACCACGCCGGCGACGACCGCCATGCCCACGGCGCGGCGCGCAGACCGCGCCTCTATGGGCGCGTCGTTTCGGGCGACCGAAGAAGACCTACCCTCGCGCGTTCTTCGGCTAACTTTCAACGAAGTCACAACCCCCGCGCCCGCCGCGCGACTGGCCAAGCTTAGTCGGTTTCCTCCGGGCGAAAAAGCGCGCTGCGCGATCGGACCAGCGAAGTTCGAGCGGCGCGCTACCGGGACGGCCTGGGTGCGAGCGCCCCGGAGGTCGCCGGGCACGCCCCCGCGGCGGCGAGCTGCGCGAGCCGCGTGGCGGCCGACCTCGTCGCAGGTCGCGCGAGGCCGGGGGCGCGGGTGCGGGTGCGGGGCAGGTGCACCGTTCGCTTGGCGCCAGACCCACGGCGCCGGCTGCGCTTCCAGGCTCTTGACGGCTTCTTCGAAGGCGTCGATCGGTGCGCGCTCCGCTCGGCCGGCCCGTTGGCAGTCCGCTGCCGGTACTCAGATCCCGTTCTCTTCGATCACGCGCCGGTACCACAGCGCACTCAGCTTTGGCGTACGCTGCTGGGTCTGGAAGTCGCAGCGCACGATCCCGAAGCGCTTGGCGAATCCGAAGGACCACTCGAAATTGTCCATCAACGACCACAGCAGATAGCCGCGCAGATCGACGCCATCGGCGATGGCGCGATGGCACATCTCGAGGTGGCTCTGAAGGTAGCGCAGCCTGTCGACGTCTTCGACACGCCCGTGCGGGCCGACCGTCTCGTCCTCGAATCCGGCGCCGTTCTCGGTGACGTACAGCGGTAGCCCGTAGCGTTCGTGGAACTGTTTGAGAACCAGCCACAGGCCGGCGGGGTAGACCTCCCAGTCCATCGCTGTGTACTGGCCGATCGCGCGACATGCGCGGGCCTCGAAGAAGCCACTGGGGTCGGCGTGAACGATCGTGCGCGTGTAGTAGTTGACGCCGAGGAAATCGACAGGCGTTTGAAACAGCGCGCGGTCAGCCTCGTCGATGTCGGGGAGCAAGTCGCCGAACTGATCTCGCAGCGCAGCAGGATAGGTTCCGAAGACGATCGGATCCACGAACCATTCGTTGTTGAAGGCGCGCGAGCGTGCAGCCGCCGCCACGTCGTCGGGATCATCGGCGTTGGCCGGCACGTGGGCCTGCACGCTGAGCGTGATGCCGATGGTGCCGGCATGCCGGCGGGCGCGGAAACGTCGTACCGCGTAGCCGTGGGCGCGCAGCACGTTGTGGGCCGCGCGCAGGGCTTGGGCGAATTCGCTGCGTCCAGGGGCGTGCGCGCCCACTGCGTAGCCCATCCACGTGAACATGCAGGGTTCGTTGAAGGTGATCCATAGCCGCACGCGATCGGCAAGGGCCGCGAAAACGCCATCGGCATAGTCGGCGAAGCGATCGGCGGTGTCGGGACACGTCCATCCGCCCTGCTCTTCCAGAGCCTGAGGAAGGTCCCAGTGGTAGAGCGTCGCCATCGGCGCGATGCCCGCTTCGAGCAGGGCGTCGACGAGGCGATCGTAGAAGGCGAGGCCGGCGGCGTTGACGCGACCGCTCCCCGACGGAAACAGACGCGGCCATGCGATGCTGAAGCGGTAGGCGCCCAGCCCCAACTCACGCATCAGTGCGACGTCTTGCCGGTAGCGGCGATAGTGGTCGCAGGCGACGTCACCGTTGTCGCCGGCGGCGATGGTGCCGGACCGGTGGGCGAACTCGTGCCAGATGCTCGCACCGGCGCCGTCGGCCAGAGGCGAGCCCTCTATCTGGTAGGCAGCCGAGGCGGTTCCCCACAAGAACCCGTCCGGGAAGCGAAGCACGGGCATGATCGTTCGCGAGCGCGGCGGGCCGGGGCCTCAGAGCTGCTCGAGGATTGCCTTGCGGCGCGCCTGGTACTCCTCTTCGGTGATGAGGCCCATGTCGCGCAGGCCCGACAGGATCCTGAGTCGGTCTTCGAAGGAACGCGCGGTTCCGGGAGCCCCGCCGGCCGCCGGGGACGGCGCCTGCGGCGTCCCCGGTTGCGCGCTCACGCCTTGCGCAGGCGCGGTCGGTTCCGGTGCGGGCGCGGCCGGCTGTGCGGCGGCAGCGTCCTTCTTGTTTCCGAACGGCCAGTACTTCTCGAAGAACCCCTCCTTCTCGGCCGGCTTCTCTGGCAGCTTGCCGGTGCGAACCGCTTCCAGCATCGCGTCGCGGGAGCGGAAACTGTAACCACGCAGGTTGCCCTGGTGGCAATGATAGTCGCCTTTGCGGTGGTCGCCGTGGCACCCGTAATGGTCGAGTGCACCGCCCGTGTGAGCCAAGACGGGAACGGATGCTGACACGAGAGCGATCGCAAGTACGGCGCACGACATCAGGGCCGGTTTCATGGTCAAGCTTAATACCCGACCGAACGCGCGCCTGCCACTACGGACGTGTGCGAGCGGGCGACGAG
>JACRCR010000200.1 GCA_016218925.1 Deltaproteobacteria bacterium | reverse complement strand
TCGTCGAAGCGGTAGTCGAATTGGGGAGCCGGTCGTCCCGAGAACAAGGCGCCCGGCAGGTAGGTGTCGATCAGAACTCTGCCGCCGCCGTCGACGAGGCGAACGCCGACCCCGCTTTCTGTGACCGGCACGACAACTTCAGAGGCCGGCACTTCCAGCTTCGCCACCAGCACGTCGTCGGTGGCGGTCGCGCGGGTGGTGATCGACATGCGGCCGCTGAGGGCCGAGCGAGGATCCGCTGCGACGCAACCGGCGGTGTCTTCGCAGGCACTCGTCTGAGTGCAGAGGTCGTTGTCGTCGCAGGCGACGCCGACCAGACCGGAGTGGACGCAACCGGTCGCGGTGTTGCAGAGGTCGGTCGTGCACTGGTCGTCGTCGTCGCACAGCGCGTCGACCGCCGTCACGGAGCAAGCGCCATCGACGCAAGCCTCCTCAGTACACGCGAAGGCGTCGGCGCAGGCGGGTTCGTGCACGCAGACACCGGCGAGCGGGTCGCAGCGGTCGTTGGTGCAGTCGCCGGCGTCGTCGCACAGCGGGTTCGCGGGATAGCCGGGCGTCTCGGCGATGCAGTGCTCGTTGACGCATGTGGCGCTGCAGCCGTCGCCGTCGGTGACGTTCCAGTCGTCGCAGGTCTCGCCTTCGGCGATCTCGCCGTCACCGCAGGGCGGACAGCGGTACTTGTTTCCCAGCCCCGACTTGTAGACCAGCGCAGGCGCCGGCTCGAAGGTTCCGCCGAGCACCGGGGGCCGATTCGGGTCGCCGTAGTATATCTTTGCCGACGAACCCGCTTCCGCCACGATCCGGCTGCCGGGCTCGGCGATCATGCTCTGCCCGGCGTAGAAAACTTCCTCGCCCCACTCCTCCTCGCAGTAGACTTCGGGGCAGCGATTGTCGATGCGGGCCGTCGAAGTCGCGCGAATTCGGCACGCGTCGGCGGCGAAGGATGACCCCCCTTCCACACCGCCCAGAAGGACGTCGCCGCTCACCGTCAGATCGTCTCCTTCGAGTCTCACCCAGCCTCCGTTCCCGGAGAAACTCGGGTCGCCGTATCCATAGGAATAGGTGTATGTGTCGCCGCGCGTGTCGATCGTCCCGATGACGTCGAGGTTTCCCGACGCATCGAGGATAACGCGACCCGCACGCGTGGCGCTCACGTCGACAACTCCGTGCGGACCTATCGTCCCATCTCCATACGAATCCAGGTACACATAACCGCCTCGCCCGCCGCAACCCGTGGCGCGCGAGGTGATCGGCCCGTCTATGAAGAATCCATCGTCCGCGTCGATGTAGAAGTTTCCGCCGTATGGCAGTCCGTCGGCGCAGTCGTCGCGTGGTGAATCGGAATGGAACTGCGCCTTGCGCTCGACGAGGAACGCGCCCCGGGTGTGGATCTTCGTGTAGCCGCCCCTTCCGGCCTCCCAGTAGCTGTAGTTGTCGGAGTGAAAGAGCATATTCCCGCCGTTCGCGGTGATGAACGTCTCGTCGTCGGTGGGACCGTGGGGTTCGACGATCAAGTCGCGACCGGTGTACATATGGGCCGGTCCTCCCTCTCCTTCGTCCGCTTCGCTCAGGCCGTTGCGAGACAGGTTGTGACGGATTCTCAGGTCGCGACCGGCGTCGAAGTTCATGGCGGAGCAGCAGGACGCGTCACTCATGTCGACGGCGGCGGACACCTCCACGTCGTTTTCGGCAACCACGGTCAGTTCGCCGGCGTAGCCCACGTAGGAGCCGCCGTTCTGAGGTTTTCCTCGCGGCGGCGCCGGCTTGATCTTGATGGTACCGGCCATCAGCACGTTGCCGGTGAACGAGTGGAGCGTGAGGTTTCCGGCCGATCCCTCCAGTCCCGTGCCGTTGATAGTGATGCTGTTACCGACCACGATGTCGCCCGCAGCGCGCAACTCGACGTCGGGCCCGAGGTTGCGCTCGCCGTCAATCTTGGCGTTGAGCGAAATCGTTCCGTCGCCGATCGAGCAGGTCCCCAGACCACTCGACGCGCAGGCGGCATCGTCCAGGCACGGCGTCGACTCCGAGAGCGAACAACCGCGCCGCGCAGTGATCGAGAACGAAGCGTATGCGTCGGTGTCCGGGATGATGATTCCGATACGGGCGTCGGGTCCTTCGATCCAGAACGTGCCGCAAAGGATCGCGGCGCGCTCGGCGCGAAGACGCCCGCCTTGCGTGACCATGACGTCGCGAAGTCCGAAATCGAGATCCCCGGGAGAATCGACCGTGACCGGAATCGAGATGACGCAGGGATTCGCCCAGGACGGGCAAAGATCGTCGGCGGTGGAGACCTGCGTCTCTTCGACGGCGTCGACGTGGGCGACTGTCACCAGCAGCGATGCGACCGCCCACCAAGTCGCCCGCTGCGCCTTCATTGCCTTCCCCCCGTGGCGCGCGGTCGAAGACCCCGGCCGCCGCCCGCGTCGTCTCCGCAGAACCTCGCCGAAACCTGAGTTGCAACGCCGCAGAGCAGGACGACAGTCGCGATAAAGACGTGCCGCAGCCTGCATTTCGGACACCGCATGACGCGACCCTACGCCCCTGCTGACAGGTCGGTCAAGCCCAGGAAACAACGCATTTTCGAGCCGTTGTGAGCTACTTCACACCGACCGCGGGCGACCCGCCGGTTGCGCCTGACAGCGAGGTTTTCGCGGTGTTCGAATCGGCGGCGTTTCTCCTCTATCTGGCGCGAGGCCGGCCGCACGATGCCGGGGCGTCACAGGAGGAGTTCCATGCATCCGGCACTGAGAATCGTCACGATATTGATGGGTGCGGGGTTCACGCTGCAGGGCGTGCAGTGGCTGGTTGCTCCCGAGCGCGCGGCCGCCGGCCTCGGCATGCCGGTCCTGGATGGGCTGGCGCGCAGTACGCAGTTCGGCGACTTCGCCGCGTTCTTCCTGACGCTCGGGCTGAGTATTCTGGCCGGCGTGCGGCGCGGCCAGGCTCGTGTGCTGTACTTTCCCGCGGGTCTGCTGGCGGCCGCGGCGCTATGCCGTGGCGTGGCGTGGGCAGCTCACGGGGCTGCGTTCGCCGCCTTGTTCATCTCGGTAGAGTTCGTTGGATGTCTGGTGCTCGCTTGCGCCGCTTGGCAGGGGGAGAGGTGATCGATGCGGCGGCGGCGCCGCTCGAGCGGGCGCAAACGCCGCCGAGAACGGGCGAGCGATCATCATGACCCTCGCGCGTCGCGTCGCACCGCTCGTCGCCGCGGCGTTCACCAGCCCGCGCACCCGAGATGCCAGACGCTGGGTTGCGGAGCGGCGGCGACGCATGGGCGGCCAGCCGCATCGCGTGCTGTACTTTCACCAGACTGACGACCCTTACAGCTACCTCGCGTCACAGGTCCTGGGCGAACTGAGCGCGCGCTACGATGTCGAGATCGAACCCCGTCTGGTTGGACCGCCTCCGGACGAGGCCGCGCCCGAGCGCGATCTGCTCGAAGCGTTCGCGCGCAAGGATGCAGCCGACATCGCGCCCGGCTACGGGCTGACGTTCCCGCGTCGCGACCTGCCGCCCAACGGTAGGCTGGTCGAGCAGTCCTCGCGCCTGCTGGCGGGTGCCATCGCCGCGGGCAGGTTCGCGGAAGTGGCCGTGAACGTCGGACGCGCGCTGTGGGACACGGACCGCGGCGCGCTGGACGAGCTCGCGCAGCGCATCCCACCGGCAGATGCCGCGGCGACTGGTGCGGCGCTCGAGGCTGGCAACACGCTGCGCCGCCGCCTCGGTCACTACCTGGGAGCGACGTTCTACTATGGCGGCGAATGGTACTGGGGCGTCGATCGGCTGTGCTATCTCGAACGCCGCTTGCAATCTCTCGGCGCGCTGCGCCGCGCCGCCGCCGCCGACCCGATCGTGCGCCGCCCCGAGTTTCGAGGCCGGCCGGTCACTGCCACGCAGCGGCGATTCACGCTCGAGTTCTACGTGTCGCTGCGCAGCCCGTACACCTACATAGCGATGGAGAGAATCTACGCTCTACCCCAGCGCTATCCGGTCGACCTGCGGCTGCGGCCGGTGCTTCCGATGGTGATGCGCGGTCTGCCGATTCCGCGAGCCAAGCGCTTCTACATCACGCTCGACACGATGCGCGAAGCCGAGGGCGCCGGCGTGCCGTTCGGGCGCGTATGCGACCCCGTGGGCCGTCCGGTCGAGCGGGCCTTCTCGCTGTATCCGTGGGCGCGCGAGCGCGGGCGTGCAGCGGAGTTTCTGCTGTCATTCGCCCGCGCCGCGTTCGCCGAGGGGGTCGACACCGGCCAGGACGCGGGTCTGAGGCACGTGGTCGAGCGCATCGATCTGTCGTGGTCGGAGGCTTGCGAGCACCTGGACCGGGAAGGTTGGCGCGACGAACTCGAAGAGAATCGTCGCGTGATGTTCGCGATGGGTTTGTGGGGAGTGCCGAGCTTGCGTCTGCTGGGCGGCGATGGCGCGCCCGATTTCTGCACCTGGGGTCAGGACCGGATCTGGCGCGTCGAACAGGAAATTCGCGACCGCCTCGGCTCTTGATCCAGTTCGCGCCAGGCGCGCGATCGGCGGCTAATCGACTTTGGGCGTCTGGTCACCGAGCAGCGGCCTCAGCTCGGCCAGGTTGTAGCTGATCTTGGCCTTCTCTTTGAGGCTGCGGATGAACTCGTCGAGGGCTCCCTGCTCGCGCTGCTTGCGAAGCTGCGCGAGCATCTCGTCCTTCTCGCCCTCGAAGTCGCTGCGGGTGCCTTCGCTCACGCTCTCGCGCACGAACACGTAGGCCTTGGCGGCATTGACGAACGAGCGTGCCAGCGGTTCACCATCCTTGGTGGTCTTGAACGCCACTTCTCCGAGACCCGGCACTGCGCCGAGTCCGCCGACGACTTTGGCATCGGCAGTGAACGGCTCGCTCTGTTTCACCTCGAGCTGGTTCTGCTGGGCGATTTCGTCCAGTGGGGTGCCGCTCTTGGCGGCATTCAGCAACTCGTCGGCGCGCTTGCGCCCGGCGTCGAGGCCCTGTTCCGCGCGATAGTCCTTCTCGACCGCTTCGCGCACTTCGGCGAGCGGCGGGATGTAGCTGTCCTTGCGCGATCCGAGCGCGATCACGTAGTAGTCCCTGCCGACCTTGACCGGTTGCGAAGCGGCGTCTCCCGGCTTCTCCAGCGCGGCGGCGGCTTCAAAGAGTGCCGGTGCGTCGCCGATGCCGGGAACCACGTCTCCTTTGGAGACGAGCGGCGTCTCCTCGACCTTGACGCCCCTCTCTTGCGCCAGCGTGTCGAACTTGGCTCCGTCGGCGAGTCCGGCCGCGTCGGCCGCCGCGTCCTCGAAGACCTTGTCGGCCGCTGCTTGCTCCGCCACCTTGCTGCGGATCTCGCCCTTGACCTCGTCGAGGGTCGCTACGCCGGCCGGCTTCTTGTCGTAGACCTGAAGGATGTGGAAGCCGAAGTCGCTTTCGAAGACGTCGCTCACCTTTCCGCGTTCAAGCGAGAACGCCGCCGTCTCGAACACCGGCACCATGCGACCGCGTCCGAAGAAGCCCAGATCACCGCCTTTGGAGGCGCTGCCGGGATCCTGCGATTCGGCTTTGGCCACGGTCTCGAAATCTTCGCCCGCAGCAAGGCGGCCTGCCACCGCGTCGATCGCGTCGCGAGCGGCTTTCTTCGCGGCCGGGTCGGCGTCCTTGGCCACACGTTTGAGAATGTGGCGCGCTGCGACCTGCTCCTCGCGGCTGAACTCGGAGTTCTTGTGGATCTCGTAGTATTCGGCGATCTCCTCGTCGGAGACCGGGGTCTTGGCAGCGTAATCGGCTACCCTGTAGGGCAGGTAGCGCACGCTGACGCTCTCGGGCCGGCGGTAGTTCTCGCCGTGATCGGCGAAGAACTTCTGCAGCGCGTCTTCCTCGACGACGACTTTCTCGGCCAGCGGCTGCGTGTCGATTTCGACGTACGCGAGCGTCATCTTACGGTTGCGGCGCAGGTACTCCTGATACGCCTCGTCCTCGCTGACGTGGGCGCCGCGGCGTACTATGTCGGCAAGTTGCGAGCCTAGAATGTCGCGCCGCACGGACTCTTCGAACATCCCGGTGGACATGCCCTGGGATCGCACCACTTCCTTGTAGGCCGAAGGCGAGAACACGCCGCCGCGCTGGAAAGCGTCGATGCGCCGCAGCGAATCGCGGACCGCTTCGTCGGGGACGTGCAGTCCCAGTTGCTCGGCCTCGCCGCGCAGCGCGGCGCCGTCGACGAGCTGGCGCAAGGTCATCGACGGGATGTCCAGCGCCTTCAGGAGCTGGTCGTTCATCTGGCCCTGGAACTGATTGCGGAAGTAGGTCTCGTTGCGCGACCTGGCCAGTTGAAACTCCTGCAGCGTGACCTCGATGTCTCCGACGGTGGCGATCGCTCCCTGCCCTTGCCCGATGTTGTAGCCCTGTCCCATGAAGAGGACGAAAACCGCGATGATGAGCGTGAGCGCTGCCTTGATCGCCCAGGAGCGAGCGTTGCGACGCATGAAATCGAGCATGAATCTACGAGCTCCCCGCTGGCGCCTCGGCTAGGACCGTCCGGCGCCCCTCCGTACGGATCGCGAATCCGTTCTAGGCGGCGGCGTTCTCCAGAGCCTGGGCGAGCTTGCTCTTGGCAACCGCGCCGACGATCTGGTCGGCCACCTGGCCGTTCTTGAAGACGATGAGATTGGGAATGCTGCGCACGCCGTACCGCGAAGCCGCGTTCTGGTGCTCATCGACGTTGATTTTGACGATCTTGGCGCGGCCGTGGTACTCGCCGGCCAGTTCCTCGAGGACCGGTGCGATGGCCCGGCAAGGTCCGCACCACGGTGCCCAGAAGTCTACCAGGACGGGAACATCGGCCTCGAGCACTTCGCGCTGGAATGTTTCATCGGTTAGTTCGCTGATCTTGCCCATCGGGGTCGTCTCCTCGTCGACGCAGCGCGGAGGTGGTGCCGGAGGTCGGACTTGAACCGACACGGAGTTTCCCCCACCGGATTTTGAGTCCGGCGTGTCTGCCATTTCACCACTCCGGCGTTTTCGAGCCCCCTTAACTAGTCGCGGGCGGCTGCCGAGTCTATCGGCAGGGTCGGGCGGCGGTTCCGGCCGATTTCCCGCTACTTCTTGGGCGGGCGGGCGGCGAGCTTCTTCTCGAGCTCGAGCAGGGTTGGCTGCTGGACCGGCTTGGCGGCCGCGCGGGCGTCGATCTTCTCGACCGCGTCGCTCGCCAGGCGGGCCAGATCCGGATTGGAACCGCCCTTTTCGAGTTCCAGGACGCCGGCGCGGGTAGCCGGATCGCCGATCTCTCCGAGCGCGAAGATCGCATGGCCGACCAGTTCTTCATCGCCGACGGTGCGGGCGTAGCTCAGCAGTCTCTCGCTGGTGGCGGGATCGGCAATTCGGCTGAGCGCGGTCAGCGAGCGCAGCTTCTCTTCGCGACCGACGTCGTTCAAGAACAGTAGCTGCATCAGTACGCCTGTGGCGTCGCGAGCGCGCAGGGTTCCCAGGTAGTCGATCGCCTTGATCCGCACTCGCAGGTCGCTGTCCGCCGTCGCTTCGATCAGCGGCCGAACGGCTTCCTCGCCACCTTTGGTCCCGAGCGATTCGACTGCTTCCAGACGTGTGGGGACGTCGGCATCACCCAGACGCCGTTTCCACTCCTCGACGTTGGCGCCCTTGGCGACGCGGTTGTAGCGGTTAACCGCCGGGTGATCTCCGAGTTCGCCACCGGACTGGGCGTTCGCACGACTCGCGAACCCGACAATCGACAATGCCAACGCCGCGGCAAGCACACCGATGTTCACCGCCGTGGTTGCCTGCCTCGTTTTGCTCATTCCAGTGAACCCTCTCGCCGGTGGCCCGACTCGCGCAAGCCGTTCGACTTCGCGCGTGGCGCCCACCGCTTGCGCGGTGGGATTTTCTCGACCGTGGAACAGTAGCGGCAAGATCTCCCACTGCAAGCGCACCGGCGGCGGCGGCTGAGAAAGCGCGAGTTTTTCGCTGGTCGCCCGGCGAGAAAGCACTACTTTTCGCGTGGCCGTCCGGCTCTCGGCGCAAGGGACCAAGCCCGTGCGCCGCCGCTCGGACGGTGCCGGTCGAGTTGTACGGCGCAACCGCGCCAGACCCTGGATTGGCACGGGCTATGCTGCTTTTCCGAGGGGATCGACAGCAGGTTGACCAGGGCTTGGCAGTAGTTCGATCGGAGCCGCACCAGAGGCGGAGGCGATATGAAGACTCGTTCTGTCAGCAACCAAGCAACGCTCTTGAAGACCAGCAGTCGCGACCGCAGGGGAACGCGGCCGAGCAAGGAGCCCGCAGTCGTAGCGAAGGCGCCGGCCTATACCGACCCAAGCGCCTGCCAGTACTGCGGCGCGTTCTTCACCAAGAAGACCTGGCGCCGGGATCACCGCATAACCCACGCCCTGCTCACTACGGCCGAGTGGGCCAAGTGCCCGGCCTGTAGACAAAAACGCAGCGGGACGGCCTACGGGCGCATATTCGTTCGTGGTGCCTTCGAAGCGGCAGCCGCATCGGCGCTGCGCCGTCGCATAGTCAACGTGGGCAGGCGGGCCGAACACACCCAGCCCGAGCACCGGGTCATTTCCGTTCAGCGGGCCGAGCAGGGGCTGGAGGTGCTGACCACATCGCAGAACCTCGCCCATCGCATCGTTCACGAATTGAAGAAGGCCTTCGGCGGCCGCGCCTCCTACAGGTGGTCGGCCGCGGACGGCTACCTGGAGGCAACATGGCGGAAATAGGGGCCGCGCAAGCTCTGAGTTCTGCTCCAGTCTGGGAAAGCGGCTAGGCGCTTTCCCGAGTCCGGGAAGAGCATAGAGAGCCTCCGGTTCTCGGCCCGCCCCGGACGTGCCAGAGCCCGCGCGTGTGCGCCGGCTCATGGAGGTGAGGAACATGAAATCGACACGATGCCGATCTCCGTTGCCCGCCACCGTCGCGGCGGCGGGCCTCTTCCTGGGACTCCTCCTGTCCATTCCCACAAGCACCGCTTCGGCGGGCCAACTGCTGGACGCGGCGCAGATTGCCCACCGGGCCCGAACAGCTCTGTATCCCGACCTTCCAAGTACCCGAACGATGAGCATCGCGGTGCGCACTGCTGACGACGCCGTCTTCACCTGGACGGCCAGACAGGCCCGCAAGAACGTTGGTGGCAGACCCAGCGTGCTCACCGTGCTGGACCGCCCCGAGAGCGTTGCCGGGATTGCGATCCTCGCCGAAGCGCTCGACGAGAACATGGATGCACAGTGGGTGTACATTCCGCCGATCCACCGGGTACGCAGGCTGGTGTACGAGGGACGTTTCGAGAACTTCCTCGGCACCGATCTTTCGATCGAGGACTTCGGTTTCGCCGACATCCATTCGGCGCAGCTCACGCTTCTCGGTCAGGTCGAGTACGAAGGCGAGATCACTTACGTGCTTCGCGAAGTGCCCCTGGATCCGAGCGGCTACTCGAAGATCCTGAGCTGGGTGTCGGCCGAGTCGTACCTGCCGAGGAGGCGAGAGTTCTTCGATGCCGACGGCGTTCTGTGGAAGACGCAGCGCTACGAGCACATCGCCGTCATCGACGGCGTCGCCACTCCGCTGCGGATGTCGGTGGTCAACGAGCAGGAAGGGGGAAGCACCGAACTCACGGTGCGCGGGGTCAACTACGCGGCCGAGCTCGACGACGGACTCTTCCGCCCCGCGGCGCTGCCGTCGATGCTGAACAACGCCGGCTGGTAGGCGGTCGCGCCGCGCAGCGCTGCGGCCGCGACGGGGCGGTAGCGCTGCGATAGCGCGGCGGTCTCTTGTTTCGGCAGCCGCCGCCGAACGCGAGCCCGCAGGTTTTCGTCGGCGGTGACGCTGCTGCCGCGTCGAAGTTCGCAAGCCGGGCGGCTCGTCCTGCGATTGAAGCGAGCACCCGCCGATGGGCGCAGCGTGTAAGCGTCCCTCGCGTGCGCGCCGCACTTGGTGGCGACCCTGCTGCGCGCTACAACGCCCAGCGGCGAGTCCCGAACCGACACGACTCGAAGAACAAGCGCGCCGGCGGTCGGAGGCGAGGTCCGCCATTGTCAATTCGACCGTCGATAAAAGGCTTGTTGTTGCCGGCCTGTGGTACACCGGCGGTTCCGTCGCAACGGCTATCCCGGCTATTGCGGACAGCAGCGTGTGGTTGACGCTCGGCGTCCCGGCCGGGCTGGGTTTGCTCGTGGCAATTGTCGAGTGGTGGGTTCTTACTCGCTATGCCCTCAGCGATGAGCCGCGGCAGGATCTGTTTAGCAGAGAGAGCGAAAACAGCGCAAGGAATCCCCGGCCGACGAAGCGGCCCGAGAACGACTCTGGCCGAACTGGACGCTCCAAGTCGGTGTAGCTCCGGTGTGGGTCTTTCAACTTTGCGCAACATGCAGGATGCGAATCAGCTTTGGCACACTGCTGTGATTGATGAACGACAGGGACGGCCTATACCTGGCCTCGCGGGGGCCGCGACCGCAAGAAGCAAGGCGGTTGAGAAGGCCGATGAGCGAGAAGTCACCGCAAGGAATTCGCATGACCGCTCCCCTGTTCGACACCGAAGATTCGGAGATTGTCGTAGCCTTGGTCGCGCCGATTGGCTGCAACAGGGAATACGCCCATATTGCCTTGAAGGAGATCTTCGAGGGACGAGGCTACACGATCAACGATCTGAAGCTCAGCGACGCGCTGCCGTTTCTGGCAGACGCGATCGACGTCGAATTGAAGGAGCGCCCTTATCTCGATCGCGTGAATTCCTACATGGATGCCGGGACCAAGCTGCGGCGGCAAAGCGGACGAGGCGATGTGTTGGCGCTGTCAGCGGTCAATGAGATTGCCCAGCGCCGACCCGTCGCCGACGCAGGGAGCCCGCTGGACCAGAGGCTTCTGAGACACGTTCACGTACTCGATTCATTGAAACATCCAGACGAAGTCCGGTCGCTCCGCCAGATCTATGGCCCGGGCTTCTACTTGGTTGGCGTCTTTGCTCCGCGAGCCGTGCGCAAACGGCACCTGATCGACGAGCGGTATCTCTCCGAGGAGCAGGCGGAGCAGCTCCTCAATCGGGATGCGGTCGAGGAAGCCGAGCGGGAGTACGGGCAGCGCACGCGTGACACGTTCCACCTCTCCGACGTCTTCATCGACGTGTCGAATACGGGAAGAGCGCGCGAAGCCCTCGAACGCTTCTTTGCCTTGGTCTTCGGTGACCCGTTCATTACGCCCAACGCGGACGAATTCGGGATGCAGGCGGCAGCATCCGCTTCGTTTCGGTCGGGAGCACTGGCAAGGCAGATCGGCGCGGCGCTGGTGAACAAGCGCGGCGATCTGATCAGCGTAGGGCACAACGAAGTTCCACGAGCCGGCGGCGGTCTCTACTGCGCGACCGATTCGCCCGATGGTCGCGACCTTGCTCTCGGAGTGGATACTAATACGCAACGCTTGAAGGAAATCGCTCGCGAGGCAGCGCGGGAACTCGAGCGAGCAGGACTGATAGGCGACGTTGATGGAGCCGCGCAGGTTCTTGCCGGCTCCAAGCTTCGCGATATCACGGAATACGGAAGGACGGTCCATGCGGAGATGGAGGCTCTGCTCGCCGCCGCTCGCACAGGAGTCGCTGTGCGCAGAGCGACGCTTTACACGAGTACGTTCCCTTGCCACAACTGCGCGAAACATGTTGTTGCGGCGGGAGTAGATCGCGTCGTGTACATCGAGCCCTATCCAAAGAGCGAGGCTTTGCTGCTCCACGGGGATGCAATTCTCCACGCCGGAGAGGAAGATCCGCGACCGAGGGGTGCGGAGGAGGGATCGGATAGGTCGGGACCGGTCGTTCTGGAGCCGTTCATGGGCGTTGCTCCCAGACGCTTCGCGGGACTGTTTGGGATTGTCAGGCCAGACGGAACCGAACTGGAACGGAAGGGCGCTGATGGGCGGCGCGTGGAGCTGCCACCGCGCGAGCGGACGCATCCGAGAATTCCGATGCTTTCGCTCGCTTACCCCGACAGGGAAGAGAAGGCTTGCGCGGTGCTGATCGAGGTTCACAATCGGATTAGGGAGGCGGCCCATGGCGAAGACGGCACAGACTGATCGCGAGCGATTCTGGCAGAGCGCCGAAGAAGCGGCACGTCGTGTGGCTGCTTGGCCGGAATGGAAGCAGTACCCGAAGCCGGCGGACATCGTCGCTCAAGGGTTGAAGAGACGGACCGGTTCCCAGCCTGAACGGCCTGCCGACCCAGTTCCGCCGTCCGGGGCGAAGCCGCGGGGCTAACCGCCCGGCGGAACGACGGACCTATCACCAACTGTCGATTGATCCGGACTTCAGGGCCGAGGTGCTGCCGCGCTTGAGGTGACAGCGAGTGCAAGTGCGTGCGCCAGCCGTTTCCTCGGAGGTGTCCGACCTTGGATGCCGTCCGAAGGTCGCCTGCCTTCCGTCTGCGATCGCGCCGCGCTACTAGCGTAACCTGCCAATTTCTCAGGAGAGTCAAGAGGTGAGCCACACATGACGAAACTGGTCGCCGCGCCGCCGTTGCCCTCGCGCGTCTTCGCTTCCGACTTGCTCGCCGGCAAGACGGCGCTGGTCACGGGAGGCGGCAGCGGCCTCGGACTGGTGATCGCCGAGCAACTAGCCGCTGCCGGCGCCGACCTGTTGCTGGCCGCGCGCAACGTCGAGCGTCTCGAGAGCGCGGCCGGCGAGCTTCGTACCAGGTACGGCAGGCGGGTCGAGACCGCAGCCGTCGACATTCGCCGGCGCGAAGCCGTCGAGGCGCTGGGCGAGCGCGCCGACTCGCTGTTTCCGAGCATCGACGTGCTGGTCAACAACGCCGGCGGGCAGTTCGCCCAGCCGGCGCGCGACTTCAAGCCAAAGGGTTGGAACGCCGTGATCGAGACCAACCTGACCGGTACCTGGAACATGATCCAGGTTTTCGGCAATCGCATGCTCGACGGCGGCGGTGGTGCGATCGTGAACGTGATCGCGGTGGTCGGCCGCGGCTTTCCTGGTATCGCCCACACCGGTGCTGCGCGCGCCGGCGTTCTCGAGCTGACGCGCACGCTGGCTTACGAGTGGGGGCCCAAGGTGCGCCTGAACTGTGTGGCGCCCGGGGCGATCCAGACCGAGGCGTTCAAGACCACCTACGATCCCGGCATCGAAGCGATGTGCGAAGGGATTCCGATCCCGCGTCTGGGGCGCGCCGAAGAGGCCGCTTACGCCGTCGTCTTCCTGGCCTCGCCGGCGGCCGCTTGGGTTACCGGGGAGGTGATCAGCGTGGCAGGGGGCGCGCATATTTATGGGCGCAACCAGGCGCTCTTCGACGCGGCGTTCGGAAAGGAGTAGGCGCACGATCATGGAAATGGAGCTCACCCTCATCGCTACCGATGTCTACGCGTGCCTGCAGCCTGAGCGTGGTCTGGGCTGGAGCAACTCGGGCTTCGTCGCGCGCGGCGGCGGGCTGGTGGTCGACACCTTCTGGGACCTGCCCCGCACGCGCGCGATGCTGGACCTCTACGCCGGCGTGCATCCGGCGCCGCCGCGCCGGCTGGTCAACACCCATCACAACGGCGATCACACCTGGGGAAACCAGCTTCTGGATGGCGCCGAGATCATCGGCCATCGCCTCTGTGCGGAATCCATGAAGAAGGACATCGCTCCCGAAGTGCTGCAGCAGCTGGCGCGCATGGTGCCGCCGATGCCCGGGCTGGAGCGTACAGCGAAAGCTCTTGGCGACTACGATTTTTCGGGCGTGCGGATCACGCCGCCGACCACGCTGTTCGAGCAGCGCTTGGACATCGATCTGGGAGAGAGCCGCGCCGAAGTCCTCTATGTGGGCCCCGCGCACACTGCGGGCGATGCGATCGTGCACTTGCCCGACAGCCGCGTCGTCTTCGCCGGCGACGTGCTGTTCAACCGCTGCACGCCGGTCGGTTGGGAAGGCACCTACGCCGGCTGGTTCGCGGCGCTCGACCGCATAGTCGATCTTCAGCCCGATGTCGTAGTGCCGGGGCACGGTCCGCTCACCGACGTGGCCGGCGTTCTCGGTCTGAAGGCCTACTTCGAATACGTGCTGGCCGAGTCGAAGAGGTTCTACGAGCGAGGCGTGGGCGAGTTGGACGCGGCCCGTCGCATCGAGCTGGGTCCCTACGCCGATTGGACCGAGCCGGAGCGATTGATCTTCAACGTGCGCCGCGCCTACCGCGAGTTTCGCGGCGAGGCTTTCGACGTGCCGCTCGACGCGCTTGCGCTGCTGCGCGAGGCGGCAGATCTTGCAGCCGAGTTCGAAGCCAGGCGCCTCGTCTGATCACGCCTGCGCGCGAGCGCCGCTTTTCAGCCGACGATGACGGACTGCGCGTCCGCGAACGTCGCACCGACCGCCTCGGCTACCGCCGCGTGCGTGAGCTGTCCTTCGCAGACGTTGAGGCCCGCGCGAAGATGCGGGTTGTCGCGCAGCGCACGGCGCCAGCCCTTGGAGGCCAGTGCCAGCGTGAACGGCAACGTCGCGTTGCCGAGCGCGAACGTTGACGTGCGGGCCACCGCGCCGGGCATGTTGGTGACGCAGTAATGGACCACGCTTTCCTCGACGTAGGTGGGGTGGGCGTGCGTGGTGGGGCGGCTGCTCTCGAAGCAGCCGCCCTGGTCGATCGACACATCGACCACCACCGACCCTCGCTTCATCTGTCTGAGCATCTTGCGACTGACCAGATGCGGCGCCGCGGCGCCGGGGACCAGCACCGCACCGATGACGAGGTCGGCCTGTGTGACGTGCTCTTCGATCGCATCGACGGTGGCGTAGATGGTGTGGAGCTTGGCGCCGAACTGGAGGTCGAGTTCGTAGAGCCGCGGCAGCGACTCGTCGATCACGGTGACGCGGGCTTCCAGACCCATCGCCATCCGTGCGGCGTTGGTGCCCACCACTCCGCCTCCCAGGATGACGACGTGTGCGGCAGGAACGCCGGGTACTCCGCCGAGCAGTTGGCCGCGTCCGCCTTGGGGCATCTCCAGGCAGTGAGCACCCGCCTGTATCGCCATGCGTCCGGCCACTTCGCTCATCGGCGCCAGCAGCGGCAGGCCGCCGCGCGAGTCGGTAACGGTCTCGTAGGCGATGGCGACGCAGCCGGTGGCCAGCATCGCTCGGGTGAGTTCGGCATTGGCGGCAAGGTGAAGATAGGCGAACAGCACCTGGCCTGATCTCAGCATCGCCAATTCGACCGGCTGCGGCTCCTTGACCTTCACGATCGTGTCGGCGCGCGAGAACACTTCGGCGGCGTCGGCGGCGATGGCCGCTCCGGCTGCCAGGTAGTGCTCGTCGTCGAGTCCGATCGCGTGCCCGGCGCGGGTCTCCACCAGTACCTGTTGGCCGTGGTGCACGAGTTCGCGCGCTGCCGCCGGCGTGAGGCCGACGCGCGCTTCATCGGACTTGATCTCTTTGGGGACGCCTACGATCATCGCTTTTCTCCGTCGTCAGGGTTGTCAGTGTCGCCGTTCGTGGCGAGCGTTGCGGCATCGGTCGGCGCCGCGCCCGAGCGTGCCAGCGTGATGACGATCGACTTGTAGGCCGGCGTGCGGCTGCCATCCGCAAAGCTTTCGAGCGCGACCAGCGGGTTGGCCTCGGGAAAGTAGGCCGCCGCGCAGCCGCGCGGGATCTGGTAGGGAACCACGCGAAAACCGCTCACGCTGCGCGTCGTGCCTTCGAACTCGCTGCGCAGATCGACGCGCTCGCCTTCCGTCAGGCGGGCGGCCGCGATGTCGTCGGGATTCAGCAAGACGACACGCCTGTCGCCGTAGACGCCGCGATAGCGATCGTCGAGGCCGTAGATCGTGGTGTTGAACTGGTCGTGGCTGCGGATCGTCATGAGCAGCAACCGGCCGGGGGCCAGTTGCCGCCTGGTCAGCGGGTTGACGGTGAGCTTGGCGCGGCCGCCGTCGGTCTTGAAGCGTCTCTCGCGAGCGCCGTTGCGAAGGCGAAAGCCGCCGGCGGAGCGAATCCGCAAGTTGAAGTCCTCGAAGCCGGGTACCACGCGGGCGATGGCGTCGCGGACGCGGTCATAGTCGGCCGCGAGTTCTTCCCAGTGCACGCGGCTGG
This sequence comes from Deltaproteobacteria bacterium, assembly GCA_016218925.1. Classification (GTDB taxonomy): domain Bacteria; phylum Desulfobacterota; class Binatia; order UBA1149; family CAITLU01; genus CAITLU01. The sequence goes on along the minus strand of JACRCR010000200.1, from coordinate 4,987 downwards.
CCTTTCCGAGTGTGGCGCGGGCGAGTCCGGCTACGATCGCAGGTTCGCTGCGCAGTAGCGGCGAAGCCGGCGGCAACTCGCCGCGGGAGCGGTGGATCATGCTCATCGAGTCTTCGACGCTGACGAACTGGGGGCCCGACCGCTGCACGTCGCGTTCGGTGCGACCGAGGGTCGGAAGCAGGATCGCGGTTTCTCCGGTCACCAGATGCGAGCGGTTGAGCTTGGTCGAGATCTGCACCGTGAGCACGCAACGCGCCAGAGCTGCGACGGCAACGCCGCTATCGGGAGTGGCGGCTGCGAAGTTGCCACCCATCGCCACGAATACCTGCACGCGGCCTGCGAGCATCGCTCGCAGCGTCTCGACCGTGTCGTAGCCGTGCGGGCGAGGGGGCTCGAAGCCGAACTCGTCGCGCAGCCGATCGAGAAACTCGGCGGAAGGCCTCTCGCAGATTCCCATCGTGCGATCGCCCTGCACGTTGCTGTGGCCGCGTACCGGACACAGACCTGCGCCTGCCTTGCCGATGTTGCCGCGCAGCAGTAGCAGGTTGGTGACCTCGCGCACATTCGCCACGCCGTGCTTGTGCTGGGTCAGGCCCATCGCCCAGCAGGCGATCACGTTCCCGGAGCCGATGTAGAGGTCGGAAACCTCTCTCATCCGCGCGCGATCGATGCCGCTCTCGGCCTCGAGTTCTTCCCAGCTCGCGCGGGTAACGTCGTCGCGCAGCGCTTCGATGCCGTCGGTGTGGGTGGCCAGGAAGCCGTGGTCGAGCACCTTGCCGGGCCTGGCCAGTTCGGCTTCGAAGACGTGCTTGATGATCCCCTTGAGCAGCGCCACGTCGCCGCCGATTCGCACCTGGAGATACAGGTCGGTCAGCTCGGTGCTGTGGCCGAGCAGATCGCGCGGGCGCTGCGGGTTGGAGAAACGCACCAGCCCGAGTTCGCGCAGCGGGTTGATGCTGACGATCCGGGCGCCTCGTTCCTTGGCGCGCTGTAGCGTTATCATCATGCGCGGGTGGTTGGTGCCGGGATTCTGCCCGAGGATGAGGATCAGGTCGGCAAGCGCGAAGTCGTCGAGCGAGACGGTGCCCTTGCCGACGCCGATCACTTCGGCCAGCGCGGTGCTGGTGGATTCGTGACACATGTTCGAGCAGTCGGGCAGGTTGTTGGTGCCGAACTCGCGCACGAAGAGCTGATACAGGAAGGCCGCTTCGTTGCTGGTGCGGCCCGAGGTGTAGAACACCGCCTCGTCGGGCGATGGCAGTGCGCGTAGCTGCGCGCCGATCTGCGCGAAGGCCGCGTCCCATTCGATGGGCTCGTAGATGTCGGAGCCGGCGCGCTTGATCATCGGTTGGGCCAGGCGCCCCTGGGCTTCGAGCCAGTGGTCGCTCTGGGTGCCAAGACGCGAGACCGGCCACTGGCGGAAGAACTCGGGCGTCAGCGTCGCGGTGGTTGCCTCGTGGGAGACCGCCTTGGCTCCGTTCTCGCAGAACTCGGCGAAGGAGCGATCGCCGGACTCGGGCCAGGCGCAGCCGGGACAGTCGAAGCCTCCTTCCTGATTGATCCGTGACAGCAGATGCGCGCTGCGCGTGATGCCCACGGCACCGATGGTGCGACGCAGCGTACGCAGCACGGCACCGAGTCCCGCTGCGGAGCTCTTGTCGTCGTTACCGTCGTCGGACATGCCAGAATCCCCCTGTATCTTTCATCGCGGCGCCGATCGGTCGAGAAAAGAAATCGAAAGGCGCGACTTGACCCCCTTCCGTCAGCCGCGCACTCGGGCGGTGTTGGCGTAGAGGTTCATTGTGTTTCCGCGCAGGAAACCGACCAGGCCGAGGCCCGCTGCCTCGGCCAACTGCACGGCAAGCGAGGAGGGTGCCGATACCGCCGCGATCAACGGGATCCGCGCTGCCAGCGCCTTCTGCACGATCTCGAACGAAATGCGCCCCGAGACCATCAGGATGTGTCCCGACAACGGAAGCAGATCGGCGCCGGTCGCCCAGCCTACGACCTTGTCGACGGCGTTGTGGCGTCCGACGTCTTCGCGCACGGCCAGCAACTCGCCGCTCGCGTCGAACAGAGCGGCGGCGTGCAGCCCGCCGGTTCTGGCGAAAGTTTGCTGCGCCGCGGCCATGCGCGCCGGCAGGTCGACGAGCAGCGCGGCGTCGAACACCGACGGGTCGTCGAGCGGCGCGGCGGTGGCCATCGCGTTCTCGATGGTCGCCTTGCCGCAGATCCCGCAACTGCTGTTGGCGTAGAGGTTACGCCGCAGCGCTTCGAGGTCGACCGCGACGTGGGGCGCCAGCGTCACGCGCAGGATGTTGTCTTCGGCCTGCGGCGAGGTCGCGGTGGTGCAGTGGCGAATCGCCAGTACGTCGGCCGGTGAAGCGACCACTCGCTCGGTCACCAGGAATCCCAGCGCCAGTTCCTCGTCGTGTCCCGGCGTGCGCATGATCACCGCCAGAGAGACGGGACCGAGTTGGATTTCGAGCGGCTCTTCGCGGGCCACCTCATCGCTGGTGTCGGTCCAGGCGCCGCCGGCGCGGCGCCTCAGGCCGATAGTACGTGTGGTGTCGCCGGGTTCGACGTCCAGGTCGCTTGCCGCTCGTTGCACCGGCGCAGCATGGCTGATCCCGGCCCTGGCGACAACGCAGCATCTGGCCGTGCGCCCGGTCGCAGTCTGTTGAAAAAGGCCTTGCATCTGGACCTTCTTGAACAGACTGCGCGGAGGAGCTTCCAAATGTGCCGGGAAGATGCGCACGCCGGCCGGCGGCGGGCCTTTCTCGAAGGCGCCGTCGGGGGTAGTGTTCGCGGCCTCGCAGAGAGGGTGGAGGAAGAGAGGGTGAGCATTTCGAGAGAGACCGGCGGGCCGGTCAAGCCGGGCGAGCAGCCTGATCGCGTAGAGCGCCCGCAAGTCGAAGCGCTGGACGAGATCCTGGGAGTACCACTGAAGGTGCTCGATGACGGTTTCGTGCGCGTGGTCGACTACATGGGAGCCGACGAGTCGATCGTGCAGGCTGCGCGGGTCTCCTACGGACGCGGAACCAAGAAGGTGCACGAGGACCGCGGCCTGATCCGCTACCTGATGCGACACTGGCACACCACCCCGTTCGAGATGTGCGACATCAAGCTGCACGTGCGCGTGCCGATGGACTGCTGGCGCCAGTGGATCCGCCACCGGACCGCGTGTCTGGCCGAAGGCAGCGAGGTCTATTTCGACGTCGAGGGTGGGGCCGACTCGCGCGGCGGTCAGATATGCAAACGCCGCATCGAGGATCTGTGGGAGGAGTTCCACCGGGGCGGCGCCGGCAAGGGCGAGATGCGCGTACGGCATCTGGACGAGAGCTCGCTGCGCATCGACAACACCCGCGTGGTGGACGTGCACAAGAACGGACGCAAGCCGGTGTTCGCGATGGTCTTGCAGGATGGCAAGCGCATCGAAGCCACCCGCGACCACCGCTTCCTGTTCGCGCAGGGATGGCGCACGCTCGCCGAGGCGACAGGACTCGCCGAATGCGGCGGTCTTGCCACCTGGAACCGCGGCGACCACTGGGTTTACGTCAACGGGATCGAGATCGCCGCCGCGCCCGGCCTCGAGCCGCGACCGCGCGGCGGCAGCCACGTCTACGCCAAGCTGGTTCGAATCGCGCGCTTCGAGTACGTCGGTGAACGCGAAACCTACGACGTCGAGGTCGAAGGTCCCCACCACAACTTCATCGCCAACGGGATCGTGACACACAACTCGGTTAACGAGTACAGCACCCGTTACTCGATCGCGATCGATGCGTCGCAGCGCACCGGCGAGCGCGAGTGGCGCATGCAGGCGGGCGGCAACCGCCAGGGCAGCGAAGGCTTCTTCGATGTCGCCACCGGCCGCACTCTGACTGCGCGCGAGGCCGAGCTGCAAAGTCTGGCACGCACGGTGTACCAGGAGCGCCTGGATCTTGGCGTCGCGCGCGAGCAGGCGCGCAAGGATCTTCCGCTGTCGACCTACACGGAGGCCTACTGGAAGGTCAACCTTCACAACCTGCTGCACTTCCTGCGTCTTCGCATGGATCCCCACGCGCAGGACGAGATCCGCGACTACGCGCGCGTGATCGGCGAGCAGATCGTCGCGCGCTGGTGCCCGATCACCTGGGAGGCTTTTCTGGACTACCAGGTTTCGGCGTCGAGCCTGACGCGGCTCGAACAGGCCGTCGTGCGCGCCTGGACCACTGCGGGGCGCGCTGCCGCGCTGGCCGTGGCCGAGGGCCACGGCTGGCTCGAGCGCGGCGACAAGGGCCTGAAGGTCAACCGCGAGCGCGCCGAGTGCGAGGACAAACTGCGCGCGCTCGGACTGCCGGTGCCGTGGGAGAGCTGACGGGCAACTTGGGAAGCAACGCCGCGCTGGCAACCCCGCCGCGGTCCGGTCGCGCAGAAGTTCATCCTATCGCTGCGCGGGGTTACTTCTGGATGACGGTATCTCGGGCGATCCGCAGGAACGCCAGCAGGTCAGACGGCCCGTCCTTCGCGGCGGCATGGACCCTTTCCATGTCGAGACCCTCGTAGGCGTGGGCTACGAGGTTGCGAAACCCGGCTGCCCGCGCCAGCCGCTCGGCGAGCGACGTCTCGATATGTCCCGCGCGAGAAAGACGCTCGAACGCTTCGCGATAGCTCTCCGGTACGCCCAGTCCGAGCCGCACGCAGAGCGCCATCGCCAGGTCGATCACCAACTGCACGGCGAGCCACAGGTGAAGCACGACGGCGTCCGAGGTGTCCGGCGCCGCTACCAGATCGACCGGCCGGTCCGGTAGTTTTTCCGCCACGCGTCGCAGGTGACGTTCGACCGCTGCGACACGCTCGGCCAGGACCGCTGCGTCGAGTGCGCTCATCCGAGCGCGTCCAGGATCGCAGCGTGCTCGGCGCGGACGATTCCCGCGACATCGAGCCAGAAAGCCGCGGCGTCGCAGCAGAAGTTCTCGAACGAGCCGGGTTCTCGTTCGTAGAGCAG
>JACRCR010000202.1 GCA_016218925.1 Deltaproteobacteria bacterium | reverse complement strand
GGGCAACTGCCTGCCGAGCCTGCACGCGGCCAACTGCCTGCTGTTCATGCACTTCAACCGCACGCGGCCGGCGCCGCGGCTGCACGGCGCGCTGGCGGCGGCGATCATCGCCTCCACGCTGCTGGTCAAGCAGCACTACGCTGTCGATCTGGTCGCCGGCGGGCTCGTCTATGCGGCAACCGCAACGTTTCTGCGGAGCATCGAGATCGCCGGCGCTGAAGCGGCGAAGAGCGACGGCGACGGGCTGGCTACTACCGGGTGGGCGTGTTGGTATCGTCGTCAAGCGACGTCCAGATCCCGCCCGGTGGGATCTGGACGTCGCTTGGCGAAGGCGGCGGTAACCGGTGACGACGAGAGGCTGGCGAAGGAGGGCCTCGGCGACTGGGCCGCTGCGCTCGATGGCGAGGATCGGCATTGAAGCGCGGCGAGATCAGCCTCCCCGGCGCAGCCGCAGGGTCTCCCGCTTACGCTGACTAGCTGCGGCAGTACAGTACGGCGCCGCGGCTCTGGCACGGGATCCGAAGTGCGGTCAGGCACGCGCCGGCTGTCGGAGTGTGGCCGAACTGCAGCGAGACGTTGATCTGAGCCTGCTCAGCGACTTGTGGGATCTCGGCGCCATGCATCTTGATCTTGACGCGCGCGACGACCGCTACACTGTTGATGCGCAGGCTTACCGACGAGACACCGGCCGCCGGCCCGGACGGACCTTGGCGGTCGACGAAACGGAAGCTCTTGCAGCTGTCGGTCACACCGATCGAGTCCTTCCCGCTGACCGCTCCGGTGCCAGTTGTTGGGCGGAACGTCTACACGATCGGGCTTACTTTCAATAATCCACCGGGCGGTGCCGGACTATGCGGAACGCAGGCCGACGTTTACGCGGGAGGTTCGGTGTATGCCAACCTCAATCCGGACACGGGTAGAGGGGCCACTTTCCGAGTCATCTTCACTCGATGACGTTGCGGCGGACGGCTGCTCATCCGTCGCTTTTCACCGTCAGTGAAGCAAGCTGGCAGATGCGGCCCCGAGTCGCTCTGCATGGTTGATCTGTCCCGCCTCGGCACTTGCTGCCGGGGCGGGAATCCGGCCGCGGCGGGCTCATCCGGCAGGGAGATCGGGAAGACCGCGTTGCCAGGACTCGGCCGTCACGAAGACGGCTTCGCGCGAGCGCGGGTGCGCTTCGTGGAAGGCGTCGAGGGCTTTGCGGTGGCGTTCCTCGGGGCCGTCCCAACTCACCTGCACGGGAAGCGGCTCACCCTCGTGCAGGACGACGAAGTCCACCTCGCCACGGTCGCGCCAATAGAAAACTTCGCGGTAGCGCTTGCGCAGTTCGATGTAGGTTGCGCACTCGAGCATCTTGCCGCGATCCGCGCCGGTGCGCGTCACAGCCACCCGGCGCAGGCCGGTGTCGACGGGATAGTACTTGCGGTTGCGAGCGCTGCGTTGACGCGCCGACCAGGCGAAGTAAGGGCAGGAAAAGGTCAGGTACGCGCTCTCGGTTGCTTCGAGGTAGAGAGCTGCGGTGTCCGCCGCAACCCCGATCGCCGCAGCCACGCGGCGCACGCTCATCTCGGAGCCCGCCGACTCGAATACCATCTGAACCAGTTGTCGCAGCGGGAGACTCGATCGCGCGCCCACGCGTTCGCGCACGTCGCGTTCGACAATGTCGTTGAAGTACACACGGCGAAGCTGGTCGCCGTCCGGTGACGTGAGCGGCGCCGGAAAACCGCCGTCGCGCAGGTAGTCGATGAGCCCAGCACCCGGTCGCACCAGACGGACCTATCGCTCAAGCCCACAGCGTCGCGACCGGATACGTCGACATCAGGCGGTAGTGGGTGACGAGCACGAGGTGCTCCTCCAACGCCTGCGCGATCAAGATTCGATCGAACGGATCGCGATGATGTGCCGGAAGCGTATGAACCCGTTCGGTGTGCGCGATCGTGATCGGCAGTTCGTCGAAATCGGCCGTACCTGCTGCCCGAATGACGGCGCCGAGGTCGGCCTTGATCTTTCCCAGCGCGGACTTGATCGCGATTTCCCAAGTGCTGGCGGCACTGCAGTAGACGACGGTTCCCGGATCGCGCAACGCCGCAACGACGCGCTTCGGCAACTTACTCGGAGCGCTCAGCGCCCAGATCAGGGCATGGGTATCCAGTAAGAGTCTGTCGCTCACCGCGTCTCGCCTTCGAACAGGGCAAGCACGTCGTTGGGGAGAGGTGCATCGAAATCGGCGGCGACGCGGATCTTGCCTTTCAGGGCGCCGAGACGTCGCGGCTTTCGTGCCTGCTGCGCAGGCACGAGTCGCGCTACGGGGCGCCCGTGGCGCGTAATGACGACCTGTTCACCCCTCAGCGCCTGATCGACGAGGTGGGACAAGCGTGTCTTGGCTTCGTAGATGCTCACCGTCGCGACTTTTTCCATATGGTCAAATTAGACCAGAGTGAACTCACGCGCAAGAACGCCGCGGTGTTCCGACGGATGAGGACACCAGAGTCGTCGCGTGAGGTGGAACTGCGCCCTCGATGTCTAGACCACTCACTCACGACGTCCCATCCGCGAGCTCCGTGTCCGCCCCCACGCAGCATGTTCCGAAACGATCACTACGGACCTCGTCGAAGTCGAAGGGGAAGAGTTCGACGACGAAGTGACGCCCGGTGAGGCTCGATGCGATCTCGCCCGACAGCAGGTGCGAGTTCGAACCGGTCACGACGAAGCGCCGGCCGCGCGGCCGGTCGAGCTGGGCGCGAAACCAGCGCTGCCAGCCGGTGACGGCCTGGATCTCGTCCAGGAAGTACGTCGCTCCTTCCCCATGGGTGCGTTCAAAGGCGTCGACGAGCGTTTCGAGCGTCGTGTGATCGAGCGCGTGCGCTAGCCGCGGGTCTTCGAAGTTCGCGAAAAGACAGCGCTCCGGGTTGACGCCGTAGCGTCCCATGAGCTGGGTCAGCAGCGTCGACTTCCCGCAACGGCGCACGCCCAGCACCACCAGCGCGAGGTCCGGACGAAGCTCGGCGGGCAGGGCTATGCTGCGAGGAACCGAAGGGGGCGGGGGAGCATGCCAGTGGCTCCAGTCCGCTGCGACGGCCAGCAGGTCCGGTTCTTCCATGGCGTCGAGTTTGCTGGCCGGAATCTTCGGTGTCGACCAAACTCGACGATTAGCTCGGCGTCGAGTTTGCTGGCCAGCCCGCCAAGGGCCGCCAGCCCCCGCGGGTCTGTGGTTTCCATTTACGCTGACTAGCTGCGGCAGCGCAGTACGGCGCCGCGGCTCTGGCACGGGATCCGCAGTGCGGTCAGGCACGCGCCGGCTGCCGGATCATCCCCGAACTGCAGCGAGACGTTGATCTGAGCCTGCTCAGCGACTTGCGGGATCTCGGCGCCGCGCATCTTGATCTTGGCGCGCGCCGTGGCGGCGACGCTGTTGATGCGCAGGCCCACCGACGAGATGCCGGCCGCAGGCCCGGAAGGACCTTGGCTATCGACGAAGCGGAAACTCTTGCCGTTGGCGGAGGCCTTCCATCCGAGTAGTTGCAGCTCGGCCAGATACACGGTGTCTCCCAGTTCGTCAGCAATGGCCACGCGCATGCCGGTCACTGTGGGATCGAACGCCGGGTCTGGCAGCGGAAGTTCGATCAGCGCCGTGAAGCTGTCGTTGCCGTCGCCCGGCTTCAGCTTTGCCTCGAGGCTGGTGACGGTCGCCGGCGCGCTCCCGGCTGTGACGCAATCGCCGCGGTCACAGGTGCCGGCGGGCGTGCAGAAGTTGGTGTCCTCGCATGCGCCGCCGGAAAGATTGGCGTGGACGCAGCCGGTGGTCGCGTTGCACAGGTCGTCGGTGCAGTCGTTGCGGTCGTCGCAGGCGGAATCGAGCGGCTGGTGCTGGCAT
>JACRCR010000198.1 GCA_016218925.1 Deltaproteobacteria bacterium | reverse complement strand
GCGCAAACGCCACGTCGCTCGCCATTTCGTCGAGCGTGGCGAGCACGTCCTCGGTGAACAGGCCGGTCTCGCTCGAATAGAGGGACAATGTCCCGATCACCTTTCCCTGCTCGCGCAGCGGGAAGGCCGCAGACGCGCGTACGCCGGCGCGCCTGCCCAATTCGTGCCACGGCGCCGTGGACGGATCATTGGCGAAATCGTTGCTGATGACATGCGTGCCGGTGTGGAAGGCCATGCCGGTCGGACCGCGCCCCACCGCATCCGACGGATCCGCCTCGATGCCGAGCTTGCCTATGTAGCCGCCGTCGTCCCCGTACTTGACGACCGGTACCACTCTGTTCTGCTGCCCATCGACCATGCCGACCCAGGCGAACAGGAAGCGTCCGTGTTCGATCGCGACGCGGCACAACGCCGCGAACAGTTCATCTCGGCTCGTGCAGTGAACGATCGCCTGGTTGGTCTGCGCCAGCATGTCGTAGAGGTCGCGCTGGCGCTGCAGCGCCAACTCGGCCCGCCTGCGCTCGGTGATGTCGTTGACGATCGCGAGGAAAACGCTCTCGCCCGCGGAATGGACGAGTTGGAGATGGACTTCGACCGGATACTCGGACCCGTTCTTCCTGCGATGCACGGTATCGAATACCAGCACCTCGCGCGCACCGGTACGCAACGGCTGCAGCCGGGCTCGGAAGGCCTCCTCCGTGAACTCTGGCTTTATGTCGAGCGGCGTCAACCGCTCGAGCTCGTCCGCCGCGTAGCCGATGTTGCGACAGGCTCCCGCGTTGGCGAACGAGAACCTGAGCGTCTCGGGATCGAACACGTAGATCTCGTTCAGGCTTCTCGCGATCACGTCCTGCAGCCACGCACGGTCGCGCTCGGTCTCGTACTTCTCGCGGTAGAAAGCGGCCCTCTGATGCCTCCAGACCGCCCCCACGGCCGTCGCCGCGCCGACCAGCAGGACAGCCACGAAGACGATCGTCATCCACATCCGTTCACGCAGCGGTGCGTACGCTTCCGCCAGTCCCACGCGCGCCACCAGGAACCACGGCGAATCGGGGATTGCGCGCATATCGGCAATCACCGCAGCACCGCGGTAATCCACACCCTCGATTATCCCTTCGCGCCCGGCAGCGGCCGCGACGCCTGCAATCTCCTCCCTCTCCAACGGAATGCGCAGCGACAGCGGGGCGTTCTTCCCGAACCGCAGCTCGTTCAGAAACACCGCATGGTTCCCCTCCCGTCGCACCAGCAGGGTCTCGGCGGTCTCGCTGAAGGTCGGCCAGCGGCTGATGAACGGATACAGGTAGGTCTCCGGATCGATCCTCAGCGCGAGCACTCCGAGCGCTCGTGCGCCGTCGCGTCCGCCGATGATCGGGACCAGCACGGTCAGATAGACCCGTTGGTCGTTCTCGTTGCGGTGGAAGTCCTCGAGCACCACCTCGCCGGAGCCCAACACCTCGCCCGCCCTGCGCGCAACCACCGCAGCGACCGGCACCGTGGATTCGGGGAACGACGTCCGCTCGACGCCTCGAGCGTCCAGAAACGAGACCCGATCGTACTGGTAGTACGCCTGGCACCTGCGAAGCCAGACACGAAGGTCGGCACTCGCGCCGGTGTCGGCAGGATCGTCGAGAAAGCGCGCGACCAGGTCGGCAAAAGCCGGATTCGCGGCAAACATGGCACCGTCGCCGAGACGCTCCCGGCGATACTGCATCAACTCGCCGACTTTGAGTTCGGCTACCGAAGTGAGCTGCCGCTCCACCCCGAGGCGGTACTGCGCCTGATACGCCTTGAAGTATAGATATCCGGCGGTGCTGATACCTCCCGCCACCATTGCGAACACCAGCAGCAGGACCGACACAGCGCGCACGGCCTCGACGCCCTGTCGGCTCTGCCGCCAGAGTTGAGGACCCGCCAGTGTCAGCAGTGCCGCCGCAAGCAACGCGAATGCGAGGCTGGTGGTCGCCGCGGGCGGGACGAACGGGCCGCCGTACATCAACGGCGTTCCGTACACGTAGGCCAGCAGCAGCACGTAGCAGGCACCGAACAACACCCACGCTAGGTACCAGCCGACAGCGACGCGTGAGCGCGACCGCACCGACGCGACCTCGAGCGACGCCAGGAACGACAGGCCGGCCAGGATGAAGCCCAACGCCGTCGCCGGGGACATGTGCCCGATCGGCACTCCATCCACGACGCCCACGGCGCTGAACCCGAGGTGTTCCACCCCGGGGTAGACCTGCGCATGAGAACAGGCCAGCAGCAGCGCGGCGACCAGCGTACCGGCGCAGTGAACCGCGACGCCGAACCAGACCGCGGCGCGGCTCGACGCCGACCGCGCACGCAGGACTATCGTGATTCCGTACAGCACCAGCAGCACGGCCGTGCTGGGCGCCATCGGAATCTTGCCCGAACCGAGGCTGGCCAGGACCGGGACCCCCTCGGCCCAGCCGATCAGCGCGACGAGTCCGGTTGCCGCTGCGAGAACTCCACAGGCACTGACGAAACGACGGTAAGGAACCTCCCCCTCAGCGCCATTCTTCGTCATCGTGTGACCACCCGACCGACTGTCCAATGAGTCGGTCCACCCATATCACAGCCGCCGCGGGCCGCGCATCAGAGTAAAGGTCGCGGTGATCGCGCCGGACAGGGCGGCAAGCCGCGCGGGCGCTGCCTCGCACGAGGCGCCCACCTGCGTGTCGCGTCAGACGGTCACAGAGAGGTGGAGCGGAATAACGCGGCGCGCGGTGGCGGCGGCCACCGCCGCCGCCGCGCCGTAGCGGAGCCGCGCGGTCACGCCTCGATGGCGGCTGGCACGGTCTCCTTCTCGTCCTCCCACGGCGGGAGGATCTTGATCAGGAGCAGGAAGATCAGGAACGGCAGGATCAGGAACCCGATCGCGGTGATGAGGCCCTCCTGACCGCCGATCTCGAGCTTGTAGGCGGTCAGACCGCGCAGGCTCTTGGAGAACAACTGGCCGCCGATGACCACGTTCCAGCGGGTGCTGAAGATGCCGACCTGGATCAGCATCGCAGACAGGACGTAGATGATCCTCTTGAGCTCGGCTGGCAGCCGCGAGTAACGGCCGAAGGCCAGCAGCAACAGCGGCAGTATGGTGCCGAGCAGGATCTGCACAATAGTCAGGCTGAGGAAGAGCTTGGAGACGATCAGCTCGGAGAGAATGTGGATCGACTCCTCGGACTCATAGAGCCGGTGGATGAAGTCCAGGCTCTCGAGCGAGAAGTCCAGGATCAACGCGTAGAGCAGGAACGACGCCAGCTTGTCCATGCACGGCATCTTGGGCTGCTGTCCCCTCACCAGCGACGACACGTAGTAGATCAGCAGGATCATCGCGATGCCGGAGACGATCGCCGAGAAGAGGAAGACGATCGGGATCAGCACGCTGCTCCACCACGGGTTGGCTTTGATCGACCCGAAAATGAACCCCACGTAACCGTGCAGGATGAACGCCGACGGAATACCGATCAGGGTGATCGTGTAGACGGCTTTGTGGTCGAAGGCGACGGCCTCCTCCGAGATGTCCTTCGACCCCAGTGCCAGCGCCGAGTAGAAGAATCTCTTGATGCCTCTTGCTTCCTGGCTCCAGCGCACCATGTCGGCGCGAAAATCGAACCAGATCTCGAGCAGCAGTACCAGCATCAGGTACCACATGTACACGAAGCCGAACATCGCCATCGCCGAGTTTCCGTTCGGTGTCAGGAACATCTCCAGCGAGCGCTCGGGGTGTCCGAGGTGGGCCTGCAGCGGCATCGGCGCCACGATCAGGAACGACAGCGCGCACAGCAGCGCGAGTCTGTAGGTCGGCTGAAGCTCCTTGACGTTGAACACCTTCTCGAGCGACGCCAGGATGAAGGCGCCGGCGACCAAGCCCGTCAGGTATGGGTAGATGACGATCAGGATGCTCCACTGCAACTCGATCTCGTTCGGGTAGATGAATCCCGAGATCTGGTTGATGAGCGCCCCGAGTTCTGCGAAATGCGCTTGCACGGCTACCGGACCTCCCCGTCGAGTTTGGTGTAGAGCACCTTGGGTTCCGTATTGAGCTCGGGCTTGAGTACCTGAATCTCTTCCATCTTCATCAGTCGATGAAGCGGGCTGCTTCTCCCCTTGATCTCACCGAACACGCGCGCCTGGGTCGGACATACCTCGACGCAGGCCGGCAGCATCCCTTTGGTGATCCGGTGGTAACAGAAGGTGCACTTGTCGGCCGCATGCTTCTCCGGATGGAGATAGCGCGCCCCGTAGGGACAGGCCTGGATGCAGTAGCGGCACCCCACGCAGTAGTCCTGATCGACCAGTACCACGCCGTCCTGGGTCTTGAAGGTCGCCCCGACCGGGCACACCTGGACGCACGGCGGATGGTCGCAGTGATTGCAGAGCTTGGGCACGAAAAACGAGCGCAGGATGTCTTCTTCGGTGGCCGGCGGCGGAAAGCCGTGAATGCCGCCCCCGGGGCTGTCGACGTGAACCTCGCGCTCGCTGTCGATGATGTAGCGCTCGACCCAGGTACGGAAGTAGAACGGCTCGCGCGGAACGTCGTTCTCGGACTTGCAGGCGTCGGCGCAGCGGCCACAGCCGATGCACTTGTCGATCTGCACACCCATTCCATAGTAGTGCTTGGTCGCATCGTAGGCCGCGGGCTCGGCCTCGGCCTCCTCGCTCGCACGCCCCAGCGATCGCATCGGGCCGCACACCGAAAGCATCACCACCGAGGCGGCGCTCTCGACCGCCCGGCGAACGAAATCACGCCTGTTGAGCTTGTCGGCCATCTACTTGCCCTCCGGGAAGTGCGGGTAGTGGCACTGCCAGCACAGATAGGTGTTGCCGTGGGTCTCGACGTCGACCTTCGGGATGTCGCGGGCGCTCAGGTCGACCCCAAGCAGCGTCCCCGATGTGGGCGTCCCTTCGCCGTGGCACTGACCGCAGAACTCCCTGTTGGTCGGTTTCTTCGGCAGATACTGTCTCGGATTTTCCTTGTGCTCCGCCGGCGTTACGTGGCAGGTCTCGCACGCCAGCAGCGAGTGGTGCGAGATCGCCTTGGTTCGCGCAATCTGACCGTGACATCCGGAGCACGCCGGAGTCTCCTCTTCCGTCGCCGGATTGTGCGGATTGTGACACTTGATGCACGGCTCCATCGGATTGTGTTGGAGCTCGATGATCTGAGGGAAACCCGTAGGCCGCGAGGGCAGGTAGCCGTGACAGGTCAGGCAGGTCTCGCGCCCGCGCGGAACGGTCGGCGTGGTGGCGGTGGGGTCCACCACCGCGTGCTCGTAAGCCGGTCCGTGGCAGGTCTCGCAAGAAAGCGTGCGATGGAAGCCCTCGAGCTTCTTGTCGAGTTCGTCCTGGTGGCATGCGCCGCAGGTCTGCCAGCCCGCGTAGTGGAGCGGCGCCCCCGCCACGACCGGTATCGCGTTGGCCCGGTAGTGCCCCAGCTCTCCGAAGGACTCCGGGATGAAGCGCTGGCGCAGCACCACCATCGAACCGATCCCGATCAGGAACACCGCGCCTATTCGCACCGCCTGGTCGGGCACCTTGCCAATGCTGAGGTTGAGCTTTTTCACCGGCGAATTCCCACCACCAACGGACTGCTTGCTCGAGTCAACTTTCGACCGTCCACGACGGCCCCACAAAAACGACACTCGGCTACTCCACGGTCGCCAGTGGCGATCCAGATCCGCTACGAAACCTCGCGTCCTGGCGAGCCTTGCTCGCGCCTATCGACGCCCTGGCTGCGGCAAGCAATTCCGGTGCCACCAAGACGCCGCCTTCGAATGGCCAGGCGCGAGCCCGATGCGAACGCGCTCCGCCGAACAAGACCTGCTGAGTCGCTTGCCCGCGAAGCCAAACGAGCCAATGGGACGGAGCAAAGCCGAGCCCATCATCAGCGCGAGCTAATACACAGCAGGAACAGTCTCGTTGGTTCTTATGACTAGGAAGCCTTGCCTCGGGTTTTCCCATTTGGAAGAGCATGCAGCGGCAGACTCTTTTCGCGGCGCGCACGCCGGGGTGTGACCCGCCCACCACGCGAGCCGCCGAAACCAGCCGCTTTCGAACCCGAGTCCCAACGCTCAACCCCGCGATTTCTCAGCTTTGAATTCAGGGGGCGGCGTATATAACTAGCCCCGGTCCCGGTGCCGGCTGGCGGTCGGGGCGGTCAGGCCATGACGTATCAGTTCTCAGTTCTGTATTTCGAGGCGACCCGGCGCTGCAACCTGCGCTGCCCGCTGTGCATGGCGGCCAGCAACGACGTCGCCCGAGTCCGCGACAGCCAGCGCCAGGAACTCAGCTACGAAGAGGTCCGCGATCTCGTCCTGGTGCCCGCCCAGTCCCTGGGGATCAAGGCCGTGGCCTGGAGCGGGGGCGAATTCCTGCTCCGTAAGGACGCGTTCGACCTCTTCCGTCTGACCGTCGATCTCGGCTTCAAGTGCAACGTCTGCAGCAACTGCGAACTGCTGACACGCGAGCGTCTGGAGGCCATGAAAGACGCGACGCGAGGACGTCTCACGATCGCCGTGGGGCTCAATTCGATCACCGACGACAACGACTGGAGCCGCAACGCCGAGCCCGATCGAACCCTCGAAGTCCTCGACCTGTGTCGTGAGCTCAAGATCGACCGGCACGTGATCATCACGCTCGGCAAGTACAACGTCGACAGCTTCGAGCGCACCGTCGCGTTCCTCGAAAAGCGTCGCATCTCGTACAACCGTGCCCCGCTGGCGGCGCGCGGCTCGGGCCTCGCGCACTTTGCCGAGCATGCGTTCGATCGTGAGGATCTACGCGACGCCTTCCATCCGGTGCTGCGCCGCAGCGTCAACGGCTACGTCAGCTACACACCGTTCTTCCTTTCGCCCGAGCTGCACGAACAGGTCTCGGGCGGCCAGCGCAACGGAACCGTCCCGCAGAATCCTCCCGTCGGGTGCTGGGTCGGCAACTGGCTGACCTTGAACGCCGAAGGCGAGGTATCGGTGTGCCCGGTCCTGCTCGACGAGATCAGCGCTGGCAACGTGCGCGACAAACCGCTCGACAAGCTGGTCGCGGAAAGCAAGATCTTCGCAGATCTGACCGATCGCAGCCGTCTCAAGGGACGCTGCGGCAGGTGCCGCTACCAGTACACCTGCGGCGGCTGCAGAGCGATGGCCTACTACCATACCGGCGACTACCTGGAGGAAGACCCGACCTGCTTCTTCGAGCCGCTGGATCCGACCACCGTGTGCGAGTTGGAGGAAGAGACCAACCGCATGTTCAAGAAGTATCTGCTGGTCGCGCGCTACGCGGGCTTTTACCAGCGACCGACCGGAGGCCGTTAGCGTTCGGAATCGGAGCGGGAGCACACCCTCGTGGAAGAAGATTGGGTCCAGCAGGCGCTCAGGGATTTCCAGGACAAGATCACCTGCGGAGCCTACGACGGCATCTACGCCCTCGACAGCCGAAGTCGCGACAAGGTGATGGAGGCGCAGGCACGCTCGTGCGTGGAGGGTTTCGTCGAACTTTTCGGAATTCCGGCCGAGCTCGACCTCGATGGGTTTCTCGAGCACATGAAGTTCGGCGGCTCGGGCAAAGTGGACATCGAGCGAACCGGCGACACGATCATTTTCGACGAGCACCGCGGCGGCGAGTGCATGTGTCCGCTGGTCAAGCGCGGGGTCATACGACTCGACCCGGCGCTGTGCGTGTGCGGCGTCCACTGGATACGAATGCTCGTCCAGCGCCACACCGACCGGAAAGTGTCGGTCGAGTTGGTCGACTCGGTGGCGCAGGGCAGCTGCAACTGCACGTATCGAATCACGCTGGAGTGACCTCGCCGATACGGACGTGAACCACGCGCCGCGCACCGGCGCGCGGCAACTCGACCGAGTTGCCGTCGATCACGCGACCGTCGATCAGCACCTGTCTCCCCGAGCGTCCGGTAGCCGCGCGATTCTCCACCAGGATCTCGAGAGTTCCACCATCGGTCCGCACGACTGCACTAAACTCCGGCCACCACGCGGGCACGCGGGGATCGATCTCGAGCCGATCGCCCCGCAAGCGCAGGCCCAGGATCGCCTCGACCGCGAGTCGATACGTCCACGCGGCCGAACCCGTGTACCAGGTCCAGCCACCACGCCCCGCGTACGGCGGCGCCGAGCCGATGTCGCCAGCCACGACGTACGGCTCGACGCGATAGCGCGCCGCGCCCTGCGCCGTGCGCGCGTGCTCGATCGGATTGATGGCGCGGAACACTTCGAGAGCGCCGTCGCCATCCCCGACTGCGGACAAAGCCCACGCCAGCCAGGCCGCAGCGTGGGTGTACTGCCCGCCGTTCTCGCGAACCCCCGGCGGATAGGCCTTGATGTAGCCTGGATCGCGCGGTGTCCGGTCCAGCGGCGGCCACAGCAGACACGCGATTCCTCCTCGCCCGCGCACCAGCTCGCGCATCGCCGACTCCAGCGCCTGGCGAGCGCGCTGTGGATCGCCGGCGCCGCACAGCACGCTCCAGGACTGGGCGATCGAGTCGATGCAGCATTCCCGCGATGTCGACGAGCCCCACGCACGGCCGTCGTCGTCGTAGGCGCGCCGATACCACTGGCCGTCCCAGGCGTTCTGTTCCACGGCGACCGCGATCTCGCTCGCGCGTCTGCGCCACGCCACGCCGAGCTGTGCCAACTCTCGCGATTCACCCGGTCGGACCTTGCCGCGCAGTTCGCACAGCCGCGCGAACGAGTTGGCCACTGCGACGGCGAACCAGGCCAACCAGACGCTCTCGCCGATACCGCGGCGTCCCACCCTGTTCATGCCGTCGTTCCAATCGCCTGCGCCCATCAGCGGAAGCCCGTGTGACCCGCGCGTCATCCCGCGCTCCAGAGCGCGGGAACAATGGTCGAACAGCGACGCGTCGCGCGTCGAGCTCTCGAAGGCCCCGTAGCGATCCTCCTCGCCGGCGCCGAGCAACGACGCGCGCAGGAACGCGACACGCTCGTCGAGCAGCGAAAGATCGCCGGTGACCTCTACGTAGTGCGCAGTCACGAACGCGAGCCACAGCATGTCGTCCGAACACCGTGTACGTACGCCCTGGCCCTCGGGCGGATGCCACCAGTGCAGCACGTCGCCTTCCTCGAACTGGCGGGCCGCGCACATCAGTATCTGTTCGCGCGCCATCGAGGGTTCGACGTGAAGCAGCGCCATCACGTCCTGCAACTGGTCGCGAAACCCGTAGCCGCCGCTCGACTGGTAATAGCCGGTGCGCGCGTACAGGCGCGACGAGACTGTCTGGTAGAGCGCCCAGCGATTCACCATCAGGTCCAGAGCCGGCTCCGGGGTGCGAACCGTCACGGCGCCGAGCAGGTGCTCCCAGCGCTCTTCGAGCACCTCCCACGCGCGCGCGACCGATCCGGGCGCGCGCCATCGTTCGATGAGTTCGAGCGCGAGTTCGCGGGTGCGACCTTCACCGAGCACGAAGTGCGTCTCCAGTTCGCCACCTGCGGCGATTTCGAGATGGACCTGCAACGCGGCACACGGATCGGGGCCGGGCGCGGTCCTGCCGCTCAGCCCCCATCGCAGCAGCGCCGCTGGCCGCATGATCTCGCCTTCGCGCCCGACGAACTCGGTTCGATCCGTGGTCACGCCGTGCGGATCGCGCTCGGCGGCCAGAAACGCCACGCGACCGGCGAAAACTGGATCCCAGGGATTGCGGGCAAGCAGCGCACGCGCGCCCGCATCGTACTCGGAGACCAGCAAGCCGGCAGCGACGTCGCGCGTGGTGCCGAGCACCCACTCGGCATAGTACGTCGCGGTCAGACGCCGCACCCGTCCCAGCTCGTCGCGCACCCGCAACCGGATCAGCTTTACCGGATCGTCGGCGGCGACCAGCACCTCTACCTGCTGTTCGAGGCCGTGGGTACGCTGGCGCCAGAGGCTGCGCCCGGCTTCGTGGCGCACCTCGATGACGGCATCGGGCGACGGCCCCATCGGCATCCACACCGCGGCGGTCTCCTCGTCGCGCAGGTACAGCGCTTCGCTCGGTACGTCGCAGACCGGATCGTTGCGCCACGACGTCAAGCGGTGCTCCGAAGCGTTGGTCGCCCACGTGTAACCGCCTCCGGTCTCGGTGACCAAGGTGCCAAAATAGCGGTTGGCGAGCACGTTCGACCATGGCGCCGGGGTACTGACTCCGGGCGCCAGATGGACGACGTACGCGCGGCCGTCACCGCTGAAGCCACCGATCCCGTTGTCGAACAACAGATCAGAGGGTCGCTCCAGCGCCCCAGACGGCGCGACCGCGACCGGCTCGGCCGGTGCGAACGGCGGCGAGTGGTCGAACTGGACATGGGCGTCGTGCAGTTGATCCTCCAGTGGCAGGTCCGATTCGAGCACCGCGCGCGCCGCGACCGCGAGCAAGGTCTGCTCCGCGGCACCGATCTGGTCGGCCCGCAACAGGTGCACGCCACCGCGTCTTCGCAGCATCGCCAGCGTGCCGAGCTGTTCGAGCATCTTGTGCAGATCGTCGGCGACGACATCCTGGTACCCGGAAGCGCCGGCCTGCACGATCACCAGGTCGATCAGAAGTCCGCGCCCGTCCCACAGCGCGTGAGCGCGCAGCAATTCCCGCAGCAGTTCGGTGCGACCCGGATCCTTCTGTCGCAGCAACAGGATCGGCAGATCGCCCGACACGCCCATGCGCCACAGGTCGCGCTGCGACATCGTGTTGGCCGCAATCGCCGCGACCGGACCTCGCAGCGCCGGGTGTCGCTGCAACAGCAGCGACAACAATCGCTGGAACAGCGGCAGGCGTTCCGCCTCTACCCCCAAGCGTCCGGCTTCGCGCGCGCACAGCCTCGCCGCGTCGCTCATGGCCCAATCCAGCGCCGCCGCCGAGTCATAGCGCTCGGCCAGTTCCACCGCCGACTCGCGCGAACCACCGATCAGCGTCACGAAAGCCAGACGCTCGGTGACGTGCGGGCGCAGCTCCAAAGTGGCTTCGATGCTCATGATCGGGTCGAGTCCGGTATCCGCCACACCGTCGCCGGTGAGATCGCGGTGCGACAGCGGCGAACGAACGCTGCCATGGCGCCCGAGGAAGCGCTCGCGCGACGCTTCCACTCGCGTGCAGCGCACGTGCGGACTCGCCGCGACCAGCTTGTGGATCATCACCGGCGGCTGCTCTTCGGGACGTTTGGCGTGGCGCCGCAGCAGCAGTGCGTCGAGCTGCGGCAGGTGCTCGGCGCTGACGAACAGCTTGGAGAAGGCCGGATGCTGGCGATCCTCTTCCATTGCGCCCAGCACGACCTCGCCGTACGACGTCAGTGCGATGCGCCTTGGCCGATCGCTTTCGTTGACCACGCTCAGACACCGCATCTCGACGTCGTCGTGCGGAGCCACTGCTACCTCGAGCCTGATCGCTATACCGCGTTCGCGCCGGCGCAGTTCGATCATGTGCGGATGGAACACGACGTGACACTCGCCGCCACGCGTCGCCAGCGGCTGGCGTCCGACCGACCACACCTCGCCACCGTCGAGGTCGCAGACGTACAGCCACACGCCCTGGTCGTCGAGCGTCGCGTCGGGGATCCAGCGTGTCAGCGCGTGGCCGATCCACGAGATCCCGCCTCCGCCCGAATCGCTCATCACACTGGTCATGCGGCCGTTGCCGACCGCGTGAAGCTCGGGAAACGCGCCGGCTTCTACCGAACGCCACGAGTGAAGCGCGGGCACGGCCTCCGGCCGCAGCGGCAGCGCCGCGGCCGGCCCCGCGTGCGGCATTTCGATCGGCACTCCGGCCGGAATCCGTTCGCGCAGCAGCAGTTCGAGGGTCTTGACCAGCGGGTTGGCGTGGAAACGGCGTACCAGCGCGTAGTTCGACAGGAAGTTGTCGAGCGCCGTCAGAATCATGCCCTGATGGTGCGCCATGTACGACTTCACCACGACGTGCCTGGCCCCGCCGGGAAGTCGCGCCGGCGTGTAGTCGATGGCGTCGCGCATCCCATACTCGCCGAGCGCACCGGCGGCGCGCAGCGCAGGTATGTTCTGCGCCGTCGCAACCGGCGCGATCGGCATCGCCAGCAACGAAGCGTAGGGCGCAACCACGAGGTCTTCTTCGAGTCCGCGTTTGAGACCCAGGGCGGGCACGCCAAAGGCCCGGTACTGGTAGTTGTGCTGCGCATCCATCGCCGAGTACGCCGACTCGGAAACGCCCCACGGGACGCCGCGAGCGCGGCCGTAGGCGCGCTGTGCGTCGATGGCTGCACGTTCGGAAGTCGCGAGCAGATCGTCGCCACCGCCGCGTAACAGAATCCGCGGCATCAAGTACTCGAACATCGTGCCACCCCACGACAGCAGCGCCGGTGAGCGTGCCGTCCTGGTGATGGGCCGGCCCAGGAACAGCCAGTGCTTGACCGGAACGTCGCCCTTGGCGATCGCCACATAGCTCGTCAGCCGGCACTCGGACGCGAGCAGATCGTAGTGGTGCGGATCCAAGGCGTCGCTGCTGACGTTGTAGCCCAGGTGGAACAGGTGCTTCGCAGCGTCGTAAACCAGGCGGAAGTCGGTGCCGCGCGCTTCGGTTTCGGCGCGTGCGGCGAGCCGTTCCAGGTCCTCGAGAAGTGCCCCTGCATTCGCGCCCGAGCGCTCCAGCACCGCATCGAGCCCGGTCGTCCAGTCCTCACCCGATCCTTCCGCCGCGATCGCGCCGGTCCCGGCCGCCCGATCGCGGCGATAGTCTTCGAGCAGCGCACGTGCGTGCTCGCAGCGTTCGGGAATCGCTCGCAACGGCAGGGTCGACGGCAGCAGCCGGCGCAGCAGCGCCACCAGCTCCGCTTCGTCGCCGCCCTTCGATCCGCCAGGACCGCTTCGGTCCAGGATCGGTAGCCACCCGAGCAAGGAGTCGACGTCCTCTTTCATCGAGCGCAGTTGCCAGCGGACACGGTCGAGCCAGACGCGCAGTTCGCGCAGCGCCGCTACATCGAGCGCGGCCCGCGCGGTAGCCGTCGAGCGCGCGCCGTTCACTTCGAAGAGCAGTTCGAAGAGCAGCGTATCGAGGTCCGCGCACTCGTGCGCGAGAACGTCCTGCAGCGTGCGCGACCAGTTCTCCGGGTCTTCGCGCGCGAGCGCCGCATGCCGGCGGATCGCCGCGGCACGCGCGCCCAGCGGGACCGTCCCGCGTCGCTTGGACCGCGCGAACAGACCCGCCAGCGCCTCTTCCAGAAGTCCGAGCGCGTCCATCATGCCGTCCCACGATGCACGTGAGAGCACCGGCCTGCCGGCCGCTTCGCGACACCCCTCCACCACGGCGATCAGGCCCGCCGCGTAGTTGCCGCTGTCGACGGTCGAGACGTAGCGAGGCGAGAGCGGCTCGAGCGTGCGCGTCTCGTACCAGTTGAGCAGATGACCGCGGTAGTGCTCGAGCCGGCCGATGGTGTCGAAGGTGTTGCGCAGCCGCGAAACGAGCCCGCGTATGCCGATGTAGCCGAGATCCCACGCCGACATCGTCGACAGCAGCAGCATCGCGATGTTGGTGGGCGAGGTGCGATGGTCGATCTCTCCGGCGGGCTCCTCCTGATAGTTGTCGGGCGGCAGCCAGTGGTCCTCGGGACTGACGAACTTCTCGAAGAACAGCCACGTACGACGCGCGAGCCGGCGCACGAAGCGATACTGCGCCGGCGTGAGTCTGCCGGTGCTCGCGCGCGGCGCGGCGCTGACGCGACCGGCGATCGCGGGCGCCGCCAGCCACAAGAGCACGAACGGCAGCGCCACCGCCGCCGCGGATGGTCGCGTGATCGCCACAGCCGTCGCCAGCCCGGCGGCCCACGCCGGCGCCGCGACCATCCGCCGCCAGACTTGCAGGCGCCCGCTGCCGCCCGCGAAGCGGCGTTCGGTCTGCGCCGCGGTGCTCCATTCGAGCAGCTTCCTGCGCGTGAGCAGCAGGCGACCCACTGTTCGCGCGATCGCGTCGGCGACGAGAGTGGCCTCGTACGGAAGGAACACGAACTGGAACAAGACGCGCTGCGCGTGTTCGCCGAGCCGGCGGCCGACACCGAGCCCGAGACGATCCGAAGCGCTCCAGGGTCGCCAACGCGCGATGCCGCCGACCAACTCGCACAGGCACGGGCCCGCGACCGCGGCGACCGCCAGCAGCGACCATATCAGCGCATTTCCCGGCAATAGCAGCCATCCCGCCCCCAGCAGCGCCAGCAAGCTCGGCGCGAGCAGGCTGCGTCGCAGATTGTCGAGGATCTGCCAGTTCTGCAGTGCCGAGAAACGCGTCGGCACCGGCCCGGGACCCGCCCCCGGCACCCGCGCGCCGAGCCACGGTAGCAGTTGCCAGTCACCGCGAGTCCAGCGATGAAGCCGCTGCGCGAACGCGAGGTACTGCGAGGGGAACGATTCGTAGAGGATCACGTCGGTGGCAAGTGCCACCCGCCCGTGGACGCCTTCGAACAGATCGTGGCTGGCTACGGCGTTCTCCGGAACCCGACCTTCGAGGCTGCGACGGAATCCGTCCACGTCGTAGATGCCCTTGCCGACGTAGATCCCGCACCCGAACAGATCCTGGTAGACGTCCGACACCGCTCGACTGTAGATGTCGATGGTGGTGTCGCCGGCGTAGACCCGGGCGAACCGCGAGCGGACCACCGACTCCGGCGCGATTTCCACGCGCGGCTGGACCACCGTGTAACCCGAGATCACTTTGCCGCTGGCGGGGTCGAAGCAGGGACGATTGAGCGGGTGCGCCAGGATCCCGATCAGCCGCGCCGCGGCCCCGCGCGGCAGCGCGGTGTCGGCGTCCAGGGTTATGACAAAGCGGATTCCCGCCAGCGCGGCCGCGTCGCCTTCGTGACGCACGTAGCTCGTCTGCCCGCCGCGAAGCAGCCGGTCCCATTCTTCGAGCTTGCCGCGCTTGCGCTCCCAGCCCATCCAGCAGCCTTCACGCGAATTGTAGAGTCGCGCGCGGTGCAACAAGTGAAAGCGGTCGCTGCTCTCTTCGCCACGGTACTTCTCGTTGAGCCTTCGCACGCCGGCGGCAGCGGCCTCGAGCAGGTCGTCGTCGCCCGGCAACCGGGGTTCGGGCGCATCCGCGAAGTCCGTCAGCAGGACGAAGACGAGCTGCGGGTCGGGATTGGAGAGATAGTGGCGTTCGAGCATCGCCACCAGTTCCGCGCACACCTCGTCGCTGGTCAGCATGCTCGGAACCACGACGGCGGTGCGCCACTGCGCCGGGATCGCGTCCTCGAAGTCCAGTTCGGGCAGCACGCGCGGCTGCACGCGTCGCGCTACCAACCAATGCAGCAGCAAGACGGCGAGCGAGGAAGCCGGAACCAGCGCGAGCACGACGCCGAGCGCAAGCATCGCCGGCCCCGCGTCACAAGAGCGCAGGTATGCCACCGGCACGGCAAGCACGGCGGCAGTAGCCGCCGCGATCCCCGACAAGTAGAGCGTCACCCCACGGCGAGCCATCGCGCGGCGCAGCCGGGTGGAGACCGGCGCGCGCGCGCCGAGCAGGCGCTCGAGTTGGGGGCGGCCGCGGTCGACGAGCCAGTAGCCTACGTGCGACCCGGGCCCATCGGCCTCGGACCGGCGCGCCTGCTCCAGCGCTGCGCTGGCGACCTCGGCCTCGCTGCACCGGCTTCGTCGTGCGAGTTGCTCGACCGCTTTGCGATAACAGTCGCGTGTGTCGAATCGCATGCCGGCGTAGGCGCCAGCGGGATCCTCGACGAACAGTGCGTCGACGACGCTGACCGTGTCGACGAAGTCGTTCCAGGCTATCGAGGAAATCGCGGCCAGAGCCCGCACCGCGCGGGCGATGCGCTCGGTGTCGTCGAGGCCGCTCAGCACCTCGGACTCGCGCCGGCTGGCTGCGAACGTCGAAGCAGCCTGTGCCAGCGGCATCCGGGCGACCGCGAGCGCGATGCACTCGAGGCATAGCATGCGCAGCATGGTCGGAAACGCCCACAACTCGCCGATACGCAGCGCTTCCACCTCCTGGTATGCCGACACGAAGCGGGCGGCGCGCGTCTGGTCGATCTGCAGAGCGCACAGAGAGGCGAAGTTGCGGGCGATGTCGTAGACGCGCGGCAGCCCGCTCGCATCGCCGGCGACCAGCGCCGGCAGCGAGCGGTAATAGCGGCGCGGCAAATCGCGCAGCACCTGCCGCACCGCGCGCTCGAGCAGATGGCGGTTGTCCAGCAGCCACTCGCAGGCCTTGCTCTCGTCCGCAGCGGAACGCAGATTCTCGCATGCGACGGCGAGCCACTGGGGCAGTGTCGCAAGCGATTCCAAACCTGGCAGCGCAAGCGGCGGCGCGCGTCCCACTAGGTGGCGCCTGGCCAGATCGCGCGCCTCGGTCTCCAACGGCCCTGGGTGATGTTCCCGGGCGCCGCTCGTCACATGATGGCCTGCGTACAGAAGCGCGGGGCGGCTGCCACATGGTCGTCCCGATACGACCGCTGGCTTCGCTGTTCGGCCCGGATCAGCAGCAGCGGCTTCCCTGCGTACGCCAGCAGGTGGGCAGCGATCGTTCCGAACGGAGTCTCGGCGTGCGCCGAGCTGCCGCACGACGACATGGTGATGAGATCCGGATTCTCCTCGGCGATGAGGCGCAGCAACTCGCTGCGGGCGGACTCACCGCTCGCGAGCGCGACGCGCACGCTGAGCCCGGCGGCCGACAGGCGTGCGCGCAGATGCTCGAGATACTCGCGGGCTACTCGTTCGTTGCGTTCGAGCAGGCGCTTTCCCAGCGCGATGTCGTCAGGGGACAACGGTCCGATGCGGGTCAGTTCGGCGCTCGGCACCGCGTGAGCCAGAACCACCTCGGCGCCGTGCGCTTCGGCCAGATGCATCGCGACCGGCAGCACGCTCTCCGACCACACCGACCCGTCCATCGGAACCAGGATGCGCTGGTAGCGCACCCGCGCGGCGGGAGGCGCGGCCGAGGCGGGCACGACCAGCAACGAACATCGCGCGCCTTCGACGAGCTTGCGGGCCGTGCTCCCGAGCGGCCACTCGGTGCGGCCTTTCTCTCCATGCGTACAGATCACTGTCAGGTCCACGCCATTGGCTTCGATCCAGTGGCAGGCTTGCACCGCCGGATCCCCTTCGAGCAACCGCGTTTCGAGTTCGACCGTCTCGTCGCCGCTTCGCACCTGACCCGCGATGCGCTCCAGATAGGCTCCCGCTTCGAGTCGGGATACTTCCCAACTCAGCGGATCAGCCGGCGCACACCCGCTGCGAGCCGGTGCTTCCAGGACACGGACGATGGTCACCTTCGCCTCGTAGGCATCGGCCACCGCTGCTGCATGGCACAGTACCAGCTCGGCTATTGCAGAGCCGTCCAGGCAGGCAGCCACGTGTTGTATGGGTGTATCGCCTGCAACGTGTGAAGCGGAGACGATAGGTTCCGGGGACCAAGATACGTGAGTATCCATGGATCCACCTCCGTAGCGCTGACGAAACGGAGATCGGCTTGCTGCGTGGTGTCGTGGCCGCGCGCGTCGTCGCGTGACGTTCTACGCTGCGCCAGACAGTGGCACATTCACATCGCGACCACTAGTCGTTCCGCTCGGTGGAGTCGGACGAGAGCCGCGCCACATGCACGCACGCGACGAGCCCGACCCACGCTCGAGCGCCGCGCGCGCAGCAACGTAGCTGCACGCGTAGCGGGCATCGGTCGCATCCGGGGGACACGCCAGCGATGGCGACGCGTAGAAGTACGCGCCGCCATCGGCGCGGCGCCGCGCCGCCGCGCGGCACGCGCCTCGACTCATCACGGCGTACGCGGGATATTCGCCACGCAGCTGGGGGAATGATCGCGGCGGAGCCGAGAACTCCGTCTGCGGGATCTTCCGCGCGGATGTGTAGAGGAATGATCCCGGCGGAGCCGAGAACTCGGCGCGGCTGCGCAGGCGCCGGCCGCTACGAGCGCCGGAATCCCGCGGACCGACTGCACGAGAACCGCAGCGCCGCTGGAATGGACTCGAATGTTTGAGATCAACAAAGCCCTGCCGACCAACCTGATGGCCGCCGCGTTGCTGCGGCTGATGGCGGCGCAGTTCAACCTGCGGCCCTCGCTGCGCCGTTACCTGCGCTGCAGCGACGGTTGGATCGATTTCTCGGTCGGCTTCGAGACCGACGACGGCGGCGTAGAGCAGTTCGTCGTCATTCGCGAAGGCCGCATGAGAGTCAGCGGCGCAATCGGCAGGGACGCAGACGTAGTGGCGCGCTTCTCCAATGACGAGACGCTGCGCGAGATGCTCGCCAGCACTCCCAACGAGTCGCTGACCTTGATCCTTCGCAACCGGATGATCGTCGAAGGCAACCTCTCCTATCTGCAGTTGTTCAACTTCCTGGTTTCGCTGCTGCTCGGCAAGACGCACCAGCGCAGCCTCGAACGTACGCGCCGCGACGAGCGGCAGGCCCGCTGCCGCGAGTACGGCGGCCTCAGCCCCTCCGTGGGCGCCGAACTCGCGGCGCGGCGCAAGGTGAGGCTGCGAGCCGAGAGCCGCGACCCGGGTGTCGCATACCTGCCCGACCAGTACCTTTCCGAATACGGCCTGGATGACTTCCCTCGCCTGCAGGGTTTCCTTCGCGAACACTTCGACGAAACTCCGCAGATCTGCGCCGAGCGTCCTCGACTGCTCACCGAGTGGTACCGCAGCAACGGATTCGAGCACGGCCCGGGCGGCCGGCCATGGGACCCGCTGTTGCGGCAAGCCCGCGCGCTCGCGTACCTGCTGGAGCGGCGCAAACCCATCATTGCGAAGAATTCGCTGATCGCCGGTACCTCCACGTCCAAACAGCCGACCGGCGTGATTCTGTACCCCGACGCTCAGGCGACGATGATCTGGGGCGAACTACTCTCGGTCGGGCAGCGGCTCCTCAATCCGTATCGGGTCTCGAGCGAGGACATCGAAACGCTGCACGATGTCTTTCCGTACTGGGCGAAGCGCAACTTTCGCGAATGGGTGCGGCGCGAACCCGGCGACCCTCTGTGTCTGCAGATCGACGGGCGCTGGGCCTTCTATTTCGTCTGGAAGTCGGTCGGCATCTCGCACACGATCCCGAACTTCGCCCGTGTGCTGCGTCAGGGAATCGACGGCATCATCGGCGGCATCCAGACCGAGATCGACGCTGGCGACGCGCCCGACGACGGCGCCGGCCACACCCTCGAAGCCATGAGCATCGCGTTGCGAGGGGTCAGCGCGTATGCGCGCAACCTTTCGGTCGAGGCGATGAAACTGGCCGGCGTGGAAACCGACCCGCAACGCAAGTCGGAACTGGAGCGGTTGGCGCAGATCTGCGCGAAGGTCCCCGCAGGGCCAGCCGAGACCCTGGACGAGGCGGTCAACGCGATCTGGATCCTGTGGGTAGCCATCCACATGGAGAACACCAATACCGGCCTGTCCATCGGCCGGCTCGATCAACTGTTGCAACCTTACTTCGCCGCCGACATGGCCAGGCTCGGCAGCGAAGCCGAACGCCGCGCATACATCGAGCATGCGATCGAACTGGTCGGCTGCTTCTACATGCGCGGCACCGACCATCTCCCGCTGGTCCCCGATCTCGGCAACTACCTTTTCGGCGGCAGTTCCTCGGATCAGGCGATCACGCTCGGCGGCGTGACGCCCGGCGGCGACGACGCAGTCTGCGACATGACCTACATCTGCCTGAAGGTCACCGAGATGCTGTGCATCCGCGATCCGAACGTCAACGCTCGCTACCACCCGAAGAACAGTGAAGCCTACCTGAAGCGACTCTGCGAGGTTAATTTCATCACCGCGGCGACGCCGTCGATGCACAACGACGAAGCGGTCTTTCGCGCTCTGGAGCAGCACGGCTACCCGAGCCAGGACGTCCGCGACTGGTCGGCCACCGGCTGCGTCGAACCGACCCTCTCGGGCCGTCACATGGGACATACCGGTTCGATCCTGATGAATCTGGTTGCCGCACTGGAAATGGCGCTGAACGATGGGCGCCATCCCGGCATGAAGTGGAACCTCGGACCGAAGACCGGCTCCGTCGATGACGGCGACTTCGCGACGTTCGACGATTTCTTCGAGGCCTACGCCACCCAGCAACGGTTTCTGATCGGCCACGCGGTGGAGCTCAACAACCGACTCGCGGCGGTCCACGCGCGCGAGCGCCCCACGCCGTTGCTGAGCGCGCTGATCGACGGCTGCATCGACAAGCGCCGCGACGTTACCGGCGGCGGCGCGCTCTACAACACCTCGGGCACCTCGAACATCGGACTCGCCGACGTGGTCGACTCACTGATGGTCATCAAGAAGCTCGTGTTCGACGAGAAGCGCATCGCGCTGGCCGACCTGAAAAGGGCGGTCGACGGCGATTTCGCAAACGACCCGGCGATAGACGCGCTGGTGCGCAGCCGGGCTGCGCTGTTCGGCTCGGGCGATCCCGAGGCTGCACGGATGGCCCATCGCGTGATGAGCCTGGTCCACGACACCTACGGCGCGCACGTAAACTTCCGCGGCGGCAGGTACACGTCGGGCTTCTGGTCGATGTCGCAGCACGTCGCCTACGGGACCCTGTCCGGCGCGCTGCCATCGGGGCGGCGGGCGCACAAGGCGTTCACGCCTGGACTCACGCCGCACGCCGCCGCATCCAGGAGCTTTCTCGACAACATCCGCGACGTCGCCGCTCTGGATGCGCCGACGATGGACAACAACATCGCCTTCAACGTCAAGCTGACCCCGTCACCGTCCGACACCCGCGCCGAGGTGGTCGACCACATGCACGCCTACGTCAAGACCTACTTCGAGCAAGGCGGCATGCAGATGCAGTTCAACGTCATGACCGCGGATGTGCTCGAGGACGCGATGGCGAACCCCGAGAACTACAAGGATCTATTGGTGCGCATCTCAGGCTACAACGCCTACTTCGTCACGCTGAA
Organism: Deltaproteobacteria bacterium; assembly: GCA_016218925.1. GTDB lineage: Bacteria > Desulfobacterota > Binatia > UBA1149 > CAITLU01 > CAITLU01. The sequence goes on along the minus strand of JACRCR010000198.1, from coordinate 9,188 downwards.
TCGGGAAATGCAGGTCGAACTGATCGAGCGAGCGGAATACGGAGTCTGACGGCGCGAGTGCATGTTCAGCGCGGCGAGCGCCCCTCCTGCGGCGTAACGCGCGCGCTGTCGGCTGCGCGCCGCGCTCGTCGAAGCGCGCGCCGCGCGTCCTGCGCCGACGCGATCATGGCACCCGCAAGCACCACCCCGGTGACGTACAGCCCGCCGCGGGAGAAGATATACGGATGCATTTCGCGCAGGCCCCAGGCTCCAAGCACGCCCAGCGCAACGGCCAGCGGGCGCAGCTCCGAAAGGACCAGGCGGTTGCGCCCGGCAAGGATCGCTGCGAACGGGAGCAGCGAACTCTTTTCCATGTATGGGCCGTGCAGCGCAGGGTTGCGCGCGCGCAGTTTGGCGTCCTGATGAATGCTGCCGACGATGCCGAAAACTGCCAGCGCCGCGAAGAAAACGGTGCCCGTGAGACGCGCCGCGAGCAGCGCATGCGCGATGCCGACCAGCGCGAGGCCCACGGCGAACCCGTGCCGCGTGATTCGCTCGAATCCACGCGGGTCGGATTTGCGCCCTGCCCTGCTGAGCGCGTAGGCCGATGTCGGATAGTCCAATAGCGACCCGAACACGCACACGACACCGAGCACGTTGATCGCCATCAGCGGCCAGCGCAGCCACGCGCTGGCGCCGAGCGCGAGCCCGGCCGGCCCCTGGTTGCCGGCCAACGCGTACACGTAGCAGAGCAGCGCGAAGCCGAGGGCCGCCACGAGCGAGAAGACGGCCTGAAACCCGAGATCGCCGAACCTCGCCGCAAGCGGGCCTCGCGCGGGCGCCGAGGCCATACCGATGTGCGTGCCCGCGAAAACCAGCCACGCCAATACGACGCTGACTACCGGATCCATCATCGAGATCTCCTTGCGGGCGGCTTGGCCGGCTTGCCGGCGCCACCCGCGACCGGCGCCGCCGCGGGGGTCAGTTGCGGCGGAAAGGGTCTGCCAGGTGCGAGCATCCCTGCCGTCGCGTCCATCAGGCGGAAGAAGCCTTCGAGCGTGTCGAGGCGTTGCTTGATGAAGGCTTCGTCGGCCGCGCTGGACACTGCGTCCACGCTTCGCGTCTCCTGGATCGTCGCCAGCACCTGGCGCATGTTCCAGCGGAAGCGGCGCTCGATGATCTCCTGCATGACGCGCACGAGATCGGTTGCCGCCTCGTAGTGATCGCGGCGCGAACCCGGCACTCGGATGAGCCGAACCAGGTGCCAGTCGACGAGGCCGCGGACGTTGATCGAGATGTTGCTCTTGCTCTGGCCCAGCCGCTCCGCGACCTCTTCCAGGGAGAGCGCGGTGCGCTCGAGATACAGCAGCGCGAAGATCTTGCCCTGCAACGCGTTGAGCACGCCGGAACTGGCAGCCGAGGCTCCCATTCCCTCTACGAAGATGCCGACTTTCCGGTCCATCCAGTTCCTCCGGCCCTTCCGGCCGTAGCCTCTACGTAATGAACGTTTAGAATATTTCGAACGTTCCGTCAACCCGCGGCGCCGCCTTCGTCCGGCGCTCTGCCGCTTCGACGAGAAGGTGTCCACACATTTCTGGAAGTCCGGCGAGCCTCCTGCCTCGACGGCTTTCGCCACCCGGTCGAGTCGACAGGCACCGTAGCTGCCGGCCACCTCCAGTTTGCCGGACTCGCAAATCAGCGGCGGATTGGCAGCTGAAGCTGCCACCGCACCGCTCGGTTCACCTTCCGCGGCCGCAATCGCCAATTGACGGTTCGTGGGCTGGTCAGTAACGCCGTACTCGGCGGCTGCCGCTGCAAGCGCCGCGCCGCCCGAATTTGACGCGGTCGCGCCGCTGAACGCGAATGCTGCCACCGACAGCGGGGATGATTTCGTCCCACAGGCCGCGACCGACAACGCGGGACATTGGGTCGCGGTGTGGCACTCGAACGATTCGCTCGGAGGGACGATCGGCACCGACCGTGACATTCTGGTGGCCCGTTCCACCGACAACGGTCTGACCTGGACGGCCCCTACAGCGCTCAACACCAATGCGGCCACCGATAGCGGCGACGACGAGTTCCCGCGCATCGCGAACTACGGTTCGCCGTGGCTGGTCGTCTGGCATTCCGAGGATTCGCTGGGCGGCACGATCGGAACCGACCGTGACATTCTGGTGGCTCGCTCCTCGGACAACGGCGCGACCTGGACGGCGCCGGCGCCGCTCAACTCACGCGCCGCCGTCGATCTCGACGCGGTGGACGAATACCCCGACGTGGCTGGCGGGGGCGGCACTTGGATCGCTGTGTGGCACTCCAACGACGAAGGCTGCGCGAACTGTGACGGCCCCGATTACGACATCATGTTGGCTCGTTCGACCGACAACGGCGCCACCTGGACGGACACGACTGTACTCGGCGGCTCCAGCGGCAGCACACCCGACGGTTTTGCGCGCGTGGCCCCCGGCTGGGCCAGCAACGAGTTCGTAGTCGTGTGGGAATCGGCCAACTCCGATGGCTACTACTTCTGCTGGGAGGCAGACTTCCTTGATCCGACCGAGAATACTGCCGGCAAGTTCATGTCCCGATCAGGTGTGACCACGACGACGACCACCACCACGACAACGACGACAACGACCACCACCTTGCCGGTCTGCGTAGACGCGGCGGCTCCGACCTGTGGCGGCCAGTGCCCTGAAGGCAAGACCTGCCTGCCGGAGGGCTATTGCAAGATCTCGTGGAACGCGTGTCACAACAACGCCGATTGCGGCGGCGACGGGCCGTGCTGGGTTGTCCCGTTCGGTTGCAGTTGTCACCCGTAACCGCGGAACCAGGCTCGGCGGCGCAAGTCGGATTGCGTGACCAAAGAGCCAAGATCGCGAGTCTCGCCGGTGGGAAGCGGCAAGTTCAGGCCGACGTTGCGCTGGTCGTCCCGCTCGTTCGGCTCGTGACGGCCCCTGTCGCACAAAACCGACGCTCCCGACTCGTGGGCCGCTCAGCCGGCCCGCGTTCGTTTTGCCGCTTTCGATTATCGCGATAAACGCAAGTTCATGTCCCGGCGGTCGCCGCGCCTCCCCGCCCCCTGGTGAGGCGACCTTCTTGTGGGGGCCGGGCCAGACCGGCAAGAGCACGCTGCTGTGCGCGACCTCGCGGCCGGTAGGGGATTCTGAGGGACGAAAGCACGAACCGGAGCTGGGAGAGTCAAACCATGTGTCAGTCGACCGTCTACCTGCTCGACGATGAAATCATGGCGGATGTCATGAAAGTCGAGGTCGTCCCCGAAGGGATCCGGCTGACCAGCCTGTTCGAGCCCGCCCGCGTGTTGTCGGCTGCCGTGCGCGAGATCGACCTGATGAAGCACGTCGTGATCCTCGAGCCTCTGGACGGTGCGAGTCGGCGACTCCCGGGAAAGACGATATGAACGCCGCGATGACCGAACAGGAAAAACTGCGCGTGCTGCTGGCCCACTGGATCGAGCACAACCGCGAGCACGCCGACCAATTTCGCCGCCGCGCGCCGATGGCCGGACAATCCGCAGGCGAGATCGAAGCCGCCGCCGACGCCATGATCCTCGCCAACCAGCACCTGGCGGCGGCCTTGAAGGCGCTCGGCGGGACCGTCGAGACGGCGCCCCATCACTGAACGGACCGGACCGGCTGACCAGAGCCGGGGCCGGAGCTAACCAGCAACGCCGATCCGCGCAACGAACGCGCCGAGAGCCACGACGCTCGGTGCGTCGTCGGGAAGTTCCATCAAAGTTCGTCCCTGCGCGTTGTACAGCCGCACCCGCTCGTCTTCGGGAACGAAGCCCGCGATCTCCAGTCGAAGACCCGTCGCCGTCGCCAGCGCACGGCGGCGATCCTCTTCGCCTCCGACCTTGTTGATCAAAACGTGAGCGCCCAGAGGGTTGTCATCGTTGTAGGAGGCCGCGATGTCGCGAACCTTTATCACCGACTCCATCGATCGCAGCGAAGTATCGGCGACCAGGACCAGCTCGTCGATCCGGTGCAACGCGCGGCGATTGACCTGTTCGATTCCCGCCTCGCAATCGACCAAGACCGTATCGTACTCGGAGCAGAGCGACTCGATGCCGAAACGCAGCATTTCGTTCACGCCACAAAAACACCCCTTGCCCTCGGCACGGCCCATCGCGAGCAGGTCGTAGCCGCGCCGGCTGCCGGTCAGCAGATCTCGAATCGCCGATTTCAGCGGCCGACTCTCGAGGTCGCGCTGGCGCTGCGGCGATTCGATCAATCCCTGGCGGAAATCGCCGAGCGTGTGTGCGGGCTGTTCGCCGAGCGTGTAGCTGACGCTGATCACCGGATCCGCGTCGATGACCAGCAACCTGCCGCCGCCGCGCAGCATCAGCCGCACCAGTATCGCCGACACCGAGGTCTTGCCGACGCCGCCCTTGCCGCCGACGACGACTACCCTTGCGCCGCTCGCCATCGCGTCCTCAAGACGCCGCCTGGCGGCGCTGCGCGTCCTGCTTTTCGTAGCGCTCGCGCGCCAGCAGCGCCGCTCCGAGCGCACCGACGATCTGCGGGTCGACGCGAAGCGGGCAGATTTCGTGTCCGAGCACCTTTTCGGTGGCGCGCACCACGGCCGCGTTCTTGGCGACCCCGCCGGTGATGCACACGCGGTCTTCGACCCCCACGCGCTTGACCAGACGATTCACCCTGAGCGCCAGGGCCTCCGCCACGCCGAGTCCGATGTCCTCGCGCGAGCGGCCCTCGGCAAGGAACGTCAGCACGTCGAACTGCGTGAACACCGTACAGATGCTGGTGATCGGAACCGGATCGACGCCTTCCAGGGCGATCGGTCCGAGTTCCGAGACGTGCACCGCCATCGTCTTGGCGACGCCTTCGAGAAAACGCCCGGTGCCGGCGGCACACTTGTCGTTCATCACGAAGTCGCGCAGATCTCCGACGGAGTCGATGCGGATCACCTTACAATCCTGACCGCCGACGTCGATGATGGTCCGGATGCCGGGGTCGGCCCAGAACGCGCCCTTACCGTGACACGAGATCTCGGAGATGTCGTGCTGGGCGAACGGAATCCTCTCGCGGCCGTATCCGGTGCTCACGCAGTAGGCGATCTCGGCGGCGCGCAGACCGGCCTGCGCCAGCACCGTATCCATTACGATGGTCGCCGAGGTCACCGGGTTGGGCGTGGCCACCAGCACGGTAGAGGCGAGCAGTTCGTCGTCGTCGAACAAGACCGCCTCTGCGGTCATCGAGCCTACGTCGACTCCCGCGAAGATCATCGCGTCGCCTGCGCGCCGAGCGCGGCGCCGATGGCGCCGATCAGATCGGGGTCGCCGCCGAACACGTGCAGAGGTCTCTGTATCAAGGCTCCCACACCGTCCAGAAGTCTCTTGTTGTTGGCCAGTCCTCCACCAACGACGATCGCGTCGGCGATCTTGATCTTCTTGCACAGCGTAGCGACCGTCCTGGTCACTGCGTCGAGAATCGCCTCGGTGATGTTCGCGACCGACTCCCCGGCGTTGATCAGGCTGACCACGTCGCTCTCGTAGAACACCGCACACTGGCCGCTCAGCGAAATGCGCTTGTCTGACGCGGAAGCGATCGCTGCGCTGTCTTCGACCGTGATCGCCAGCGCCTCGAACATGATTTCCAGGAACTTCCCGCAACCCGACGCGCACTTGTCGTTCATGCGGTACTCCATCACCCGGCCCTTGTCGTTGACGGACAGTACCGCGGTGTTCTGCGCGCCCAGGCAAAGGACTGCGCGGCACGCCGGCCGATCCCACTGCGAGGCGCGGGCGAGACTGCCAAGAACGCTCTGCGCCGTGTGCGGGAGCGAAACGCGGGGTTCGCCCCACCCCGTGATCGCTGTTTCCTCGATGTCGCCGTCGTCGATCTTGTGCCGTTCGCGCAGGCCCTCCAGAACGCGGCCCATCGCCCTGTCCGGGTGCGCATCGGTGGGAACGCGCAGCGACGCGATGACATGGCGGTCCTGGAGGATGACCGCCTTGGTCACCGAGCTGCCGATATCACACCCCAGGATCATCGGCTCTACATCAGGGTCTCGAAGAATTCGCCGAGTTGCGCTTTCGCCGACGAGTGCGGAGTGAACCGTGTGTCGAGCAGATCAGTCTCCCATTTGAAGCTGGGAATGCCGGCGCGCTCCTGCAGCGCGTCGCCGAGCATCTTCGCCACCGCCCACGAATGCTTGCACGCCATGTGCCCCGAGAACACCGCCGCATCGGCGTGGTAGGCCTTGGCGACCTTCACGAAATCCTCGATCATCAGGTCGGCATGGGTCATTCCGGTCCTGCCCATCGGCATGTTGAACGCGCGCAGCGCCAATCCCTCGATCATCGAGTCTACGCTCGTGGTATCGACGTAGCCGACGATTTCAGCGGGCATGTACGACAACCCGCATTCCAGGAAGCTCATGCCGAAGCGGTCCTCGAGCCAATCGGGAAGATAGAGCATGTGAGGAGTGCTGCCCCAGGTCCAGATGGTGCGGATCTCTTTCTTGTCGCCGACGACCGCGATACCGGCGTCGGCTCTCTCGCGCGCTTCGCGATAGCAGGTCTTGGAATACTCGACCATCTCCTGGTTGGCGCCGCACAGATACAGCCCGGCGACGTCCAGCGCGCGATGCATGCCGGGATCCGGATTGGGAATCCGGCGCCGGAGCTCCTGCAATCCGTAGTAGTACTTCAGTTGCTCGTTGCCGAGCTGGACGTGGTGTCTGAGGCGCTCCTCATCGAGCTTGTGGCCGGTGAGCTGCTCGACGCTGCGCACCATGTTCTTCCATTCCTGGACGTAGTAGCCGAAAGCGCGGCGGTTGGCGTAATAGGGACTGTCTACTACCACCACCTTGGCGCCGAATTGCTGCTGCGCCCACTGGTACATCATGTTGCTCGAATTACACGGCACCGTGGTCTTCACCATGATGTCGGGCATCGGCATCTTGCCGCTCATCAGAGCGCCGTTGGGCGCCTTCTGCGCCGAGCAGATGTGGCCGGGAAGTCCTTCGTCCTCGGTCAGGTCGATGTCCTGGTCCACCCCACCGACGAACGCCGCGGCAATATAGAGCGGCATCAGTTCGTAACAGAGCGGGACCAGGTCCATCGCCAGAAAGATTTCCGGGGTCGTAACCGCAAAGTTGTAGAGAACCGGCTGGCCGCGATCCAGAGCGGCGGTCAGGTCGGCAACGTAGCGCTTGGCGGCAGCCATGTGCGCCAAGGTCGCCGCTCGGTTCTTGGGTTTCAGGATTGCCTCGATGACTTCCGGATAGATCTGCGGAACCAGCGAAGCGTGGTATTCGGGCAGGATCCCCATCAGCATCGGGATGTCTAGATCGGCAGGACTGGAGGCCCCGGTCGCGATCGCCATCTGGAAGAGGTCGCAGACGGCGTCGACCTTGCGGAAGTGATCGTACCTGGTGAGCGAGCTCTGTTGCGCTTCCATTTCCAGCCTCCCCCGACTACCTGCCGATCTTTTCGAGGAACGCCTGGACGCGCGTCTTGATGCGCCCCTCGTCGGTAGCGAGGTATTCGCTTTCGAGACTCAGCGTCGGGACATCGAGTTTGTTCAGTTCGCGGCTTTCCATCGCGTTCTCGACCGCGTGGTTGTCGCAAAAAGGCAGCCGGTGGAAGATCACGCCGTCCACCGCAGCCTCCTGCGCGAGACGTCTGGTGAACTCCATCCTGTTCTCGAAGCCTCCGATCATGCGCGGACAAGGGGTGTGTTCGAAGTAGCGCCTGGCGATCGCTTCGGTCGGGTCGCCGTCCTCGGAGACCATCGACTCTATGTACTTCCGGCCCGAGCACAGGGCGTCGGTAACCACGACCGCGCCGGTGCTCTCGATGATGTCGATCAAGTACGTGTCGTCCAGATAGCTGCCGCCGATCATGATCCGCGCTCTGGAGTCGTCGATGCCGGGACGCGCTGCCAGCTCACCAAGCGCTTCCTCCAGCCTGTCGTTGAAGGTCTGCTTGGGCATGTTGAAGCCGGCGCGAGCGATGCGCATCGCCTCCGCGCCGGTCAGTTTAGGCGCCGCCTGCGCGCGCAGCGCGTAGAGCTCGAGCATCAGCTTTCGATAGCGGTTGTAGGTGGCGATCGAGTCTCTGAGATGGTCGTCGGTGGGATAGCTGCCGTAGCGTTCGGCGATCGCCTCGCCGAGTCGGCGGATTTCCTCCAGGTACCAGGCGAATCGCTGCTCGCCCTCGACGGAATGGGGAATCGTCACCATCGTCAGGAAATCCAGGCCCACCTCGTCGCGCCAGTACTCGTAGGTCCGGCGCATCTGATCGCAGGCATCGGTCATCACGAAGCCGTCCAGGAAGCGGTATTCCCCGGCCAGGCCGAGCTGGAGCAGGCAGCGGGTGAAACTGCAGATGTACTTGTGCAGGCAGACGTCGGCGTCTTCCGTGGTCTCGCAGCCGACCGCGCCCATGCGGATCGGAAGCAGCCCGGCCGGATGGGCGTGCAGCAGCTCTTCGGGCACGTAGCTGCAGACGTAGCCGAAGACCTTGCCGCCTTTCTCCTTCCACGCGTCGATGTACGGATTGTCCGCGCGCAGCGGCAAGGAGGAGAGTTCTTCGACTGCACTAGACCGCGTGGTGGGTACCGCCGATTGACCGTTCATCAGAACTCCTGTTGGCCGCCGCGCCCGCCGGCCGCGGCCCACGAAATCTCGGCCCCCTCCACAGCCGACGCAAGCGGACACCGAAGGACGGCACGTCGCGCCTCCCTCGGTGTCCGCTCGTTCGTCCAGGCCTCAGCCGCGCCGCAGCGGTTGCGACAGAGCCGCGGCGCGTCGGTCACTCCCAGACGATGGTCGATGGATCGCGGTCGAGGTGACCGAACGCGTCCTTCCACCGGTACAGGATCAGCGCGTCCATCACCTCCGAAGCCTGCCCTCGGCGCTTCTTGTCGAGCTCGGCGCGCAGCGCGTCCAGAGCGCCGTGCACCGCCGGACCGAACAGCGACTCGAGATAGGCCGGCGGAATGCGGTGACCGCCTTCGTCGAAACTGCCGTCCTCGCGCAGCGGAGCCGGCGACAGCGGCGGAACGTAGTAGACGTTCGGGTGGGTGCCCTTCTCGGGATGCAGCGGCAGCGCCACCTTCCACTTCTGCACCAGCTTGTGGACCGCGGTGCTCTCGTCATCGATGAAGCCGATGAACGCCGCACGCCCCGGACACTGGCGTACGCAGGCCGGGGCCACGCCCTGG
>JACRCR010000199.1 GCA_016218925.1 Deltaproteobacteria bacterium | reverse complement strand
GCGGTCACACCGCTGCGTCGCCACTGCCGAACCCGGCTCGCCCACTCCGTTCGTTTCGTGCCCATATCCCTGTGCCTCCTGGCACGGGATCTTCGCACTCAGAGCGCAGTGGATCGAGACGCGGGTGACCGAACGCATACTGAAGTTGCCACGACTTGGCCTCGGCGACTGGATCTCCATCCGCCTCGCGTACTCGGCAAGCGCGGTGTCTAGGCTAAGCGCGGTGTACACCGCCGGGACGTCTCGTGGATTCCAACGAGCGCCCAGGAGGTTTGGTTCTCGCACGTCTCGCTGTGCAGTGGTGAAGCGGTATGCGAGTCCCCCCACTCCTCCTGCCGAAGGCCCTCGAGTAGAAGGCAGAGTTCTTCCGTGTACACCACCACCGAGTCGCCGCGTGCCCTATACTACGGATCCGTCCCTCAGTTGTTCGATCAGAGCGAGAACATCGTCCAGTCGTCCCTCTGCGATCACGTCAGCCGGGCGCTTGTTCTTAAGCAGTCGCTGTGGCGTGAACAGCCAGAACTTGGCCTCGTCGGCCTCGTAGAACTCGGCGAGTTGCTCGACGAGCCACGCCAACGTTGCGAGCTTCTCGAACTTAGCTGGCTGTGGGGCGACAGCACCGCTGTTCCAACGCGATACAGTCTCCGCGGTGGTGTTCAGGAACTGCGCGAGTTCGCGGTTGCTTACGCCACTTTTCTCTCGAATTGTCCTGAGGCTTGCTGCTACTGCTGTTGACACACGTTGCTCCCGATATTCGCTATCTCTCTTTGCACTGGTTCGCTCATCGTCCGCGAATGGGGATGACTGCCGCTCGTTTGGCCGGTACGACCTCTACTAGGGTTCTCTCCTCGAGCAGCGCGCCAAGCGCGAGTCGCCAGCCACGTAGCCGCCGCTCGACGCGCTGGAACTTCTTTGGCTCGAGCTTCGCGACCAAGACCGCGTCGTCAGACGCGCGGCGCAGGAATTTCTCCAGGTAGACGGCCGCGCGATTGTGACGCGGGATCTGGGTCAGATCCGCGATCTCCTGCGCTCGTGTAACCAAGAAATGCCGCAGCGGTTCCTGCAACATATCTCGGATCTCGCTACAGCACCTTCGCCCTTGGCAGCCGAAGCGGCTCTTCATTCCATGCCGCGCGAAAAAGACTTCCGCTTCCTTGCGACTCAAGAAGATCCCGAGTCGTTCGATATAGACGCGCCAGCCCATTGCGAAAGCCTGGTCGTCGTTACGCGAGCGAGGCACGCGCAGGAGGCGATTCGCGTCGAAGTTCTCGCCACTAGTCAGGCCAGACTCGATGCCACTGGCAACGCCGAATGCCATCATCGCCGTGCCCAAACTTCCGCTGCGCTCAGAAATCAGCGGTACCGTCAGACGATTGAAGTCTGAGCAGACAGCAAAGTAGGAACGAACCACCGTTGGTCCGCTGGCCGCGCCGGAGAAGGGTGGCATTCCAGCGACTAGGCTTCTCTCAAAGGCGCGGTGGTCGCGATAGCCGGGCCTGAAGTAAAGCCACAGTGGCGCCTCTAGCGCGCGTATCAGTGTCGGGTTCCTGCTCATTGTCGGCCTCGGTCGGCTCCATTGGTTGACGTTTTAATTGACGAAAACATTGACGTCAAGCCCTCCAGCCTGCTCCGCGGGCAACGACCTGCAACCGAGCTGCGCCGGACGGAGGCACCTAAGCTGCCGGACCACCGATCCGTTGCCTCGAGACACCCGAAGCACCGGTGCATTCCGGCCGCGCGCTCGCCTCCCGCTTCCCACACGCCCGTTTTCCTTCATAATTCGCCCTCGCGCTCATCCACCGCGCGCGCGGTCGGAAGAATAGGTGTCGATGGGAAGGGGCGCCGCCCGGCTCAGGAGCGGCTCGTCCGGAGTCGTCTCCACGAGAGCCGGTCGTCCGGCAGGGAGACAATCATCCACGGCTTCGCCGAGCCGCGGCGACCGGAGCGGAGCGATGTGGACGAGCCGGCGCGGGCTGTCGCACGCGAACTGCGCAAGGGCGGTACGGTGGGGTAGGCCGGCAGGTCCCCGGCTCATCCCGCAAGCGACGGTACTACTCAGCCTCCGATTCGATGACCAAGTACTTCGCAAGGCGTTCGAGCAGACGGCGATGGCGTTGCGAACTGATCGAACCGATCGTGCCGGAGAAGCTCGCTGCTGGCAGCACGCCGAGGAACCCGAGACGGATCAGAGAAGGTGCTTTGAGGCCGCTCATTGCGAAGTCGGCATCCTGCGCGTGAACTATCTCGTCGAAATCAACCACCGCCTGGCGAAGTCGGGTGCTGACACCGCACACAAGCATATCCCCGTGCGGCGGCATGGCTCGAGGTACGACGACGGGCTGGTTCTTGGTCCGTCCGTCGGCCTGGGGGAGCGGCGTCAGAACGACGTCGCCTTCTTTCATCTTCTCACGTCGGCTTCGGAGTAGTCGGGCTCGTCGTCGCCGTACGCGCGCGAGAGACTCTGCCGGACGATGGTTTGAGAGTCCCGATCCGTCTGGCTGTTCGACAGCGGCAGTACCGTCACCATCAGCGGCGATCCTCGCGAAGCTCACGCAAGTCGATCGAGAGGGGGATTCGCCCGCGAAGCTTGCGAAGGTTCTCGCAGGCGCTCTGCGACGCAACCAGTTCGAGGCCCCGGCGGATCGTGGCCGTTACTCCCTCGCCGGTCGATTCCTGCGCCTCACGCAGCAAGCGCGCGGGCAGTTCGACGGTGACTTTTCTGGCAGAGCTGGCTGTGGATGCAGGCAGACTCTGCGCGTCTACCCGCGCGCTCGCGCAAACTACTCGTGGACCCGGCCGCCGAACTCCTGCTCCCGGTTGCGAGCGTGTGGGAGATCGCGATCAAGACCGGCCTGGGCAAGCTGCATGTAGACGGCAGACCCGGGTAGTCGGCGCCCCACCAACTACGCGCTTGCTTCCCCCAACATGGCCAGGTACGTTTTCAACATGGCCATTTCAGTCACGGACTTCAAGCACCGCTGCCTCGAGGTGATCCGCGACGTGGAAAGGAGCGGACAGCCGGTCGCGATCACACGACGCGGAAAGGTGGTGGCAAGGCTGGCGCCGTCCTCGGGCGAGGTGGCCGGTGATGCCCGCAAGCCATGGGAGCGGCTGCGAGAACTGGGGGGACAGTTGCTGGCCGAAGCGGGGGAGTCAGCACTGAAGGATGAGGACTTCAAGGCCTTGCGGTGAGTGTGCTGCTCGACACCCACATGTGGGTATGGTGGCTCACCGCGCCTTCGCCGCTCACGGTGGCAGAGCGTGCCGCCCTCGACCTTGCAGCAGAACGCCATGACCTCTCCATCGCGGCCATCAGCATGTGGGAGGTTCAGATTCTCCACGCCAAGGGGCGGCTCGAACTGCCGCTTCCTTTTGCCGAATGGCTCTGCCGTGCCACCGACGAAAGCGTGATTCGCACTCTGCCGCTGGATCGCGACGTGGTGATTGCCGTTGACGGATTGCCTGAGTCCTTTCACGGCGACCCTGCCGATCGGATCATCGTTGCCACGGCGCGCGCCCACGCCATCTCGCTGGCCACTCGCGACGCGGCGATTCGTCGAGCCCGCGTCGTCAGACTCTGGCGCCCGTAGTGTCCCGATACAGGTCGCCGAAGCGACGCCTGTCCTACGCGTGATGCCGTGATGATCGGTGTCCGCTGGAGATCCGGTCGACGCAGTCACAGCCTCGGATTGACGTCTCCGATAACCCCGGGCATCCCCTTCGACCATGTCGCCGCGCCACACCTCCCGCCGCTGGTTTCACGCGCCGCGACAGCCCGAATGACCGCCGAACGTTCCACCAAACGGAGTGACCCGCGATGACGACCAAGACGAGCCGCGAACTGACTCTGCGCGATCTGCTTTCGCGGCTCAGCTTTGTGCAGGCCTGCAAGCTGCTGGGGGAAAACGGCAAGACACTGATCCAGGCAGGCGCCAGCTACGAGATCGATATCGACGAGCAGGTTTCGTGGAGCGGCGAGGCCCTGCGCGTGCGACTGCCCGGCCCGGCGCGCGACGCGACGGTCACGATCATGCGCGCGGAGGACAGCAAGCAAGCGCTGCGTTGGAAGTGCTCGACCTGCCGGACCGCCTGTGAACACGCCGGAGCGGTGTTCTCGTTGATCCTGGAAGAGAAGACCGCGCTGGGACTGGCCGCGCCGCCGCCCGAGCGCAAGCCGGTGGAGAGCCTCAGCGAAGAGCAGTTGGTTCGCAATGCGATCGAGCAACGGGCCGAGCGCGCGCGCCAGGAGAAGATGAAGGTGCGCTCGGCCGACACGGGGCGGCCGTGGACCGAGTACACCACGATCAGCGCCGCCTCGGGCAAGACCTACCGCGTCGCGCTGCGCGGGGAAGAGCGCGGCGAGTCGTACTGCTCGTGCCCCGACTTTCGCACCAACACGCTCGGCACCTGCAAGCACATCATGCACGTGCTGGACAAGGTGAAGCGACGATTCCCGGCGCAGGTGCGGCGGCGGCCGTACAAACGCGCCCGCGCCTCGCTGCACCTGCACTACGGGCGCGAGATCGCGCTGCGGCTGCTGCTGCCGCCTAAGCTCCCCGCCAACGTCGAGCCTATCGTGGGTGCGTTCAGAGATCGGTCCATCGACGATGTCCGCGATCTCGTCAAGCGGCTCGGCCGACTGGAAAAGCTGGGATACACGGTCACGGTCTACCCGGACGCCGAGGAATACGTACAGCAGCGGCTGTTCCAGGATCGCATCGGGTCGCTGGTGGCCGAAATCCGCCGCGACCCGAAAACCCATCCGCTGCGCAAGGCGCTGCTGAAGGTCGAGCTGCTGCCGTACCAGCTCGACGGCATCGCGTTCGCGGTCGGCGCGGGGCGCGCGGTGCTGGCCGACGACATGGGGCTGGGCAAGACGATCCAGGGCGTCGGCGTGGCGGAGATGCTCGGCCGCGAGGCGGGAATCCGCAAGGTTCTGGTCGTTTGCCCCGCCTCGCTCAAGTCGCAGTGGCGAGAGGAAATTCACCGTTTCTGCGACCGCGATTGCCAACTGGTGCTGGGCGCCGTGGCCACGCGGGCGCAGCAGTACGGCAACGACTGCTTCTTCACCATCTGCAACTACGAACAGGTGCTGCGCGACATCCTGGCGATCGAGCGGGTGAGGTGGGATCTGATCATTCTGGACGAGGGGCAGCGCATCAAGAACTGGGAGGCCAAGACCAGTAGCGTGATCAAGAGCCTGAAGTCGCCGTTCGCGCTGGTGCTGTCGGGAACGCCGCTGGAGAATCGTCTGGACGAACTCTACAGCGTCGTACAGTTCATCGACGACCGGCGGTTGGCCCCGGCCTTCCGTTTCTTCGACCGGCACCGCGTGATGGACGAGAAGGGCAAGGTGCTCGGCTACAAGAATCTGGCCGAGTTGCGCGAGAACCTGCGGCCGGTGCTGCTGCGCCGCACGCGCGATTCGGTGATGCAGCAGTTGCCGCCGCGCACCACCGAGATCGTCCGTATCCCACCGACCGACGAGCAGCGAGAGTTGCACGGCGCGCACATGCGCATCGTGGCCGGCATGATCCGCAAGAAGTTCCTCACCGAGATGGACCTGCTGCGGCTGCGAAAGGCGTTGCTGATGTGCCGCATGGCCGCCAACAGCACCTACCTGGTCGACAAGCGCGAGCCCGGCTACTCGACCAAGCTCGAGCATCTCGACGATCTGCTCGACCGGCTGTTTCAGGAGCGGGGCCGCAAGGTGGTGCTCTTCTCCGAGTGGACCACGATGCTCGATCTGATTCAGCCGATGCTCGAGTCGCGCCGGCTGCGGTACGTGCGGCTGGACGGATCGGTGCCGCAGAAGCAGCGCCAGCATCTCGTCCACGAGTTCCAGCACAAACCCGACTGTCACCTCTTCATCACCACCAACGCCGGCTCGCTCGGTCTGAACCTGCAGGCTGCCAACACCGTGATCAACGTCGACCTGCCGTGGAACCCGGCGGTGCTCGAGCAGCGCATCGGTCGCGCCCACCGCATGGGTCAGAAGCGGCCGGTGCAGGTCTACGTGCTGGTGACCGAAGAGACGATCGAAGATAACCTGCTGGCCACGCTCGCCGCCAAGCGCGATCTTGCGCTGGCTGCGCTGGACGCAGAGTCCGAGGTGGACGCTGTCGATATGGTCAGCGGCATCGAAGAGATGAAACAGCGACTGGAGATCCTGCTCGGGGCCAGGCCCGAAGCTCCGCTCGATGCGACGGTCAAGCAGCGGGCCGAGCAAGAGGCCGAGCGGCTGGCTCATCGCGACCGGGTCGCCGCCGCGGGCGGCGAACTACTCGGCGCTGCCTTTCGCTTCCTGGGCCACCTCGTCTCCGAGCCATCGGCCCCACCACCGCCAACCCAACTGGTGACGACTTTGCGCACGCGCCTGTCCGAGTGCGTCGAAGAAGACGCCGCCGGCAAGGCGCGTCTGACCGTGACGTTGCCAGACCGGGCCGCGCTCGACCAACTGGCCGATACGCTCGCGTGCTTGCTGGCGCTCGGACAAGGCGACTCGAAGTAGACAAGCTCCAACGCCGGCGCTGCTTTGCGCGCGCTGAGTGCGACTCGCGC
>JACRCR010000197.1 GCA_016218925.1 Deltaproteobacteria bacterium | reverse complement strand
TGGAGCCTGGCCGGCAACGCCAGGGCGGTCTCGCCGCTGTCGTCTTCATTGCTGGCCGGCGGCCTGGCGCTGCTAGGGTGCGCGTGGATATCGTGCGCGCGCGAGGGCGTGTGGCCGTGGCCGCCGGTGTCGCGGCGCGCGGTGCTGGGAGGTCTGCTGGTGGGAGTCCTGCTCGGGGCGGGCGGCCCTTTCTCGCTGCGATTTGGGACTCCGCCGGAGTGGGCCGGGGCGCTGGTCACGCGGCTTGCGGCCGGCGCGACGCCCCCGCTGACTTCTCCGGCGGCGGCGCTGGCCTGTCTGGCCGGGCAGGCCTGGCTCTTTCGATTCGTGGTGGCCAGACGCGCCGGTTGGCTCGTGGGAGCGCTGCTGTGGACACTGGCAATCTCACCGTTCGACCCGTTCGCCGCGCTGCCGGCGGCGCTGGCACTCGGACTCCTCGCGGCCGGCGCCGGCGTGCAGTCGGCGCTGATCGCGCAAGCGGTGTGGACTGGAGCTACCGCGCTGTCGCCCATCACGATGGCGACCGCGCCATCGTTCGCGCTTCAGACGCTGGCGGTGGCCGCCGCGCTCGCCGTCATGATGTCGAACGCCGGCGTGCCCAGGCGCCAGTAGGTGTACGCCGACAGCACCGCATCGGGCAGCATCGCTTCGAGATCTTCTTCTTCGGCGTCGCCGACCGCTTCCCGTTCGGCTTCGTCCATAGCCGCGAGCACCGCACGGAAACGACTCGAAAGCGCGACGATCGGGCACAGCACACGCCGCAGTTCGGGATCCTCTTCGATGTGTTCCACCCAGGCGCGGGCCTTTAGATCGAGACCTTTGAGGAACCCGTCGCACCAGGCCGCGGCCGATGCGCTCGCTCCGCGACCGGCAAAAGCGATCAGCGGAACGAAGGTATCTTGATTGCTGGTATCGAACAGCGAACGCGCGATCTCGTTGCTCATGCGCATCGCCAGCGCGATCATCTCGGCGCCTTCCCTGCGCCGTCCCTTCTCGACATCGCCACCGAATATCGCCGGCAGCCAGGCAAGCGGCAACAGAGCCCCCGGCACACAGTGCAACGCCGTGAGAAATCCGTGGGTCTCCTCCAGACTCATCGAACGACGGCCACAAGGTCGCTCGGCGAGAAAACCCGCCAGCGAAAAGAGCTCATCGTCCGAGGGAGATTCGGCTAGTCCACGCACGGCGTTCACGCGGCGGCATCATGCCCCGGCACCGGCATCGCGGGCAACCGCAATCGTGCGGTCTTGACCGGCCGCGAGTTTTCGCCGGTTGTTCCCTGGGCCAGGGGGCCGGTCGCGACCATCGAGACAGCCCGCGCTTGGTGCCTCCTGGCCCGCAAACGCGAACTCGCGGCGCAGGCGCCGGTTTCGCGCTCCGTCTCCCTTTGGTAGGTCGACGTCTCCTTGGCGCGCAAGTTCTCCCCCGACAAGACCCGACGCCGAGCTCTGCTCGGCGTCGCCGCGGCGTGCGTACCTGCAGCGGCGTGCCTGGCCACACTCGTATGGTTCGGCGGTGGCGCGTCGATCCCGACGCTCGCGCGGCTCATCGAGATCGAACGCGCCCGTCGCCAACTGCTGGCGCACGCGTCGTGGTTTCGCCACACCGCCGGCGAGCAGTCACGCGACACGGTCCTCAACCGTGTCCGCCGCGCGTGCGAAGAGCGCCGCGTGGTTCGACTCGACGACATCGAAGAGCGTCGCAGTCGCGAGCACGCGCCGCAATCAGAAACCGGCGTCGCGCGAGATTCTCCCGGCGCCGAGTCGGCGCCGCTGCTCGATCTCGATTTCGTGCGCGACGGTACCGGCGCGATGGTGGCGGCGGAGCGGCGTCGCATGCTCGACGCCGATGCGCACGCACTCGCTCTCGGCGACGAGCAGGTGCACACCCGCGAGACCCTGAATCTTCGACGCGACGAAATCGGCACCATCGAGGTTGAAGCGCGCAGTACCGGTTCGGCGTTCTTGCTGCTCGGCTGGAGCGACAGCGACGCCGTCGCGCGCATGCACCGCGACAAGGTCCGCATCGACCTGCGTGGCGACGGGCGGGTTCACCTGTACTCGATCGACGCGACCAAGGCTCTCGAGCGCGGGCTGACCGGCGACGCGGTGCTGCGCCGCCTGTTCCTCAGCGCGCGCAGCGAAGACGACGCCGTCGTCGAAGTGACGCATCTGCGCCTTCTCGCCAGGAAGCAGCGCTATTCTGGAGCGCAATCGGGTGTCACTTACGAAGAGGTGGCCGGTCAACTGCGGCGCAGTCTGTGGCAGCGCACACCGGGCAGCGTTGCGTACGACGTCGTCGTCGCCGCCCAGCCCTCATTGCTGGAGACCGCCGTAGCGATGGTCGGACGCGACGAGCCCGTAGAAGTCGAACTCGCCGTCGAGAGCGGCTCGCAGTCGGCGACGCTGCTGAAGAAGCTGATCGAACCCGGAACCTGGGAAGACGTGAGCCTCGACCTCGGCGCGTGGAGCGGCCGCGCGGTCACGCTGCGCCTGTCGACCAGGGGACTCGCCGGCGCGATCGCGCTGTGGAGCAGCCCGACGCTGCGCCCGGTGCGCGACACCAGCGGAGCGCCGCCGATCATGCTCGTACTGGAAGACGCGCTGCGCGCGGACCGTCTGTCGGTGTACGGTGGTCCGGTCGCGGCCCCGGCCCACCAGCGCCTGGCCGCGGCCGGGACCGCGTTCGAGCGCGCGTTCTCGCAAGCCACGCAGACGCGTTCGTCGGTACCTTCGCTGATGACGTCGCTGCCGCCGAGCGCTACCGGCACCTGGGATTTCTCCGATTCGCTGCGCGACGAGTACGTCACGCTCGCCGAGATGCTTCGCGCCTGCGGCTACGCCACCGCCTCGTTCCTGCAAAACGGCAACGCCGGCGCCTACGCTGGACTGCACCAGGGCTTCGACGTCGTATTCGACGAGAAGGTCAACGGCGTTCGCGCCGCCGACGTGCTCGGCGGCAAGCTGCGCGAGTGGATCGACGATCGGCACGAACAGCCGTTCTTCGCGTACATCCACATCCTGGACCCGCACGGCCCCTTCGATCCCGCACCGCGTCCGGCGCTTCCGCCTGCCGAGACCGGCACTGCCGTGAAGTTCGACCGTGCATTGGACCCGCCCTGGCTCGCCTCGCCTACCGCCGAAATCCGCCGCGTTCTGTACGACGGCGAAGTAGCCGCCAACGACGCCGCTCTCGATGATTTCTGGAACTGGCTCGACCGGCGCGGCCTGCTCGCTCGTTCGGTGATCGCGTTGCTCGCCGACCACGGCGAGTACCTCGGCGACGGCGGACTGTGGCGTCACCATCCGCCAAGCCGCCTCGAAGTGGCGCGCGTGCCGCTGCTGCTGGCAGCGCCAGGCCTGCCCGCAGGCCGGCGCGAATCCGCCAACGTCGGCCTGATCGACGTCGCGCCCACTCTGCTCGATCTGGCCGGCATCGAGGTCTCGGGGACGGCAATGTTCGGCCGCTCGCTGGCGCCGATGCTCCAAGGACACGCGCGCCCGCCCGCCAGAGCGCTGTTCGTCGAAGAACCCGGGCTCGAGCGCGGAGAGCGCAGTGCCAAGGAGTGCGGATCACTGTTGCTGAGCGACGCTCAACTCCTGCTCCCGTGCATCGGCGAGAGCGCGTTCCTGCCGTCGCCAACATCGGCGGCAGCAGCTCCGGACGGACCTGCGACGAGCGTCGAAGCGCTGCGCGTGATCGGTCTCGGACCGCGCGACTACGGCGAGGAACTCGCCATCGGCGACATTGCCGCCGCATTGCTCGACTGGAGAACCCGAACGCTGCTGCGCGATCTCCAGCGCGTCGACATAGAAGGCTGGCAGCGCATGACGGGGGGGAGTTCGGCGGCGATCCGCACCGAGCCGCAGACCAGCGAGCGCCTGCGCGGGCTCGGCTACGTGGAGTGACGCGGCGCTCGCGCGCGACGGCCGGGACCTCTTACTCCAGCCACTCCGGCACCGGCAGTCCGCGCGAGCGCAGGAACTGCGGGTTGAAGAGTTTGCTGCTGTAACGCTGTCCGCCATCGCAAAGCAGCGTGACGATGGTGTGGCCCGGCCCGAGTTCCAGCGCCAGTCGCACCGCACCGGCGACGTTGATGCCGGTGGAACCGCCAACGCAGAAGCCTTCTTCGCGCAGCAGCGCGAAAACGCAGCGCAGCATCTCGTCGTCGGGAATCTGGAACGCGACATCGACCGCGGCGCCTTCGAGGTTCCTGGTGACACGGCCCTGCCCGATTCCTTCGGTGATCGAAGTTCCCTGCGAGCGCAGTTCACCGGTGGTGTAGTAGCTGTACATTGCGGCGCCCATCGGATCGGCCAGCGCGATCTTGATCGCCGGGTTGCGCTCCTTCAGGAACATGCCGACACCGGCCAGCGTCCCGCCTGTGCCGATCGCCGATACGAACCCGTCGATGCGTCCGCCGGTCTGCTCCCAGATCTCGGGGCCGGTGGTGCGATAGTGACCGTCGCGGTTGGCGGTGTTGTCGAACTGCTGGGCCCACACCGCCCCGCCCGGCTCGGTAGCGGCCATCTCGGCGGCCAGACGGCCCGAGACGTGAACGTAATTGGCGGGATCCTTGTAGGGAACCGCCGGTACCAGCCGAAGGTCGGCACCGAACAGACGCAGCGTGTCCTTTTTCTCCTGGCTCTGGGTCTCGGGCATCACGATCACCGCCCGATAGCCGCGCGCCGCCGCCACCAGGCTCAGGCCGATGCCGGTATTGCCGGCGGTGCCCTCGACGATGACACCGCCCGGACCCAGCAGCCCGCGCCGCTCGAAATCATCGACCAGAAACCACGCGGTGCGATCCTTGACCGAGCCGCCGGGGTTCAGGAACTCGGCCTTTGCCAGAATCTCGCACCCGGTCTGCTCCGAAGGTCCGCGCAGCCGCAGCAGCGGCGTGTTGCCGATGCCCCCGATGAAACCGTCTCGAATATCCATACGAAGATCGCGAGGGCCGGAGGCTAGCGCCGCACGCCTCGCGGCACAATGCGCCAGGCGTGCGTTTCGACCCGGCGGCCCCGGTCTGCTACAAAGCCCCCCATGCAAACACCAATCCGCCTAGCTCTCGTCTTCGCCATCACGGCGCTGCTCGGCGCAGCCGCGGTGCCCTCGTCGGATGCGACGCAGGCTGACACATCCGCGCCCGCCGCGCAGGCCGCAGCGAAGTATGTCCTCCACGTCGATGGCATGACTTGACCCTCCGGATGTGCCGCGCGCGTGCGCGCGGCTCTGGCGAAGCTCGACGGAGCGGCCTCGGCCGAAGTCGACTTCGCCGCAAAGACAGCAACGGTAACGATGGCGCCCGGCAAGACCCTGACGCGCGAAGATTGCACCAAGGCTCTGGCCGGCACCAAGTACACCATCTCGTCGTTCGAAGCCGCGGCCAACTGAGCGCCGCCGCGGTTCCACACTCGCTCAGCCGTCGGCGCAAGGCGGCGACGACGACGCCGCGTCTCGCAGCGCGGCGAGCGTCTCGCGTGCGTGGCGCTCCCAGGTCCACGAACGTGAGGTGACAGCGGCCGTGGCGTCGGCGGCCAGCGCCGCGGCCAACTGCGCGGCGTCCTCGAAGTCGATCGTCAGCACCCCGTCGACTCCGGTGTCCTCGTAGGCCGGCAGCGAGCACGCGATCACCTTTCTGCCGCACGCCGCGGCCTCCACGACCGGCAGTCCGAACCCCTCGAAGCGCGACGGAAACACCACCGCATCGGCGTGGCAGTACAGAGAGCGCACCAGCTCCCGCGAGACGTGTCCGACGTGAACAACGCGATCCTCGATCGACAGCCGCCGAATCAACCCGAGAAGCTCTCTCCAGTGCGCGGTGCGCTCGCCGCTCAGAACCAGCCGATGCGGAAGCGCGGCTTCGCGCACCAGCTCAGCGAACGAACGCAGCAAGGTGGCGTGATCCTTGTGGGGACGCGTCACCGCCGGGTAGTACAGATACGGCAGTTCGATTCCCGGCGGTGCAGCAGCACCGTGCCCCTTTCCCGGTTCTGCTCCTGCATCGGTACCGAGCGGCACGACGCGAACCTTGCGCGGGTCGACGCCCGCGTGCTCGATCAGCGTGCGCGCGGTGTAGCCCGACATCGCCAGCACCAGCGACGCGCGCGCCAGACTGTAGGGATAGATGGCCGCACGAAAGCGGCGATCGAACAAAGAGAAGTTCTCCGGCAGCAGCAGGTGCTGCATGTCGCCGACCATCACTACCGCGGGAACCGCGACCGCCTTGGGAAACAGCGAGATCTGCGGGAACAACATCGCGTCGGGCGCGAATCGCGCTACGGCTCTTTCCACCTGCCGCGATCGGTAGCCGCTAAACGCCTCGAGACAGCGCTCGATGAGCAACGACGAAGCCGAGGCCGCGAGCACCACGCGCTCGAGGCCCGCCGTAGGCAGCGCCGCGGCGAGATCCCGGTCGAGAAGCACCGCGACCGAGTCCTGCCCGCTACAGCGCGGCAGCGCACGCAACAGTTCGCGCAGGTAGGTCTCAGTGCCACCGATGCGCCCGGGACGAAACGCGAGGAGGCTTACCAGGAAGCGCAAGCGCTGCGTTCCTCCAGGTTGCGCCTCATCCCCCGTCCGCCACCGCGATCGAAGGCTGGGGACGCAGCGGCATGTCACACGAACAGATCGAACTGTAGGGCTCCAGGCCGGCGCCGAAACGCACGCACGGCGAGACCGGCGCGTAGTCGTGACGCGCGCGCGCGCCGTCGGGTCCGAGCTCGGCCTTCATGTCTTCGGAGTCCGGCCAGTCGGGCGCGTAGACGTGATGCACCGTCGCCACCTGCGACCGATCGCCGCGCCCGCTGAAGCTCTCCCAGTAGGCCGTCAACTGCTCGCGCGCGCTCGGCAGCGCGATCACGTGGTAGGCCTCGCCGCCGGCGCCTTCCTTGTAGAACGCGACCTGTCCGTCGCGAACGAACTCGCCGAGCAGCGCTTCGATGCGCGCTTGGCGCCCAGGGCTCATGCCGGCGCGGGAGATGTCGAAAGCCAGCCCGAGCACGTGGGTGGGGGGAACCCCGTCGCGGGTCGCGTCGGCGTTGGGGTTCACCTCGGCCAGACGCTGCTGGTACTGCCAGGGACGCACCAGGCTGGTGATCACCAGCGGAGTGTAGGCGCCCGCCTCGATCGCCCGCAGACGCTGCGCGAACTGGTAGAGCAACCCGGCGGCGGGCTTGGAGACCCGGCAAAGCATCGACTGGCGGACCGGGTCGTCTTCGAGTTCACCTATGCGCGAGGCCCCGATCAGCCGCAGCTCGACGCCGAGACCCTGCGGGTCGCTGGCGACGTCGACCAGCACGCCCTCGTAGTAGGCGCGCTCGAGGTCCATGAAGTCTTCGATCCACAGTTCGCCGGTAACCTGCGAAGAAAGCTCGCGTAGCAGCATGCCGCGATCTGGCGCTGGCGGACCGAAGGGCTGGCCGGAAAGGCCCGCGCCGTGAGAGACGTTGATGATCTTCGGCACGATCCTGGGGAAGCCGTCGGCATCGCCCGCGGCCTGGCACCGCAGCGGCGCGGCCAGCGTTGCCAAGACCAGCGCCGAAACCAGCACCAACGCCCGCACCGGCGCGCGCACAAGCAGGACCTGGGATCGGAGCATCCAGGTCATTGTATCGGCTTTGGCGCGCCTGTCACCGGGGTTCACTCACTTGGCCTGCGCACATACACCGTGACGTTCTCACGTGCCAGGAGAGGGTCGGCGAGTTCCCGGTACTCCTTGCGCAAGTAGCCGCGCCCGCCCGGCACGTGCCCCTTCTTGGCCAGGATCACTTCGGGCATGCGGCCGTCGCGCAGCGGGCGGAAGCCGCGGATCGGGAAGCGGGTCTCGATGTCGTCATAGAGCAGTGCGTAGGGGACCCAGTTGTCGGCGTGGGCGAAGCCGAGCAGATGAACCGAACGGTAGACCCAGACGCCGCTGTAGCCGTCGACGTAGCGTCGCGTCGCCGCGCCGGCTCGGTACTGGTCGTCGAGACTCGGCGACCGCTCGCGCTCGGCGATCCCGCCGCCCATGCCTTGCCCGACCATCACCGCGGCGATCAACACCGCTAGCGCGGCCCGCAAATGCGGCAGCCCGGTCACCGCAGTGGCCCGGTCGGCCGCCGACACTACCAGCCACGCCGTCGCGAGCGCGAAGTACGGAGCCGGCAGAAACAGGTCCGGCAGGCCTTGATGATCGTAGAGCGTGAACGCCGTCACGACGATCGACGCGAGCACCAGCGAAACCCTACCCGGCCGCTCGCGCAGCCAGCGCATCGTCGCCGATGGTCGTGCAATCAGCGCGCAGGTTCCCACCGCCATCGACGTGAACCACGCGACCGGGGCCAGCCACAAAGATCCGTGACGACGGCCGGCGTCGCTCATGACAAACCACAGCGCCGAAGCGGCCCGATGCAACGAGCGTACGCCGTGCACACTGCCGAGCGTCATCACGTAACACTGGCGCAGTTGCTCGGCGACGACGCCGTAGGTCGCGTAGTAGAGTTGGTAGGCCGCGAAAACGGCCAGCGCGCCGGCGAAGTTGGCGAGCGCAGCCAGCGGGCCGCCACCGGCGACCGCCAAGGCTTCGACTGCGACCGCTCCGACCACGGCGAGCCCCGGCTGCCAGCACAGAAACGCCGCGCAGGCAGCCACTCCCGCGGCCCACCAACGACGCCGAACGCACAGCAGGTGCGCCAGCACCACGAAGGTGATCAGGAAAATCTTCGGATTGGTACCGATCGCTGCGTGCTTGACGAAACCGCGGCTGGTGAGGAGCGCCAGCGCCGCCAGTTGCGCGCCGGCCTGCGCTCCGGTGACGAGCAACCCAAGCTCGGCTGTCAGCGCCACCGCCGCAGCCGCCAATGCGATGCTGGCGACGCGTCCGGAACGCACGTCGTCGAGCCCGACTTCGCGTCCGACCACCATCGCGGCGGCGGCGATCAGACCGCTGAGCTGGCTCTTGGAGTCGACCAGAGAGAGGTGGGGAGGCACTCCCGAGGCAGCGCGCTCGGCCACGAAGAAGTAGACCTGGTTGTCGCCGGTGACCGGCCGCGTCCAGGCGCCCGCTGCCACGCACGCCAGCGCCGTGGCCAGTGCCCACGCCAAGCCCCAGCGTCGTCTCCAGCTCGTTACCGTGCCTGCCACTGCCGCGTTGATTACCCTATGCGCCGCTCTCGTTGTAAGACAGGCCGCCGCCGCGCCAGGAGTACCATGCAACTTTCCGACAAGATCGCCCTCGTCACCGGCGGCGCCCGCGGACTCGGCCGCGCGATCGCACTGGCGCTGGCCCGCGAAGGCTGCGACGTGGTCGTTTCGGATCTGTCGCCCTCCACGCAGGGCGGGGTCGGCTACGCGCTGGCGAGCGCCGACGAACTCGAAGCTAGCGCCGCCGCGGTGCGTGCGTGTGGACGCCGCTCGCTGGCGGTGTACGCCGACGTGACCAAAGCCGACGACGTCGAACGCATGACGACCGCGGCCGTGGAGGCGATGGGCGGTCTGGACATCCTGATCGCCAACGCGGGCATCATCACCGCAGCACCGGTGGTGGCGATGGACGACGCGCTGTGGGACCGCATCTTCGCGGTCAACGTGCGCGGGGTGTTCCTGTGCGCGCGCGCGGCGATCCCTCACCTAGTCTCGCGCGGAGGCGGGCGCATCGTCAACGTCGCCTCGGTGGCGGGCAAGACTGGTCGCGCCGGACTGTCGGCCTATTGTTCCTCCAAGGCCGCCGTCATCTCGCTCACCCAGTCGCTGGCCGAAGAACTCGGCCCGGCCGGCGTCGCGGTCAACGCGCTGTGTCCCGGCTACATCAAGACCGCGATGTGGACCGAAGTGCTCAACCCGATGATCGCGGCGATGACCGGGATTCCCCTCGACAGAGTATTCGAGGAATTCATCGAACGCAGCACCTACACCAAGCGGGCGCAGACTCCCGAAGAGATCGCCGACGCGGCGCTGTTCCTGTGCCGCGCCGAGAACGTCACCGGCATCACGCTCTCGGTAGCCGGCGGCGGCGAAGTGCACTGACCTTTCAACCGAGCCGGCAGCCAGCCACAGAATCAGGAAGATCGACCATGCAACCGACACCCGAAATCCTGCAGGTCGCGTATCGCACGATGCGCACGATTCGAAGCTTCGAGGAAAAACTGATCGAGCTCGTCAACCAGGGCAAGCTCGGCGGCTTTCTGCACGCGTGCATCGGCCAGGAAGCGATCGCCGCCGCGGTGTGCGCCCACCTGAAAGACAACGATCACGTGGCATCGACCCACCGCGGCCACGGCCACTGCATCGCCAAGGGCGTCGACGTTCGCGGCATGATGGCCGAACTGTTCGGACGCAGCACCGGCACCTGCCGGGGTCGCGGCGGATCGATGCACATCGCCGATCTGGAGAAAGGCATGTTGGGGGCCAACGGCATCGTCGGTGCCGGCATTCCGCTGGCCACCGGCGCGGCGCTCTCGGCCAAGCTGAGGAAGACCGGCGGGGTCGGCGTCGCGATGTTCGGCGACGGGGCGTCCAACCAGGGCGCCTTCCACGAATCGCTCAACATGGCGGCGAACTGGAAACTGCCGGCGCTCTACGTCTGCGAGAACAACGGCTGGGGCGAGTTCACGCCGACCGAGTTCGTGGTGCCGGTAAAGGACATCGCCGAGCGCGCGCGCTCCTACGCGATGAACGCGATGATCGCCGACGGGATGGACTTCTTCGACGTCTATGCCAAAGCCGGCGAAGCGATCGCCAGGGCGCGTCGCGGCGAGGGCCCTACCCTGCTCGAGTGCAAGACCTACCGGTTCATGGGCCACTACGTCGGCGACCCGCTGGTCTACCGCGCCAAAGCCGATGCCGACGAATGGATCAACAACCGCGATCCGCTCAAACTGTTCGAAACCCGCGTCACCTCCGAAGGCCTGCTCGCCGCCGACAACCTGCGCAGCATCGACGAGGAAGTCACCGAACGCATCACCGAAGCGGTCAAGTCGGCGCAAGCGGCCCCGTTCCCGGATGCTGGCGAACTGATGCAAGACGTCTACGCGGTAGGCTGAGCGACGAAGCGAACGGAGAAACGACGATGGCCGACCAAGCAAGCCAGACACGAGAACCCAGAGAAATCCCCACCGCGTTCGCGATCGCCGAAGCGCTGCGCATCGCGATGGCGAGCGACCCCACTGTGATCCTGATGGGAGAGGACGTTGCCGGCGGAGGGCGCCGTCCCGAAGGCACCGACGAGATGGGCGGCATCATGAGCGTGACGCGAGGGCTGGTCGGAGACTTTCCGAGCCAGGTGCTCGACACCCCGATCAGCGAGATGGGCATTCTCGGCACCGCGGTGGGCGCGGCGGTGACCGGCATGCGTCCGGTGGTCGAACTGATGTTCATGGACTTCATCGGAACCTGCCTGGATCCTCTGCTCAACCAGGCCTCCAAGTTCCGCTACATGTTCGGCGGCAAGGCGCGCATCCCGCTGACCGTGCGCACCGTCACCGGCGCCGGGATGCAGGCCGCGGCCCAGCACTCGCAGTCGCTGTACTGGATGACGGCCGGCATTCCGGGCCTCAAGACCGTCATCCCTTCCAACGCGGCCGATGCCAAGGGGCTGCTGCTGGCGGCCATCCGCTGCGACGACCCGGTGGTCTTCTGCGAGCCCAAGGGCATCCTGTTCCTGTCCACCGACGTACCCGAAGGCGACTACGAAGTCCCGATTGGCAAGGCCAACATCGTGCGCGCCGGCAGTGACGTTTCGCTGGTCGGCATGGGCGCGACGGTTGGGATGGCGCTGGCCGCGGCCGCCGAGCTCGAACGCGACGGGATCAGCGCCGAAGTGCTCGACCTGCGCTCGCTCGCACCACTGGACGAAGAAGCGATCCTGACCACGCTGGCCAAGACCGGACGGTTGGTGGTCGTCGACGAGGCGACACCTCGCTGCGGCATCGCCAGTGACGTCGCCGCGCTGTGCGTCGACAAAGGCTTCGACCTGCTCAACGGTCCGGTGAGACGGGTTACCGCGGCGATGTGCCCGGTGCCGTTCACGCGCGTACTCGAAGAAGCCTACATGCCCTCGACGGCGCGCATCCTCGAAGCCGTGCGCGGCCTGCTCTGATCGGAGGGCGAAGTAATAGCAGTGGCTACCGTAGTCGCGATGCCCAAGTTGGGCATGACGATGCGCGAAGGCAGCGTCGTCGAATGGCCGCTGGCAGTGGGCGACGCCGTCGAGAAAGGACACACCGTCGTCCTGATCGAATCCGAGAAGACTCAGGTCGAGCTCGAGGCCACCGACTCCGGCGTGCTGCGCCACATCTACGTCGAAGCCGGCGAGACGGTGCCCTGCGGCAGTCTGCTCGGTGCGATCACGGCCTCGATCGACGAACCGTTCGACGCACAGGCGTTCCGGCGCGACAATGAACGGATCATCGACGACACACCCGCGACACCGGCCGCGCCGAGCGCGCGCAGCGGCGCGCCGCGTGGAACAGGCGCGTCGTCGCACGCCGCACCGCCACGCGGTGAGGCCGCGCCGGTAACCCCGGCGGCGCGCGCGCTGGCGCGCAGTCTCGGCATAGACGCGGCTAGAGTCGCCGGAACCGGGCCCGGCGGCCGCGTCACGAAGGAAGACATCGAAGCCTTCGCCTCGCGTCGCGAGCGCCTGGTCGAGGTCTCACCGGGGCTCAGCCTGGAAGTGCTGCGCCAGGGCGCCGGCGCCCCGGTGGTATTGCTGCCGGGTTTCGGCGTCGGTGTGGCAAGCTTCGCGCCACAGATCCAGGCGCTGACCGCGGCTGGCGGGTTCGAAGTCATCGGACTGCATCCGCGCGGCATCGGCGCTTCCGACGCTCCGGATCAGCAGATCTATGAAGTCGCAGCCGGCGCGGAGGACGCGGCCGCGCTGGCCGCCACCCTCGGCGGGCCGGTTCACCTGGTCGGCGCCAGTCTGGGCTCCGCCGTCGCGCTGGAACTGGCGCTGCGTTTTCCCGCGCGGGTGCGATCGCTGACGCTGATCACACCGTTCGTCGATGCGACGCCGCGACTGCGTGCGGTGGCGGATGGCTGGCGCGCAATCGCCCGTCACGCCGGCACCGACACGCTCTCGCGCGCACTGCTGCCGTGGCTGTTCTCGCAGCGCGTACTCGGCGACGACAAGCTGCGCGAGCGCATGCAGCGAGGCTTGAGCGCGGCGCTCTCGGTCGCGCCGGCCGACGCTCTGGACCGCTGGGCCGCCGGCATTGCCGCCTGGTCGGGCTCGCGCAGCGCCAACCTCACCGACGTGAGCGTACCCACGTTGGTTATTGCGGCGGGCGCCGATCTGCTGACTCCCAGGGGCGAGGCGCTCGGGAGTGCGATCGCCGGCGCCAGCCTGTGCGTGCTCGACAGCGTCGGTCACGCCGCCGCCACCGAAGCAGCCGAGGCTGTCTGCGAGGCGCTGCTCGCTCACCTGCGCGCGCACTGAGCGCGTTCGCGGCGATCTTGCGCGCCGAGGAGACGGCCTGCGCCGCCTCCCCGACGTAACTCACGCACCCGGCGTCACGGCGTGCGTACGGCCGGGACGCACAGTTCGGTCTGTTTCATCTTGATCAGATCGCGCGTCCCGAACTGGTCGGCAACGCCCTGGGTGATGTCCACCCGCGGGCACTTGATCCTGTAACAAACGTAGTCGCTGGTCAGGTCCGGTCCCGGCATCGGTGTCGCGGGCGGAGTCGAACTCACGACGAGCTTTTGCGCCGGCGTGCAATACTTCTTCGCCCGGCTGATCGTGCACCCCATCGCATCGTACGGCGTTCCAGCCAGCGTCGGCAGGTCGACGACACCGGTCAACTTCATCGCGTCCTTGGCTCTGAAGCACTCGAGGTGATCGTAGACGGGCAGCGTCGTGGTCGTAGTCGTGGTGGTCGTGGTGGTGGTCGGCGGCGCGACTTCGCCGAGTCGGATACGAATGGTCCCGTTCGTGCTGCCCGACCTGCCCGCGAGCCAGGCGCTGGCGGCAGCGCCGACGAAGTCGATGCGATAGGTGAGGTCGAAGAAGCTGTCCACCGCCCATCCGCCCGCGTCAGTGGTGAGGATGGTGTGCCCTGGGCTCGGCAAGCCGAAATCGCTGCCACCCACGATGCGCAGCAGATCGAAGTCGGGATCGCCCGTCATCTGTCCGAGACTGCGGAACACGACCGTATTGAAGCTCTGCGGCGAGGTGGCCGGCGTCCGGGGCGCGAAGTGGTGTTCGACATCGACCGCCAGGTTGATCATGCGGCTGAACCCGGTGAGTGTCCCGGTTCCGGTCATCGTCATGTGCATCACGGTCGCGGCGCATCCTTCGCCGCCGCCGAGGCTGCCGCCCGGATCGTTGCAATCCACCCCCGGTGTGATCGCGAACGAACACACGCCGGAGGCGGCGCACGCGAAGTCGGTTTGTTCCGCTGTGATATCGATCGTCGTACCAGTGGGAAGCCCATCGATGATCTTGTAGACCTCGCTCGGCGGAATGTAGCCGGCGGTGCATGAGCCAGTAGGAATCGTGTTCGGAAGGGTGGCGCTTCCCGCGCCGTCGTCCGGAGCGACGCACACGGTCGCAGAGGAGATGTATGGCGCAGCCACACCAAGCACGAGCGAGCAGCCGAGGATCGCCGCCACGCGCGACGACGTCAGTGGAATGTTCATCACGGCCTCCGTTGCGGAGAAACCGCCTCCGAGGGCGGGTTCGCCCTTCGGCTCCGTTGCCGGAGGGGGAAAGCTGACGGTACAGCAATCGAGCGCCGCGACTCAAGGAGAAAGTCGCCCTGACCCACCGAGGCTGCCCGCCCCCCGTGCGCACGGGGCGAGACCGCGCGCTTGGCCTGAGCCTGCGCTCGTTCGGGGTCCCAACGCGCTGCTCCCGCCTTCCCTTGTCCGGCGATCCATCGCATGTTCGCACGATGGACGATCCCTCCCTGCTCCAGCGCGCCGATCTCAACTTCGTCGAGTTCAACCGCGAGGGCGCCCGCTGGGCGGCCGGCGGAATCGTGCACGAGGAAGACGGGCTGGTGTTCTTCGTGCCGGGGCATCGCTTCCCGGTGGGCTTCACCGGCGTGATGCGCAGCGACCCCGCCTTGCCAGCGCGGGCGATGATCGACAGAGCCGGCGTCTTCTTCGGGCCGCGCGGACACGGTTACACCTTCTGCCTGATGGCGCACCGCGACGCCGACGTCGCCGCAGCACTCGAAGAGGGCGGCATCAGTGTTTTCGGCAACAGCCCCGGCATGGCGCTCGACGCCCCTCTGCCAGAGGCCGCGCTACCGGCCGACGTGACGATCCAGCGCGTCACCGACGCTGCCGGCGCCGCCGCCTTCGCAGCGGTGTCGGGCGCCGCCTACGCAACCTACGGCATGCCTGCGCGCATCGTGCTCGCGCACTTCGCCGACCATCGTTTCTTCACCCAGCCCCACGTTGCCGCCTTCGTCGCGCGCGTCGACGGCGAGGCGGCGGCGGCGGCGATGGTGATGGTCACCCACGGCGTGGCGGGCGTGTACTGGGTGGGCACCACGCCGCAGGCGCGCGGCCGCGGGCTGGCCGAGGCGTGCACGCGCGTGGCCGGCAACGCCGGCTTCGACATGGGCGCCAAGGTCGCCGCGCTGCAAGCGTCGGTGATGGGCGAGCCGATCTACCGCCGCATGGGGTATCGCGAGATCACGCGCTACCCGTGGTACGTCGTGATGCCGTGAGGGCCTGACGTAGCGTCGCGCGGCGCTACGCTCCAGATGCGCCGGCGATGAGCGCCGCTCCGATCGCGCCCGCGCGCCACTGAGCCGGCAGCAGCCCGCAGCCTGCTGAGCGTCGCAACGGCGGCGCGGCCATCACCTGATCCTCAACCCCCATCGCATGGGGCACATGCCCCATGACAAACGGCGCAAACGCCCCATACCGGGCCCGCAGGCGCGCGGGTATGGTGAGCCACCTTTTTTGGCTCTTTGTTCGCCACCGCCGCCGCAGGCCGTACTCGCCACCGGCAACGCACCTACCCCCGGCAACAAGGCAAGAAGGCAACGACAAGCTCGCAGGGAGGACTCAGCATGAAAAGGTTACTCGCCATTCTATCGCTGGCTGGATTGATCCTGGCGGCCGGCAACCCGGCCGGCGCGGAAGAGTTGTGGGGGACCGGAAGTCCGGACTGGGGAAGCGGAGCCAGCGGGCCGAGCCCAGTGGTCTTCCAGTTCGATACTACCAGCGGGACCACCACCACGCCGTTCGGTTTCGAAAGCTCGAACTGGATGTGGATCGCGGGGCTCGCCGACAGCGGAGAATACCTGTACGCCGTTCACAACACCTACAACATCGATTCGGGGTCCTCGATGGACACCCACGACTTCAAGATCGCCAAGGTCAACAGATACACCGGGGCCGTTCTGTCCGACGCTTCGATCGCCGGATACCTCGGACAGACCTACTCGCAGGCCAATGCCCTCGAGTTCCACGACGGTCAACTCTACGCCGTCGAGAATGCATCCAGCGGATCCACTCTGCGCGGTTATGCTATCCATGTTCTCCTGGACGCCAACGGCGACGTCACCGGTGCGACCGTAGGCGCGTTCATCGGTTCCTATCCCGATTGCGGCCTCGACTACCACGACGGGCTCTGGTACGCGACGTCGTGGGGCTACACGCCCTCGCACAAGGAAGGAAGCATCGTCTACACGTCGCCGGACATCATGACGACGCCGTTCACCCAAGTCGGAACCGGCGACTCCGCGGTCGAAGGCGTCGGCATGATCGACGGCTGGGAGTTCGACAGCGCCGGCAACCTGTTCGCGGTGACCTGGTACCCGGTGCCCGGATCGGCCACGGCGGTCTACAGCGTCAATCCGACCACCTGGACCGCGACTTCACTCTACGATCTCGCCCCCCAGTTGCCGGCGAGCATCGTCTCGCTCGACGGCCTTTCTGAAATAGTCTCCACCTGCCCGAGCGCGCGCTACGTTGATGCCGCCGGCGACGACTTCGGCGGCAACAACGACTGCACCAGCGCGGCCGCTCCGTGCAAGACGATTCAGTACGCGGTCGACCAGGCCTGCGACGGCGACACCATCAACGTCGCGGCGGGAACCTACGACGCGCCGATCGATATCGAGGGCGTTGCCGGCCTGACGATCAACGGCGCCGACAAGACGACGGTGAACATCAAACCGGCCAGCACCGCCTGTTTCGGCCTTGCCTACGGCTGCAGCCGCAAGACGGCGGTCCGCGTCGTCAACTCGACCGACATCGTCTTGCAGAACGTCACGCTGGATCTGGATCTGGTCAAGGGCAACCAGATCTATGCGATCTTCTACTGGGACAGCACCGGGACGGTCGACAACAACATCGTCAAGAACCTGTCGGTTCCGGAATCCGCCGGAGGCTACTACGAGATCGGCTCCTACTTCAGAGCGCCCGGATACAGCGCGGGAGCGCGTGCCGCCATCACCGTCTCCGACAATACCCTCATCGACACCGGCCGAGTCGGAATCCTCACGCACGACTACGTGGACATGACGATCACCGGCAATACCATCTACAAGACCACGGCCGACTTCGGCTATGCGATGGAGATCGGCTCCGCCTCCACCGCCGTCGTCTCCGGAAACACCATCTACGGATACGACACCCCGGCTGCCTCCGACGGAAGCAATTCCGCCGGCATCTACATAGAAAACGCTTTCACGTGGGATGTGGTGTCGCCGATCAGCAAGCCCGTCACCATCGCCGGTAACGAGATCTCCGACTCGCAGTGGGCCCTGTACATCGGCAACACCTACGACGGGTACGCAGGTGACGTCGACATCGACCTGACCGTGTCCGGCAACAACTTCCACGACAATCTCGACGGCGCGGTAGTCGCCGCAGACGAAGACCGTTCGGCCGGGTCGTCGGTTACGCTCAGTGGCTCGGGAAATGCGCTGAGCAACAACGGCGGTTTCGGGTACCTGGTCTACACCTTCGGAGACGGCGACGTGACCGTCGGGCTGTCCGGTGAGACGATCACCGGTCACGCCACCACCGGCGTCCACGTCCAGGACTTCGCCGCCGGCACCAGCACCAGTTCCTACGCCCTGTCGGTGACGCTCAGTGAGATCGCCGGCAACGCCGGCGACGGCATCTACGTGGGCGTTCCCGATGCCACGCTGGCCAGCGCGGCGCTCACCTGCAACCGCATCGCCGGTAACGGCAACGGCATCCTTTCGGCCAACAGCGGAGTCTCTGCGACGAGCAACTCGATCCTCGGCAACGCGACCAACGGGGTCGACGGCGCCGCCATCGCTGCCGGCACGATGAACGCGACCGCCAACTGGTGGGGCTGCGTCTCAGGTCCCGGCAGCGCCGGCTGCGACACGGTCGTGGGAAGCGTCAACACGGCTTCGGCGACCGCCTTCGTGCCGGCCTGCGTGCCGTGCAGCGCCGACGCGCAGTGCGACGACGGCGTGTTCTGCAGCGGCCACGAAACCTGCTCGGGCGGCTCTTGCACCGCTCCTCCGGGCGATCCCTGCACGGCCGGCGGCGAGTGCGCCAACGCCTGCAACGAGGCGGCCGGTAACTGCAACGTCACGGCCGGCACCGCGTGCACCGACGACGGCAACGTCTGCACCACCAACCTGTGCGACGGGGCCGGCGCCTGCGCCGCCAACCCCAACACCCTGCCGTGCAACGACTCGCTGTACTGTAACGGTAGCGACACGTGCGCGGGCGGTTCATGCCAGCACACCGGAGACCCCTGCGCGGGCGGCACCGAGTGCGCCAACGCCTGCAACGAAGCCGTCGACAACTGCCTCGACGTGGCCGGCACCGCCTGCACCGACGACGGCAACGTCTGCACCACCAATGCCTGCGACGGCAGCGGTACCTGCGCGGCGACCAACAACACGCTGCCGTGCAACGACGCGGTGTTCTGCAACGGCGCCGACACCTGCGCCGGCGGTTCGTGCACCCACGCCGGTGACCCGTGTACGGGTGGCTCCGAGTGTGCCAACGCGTGCAACGAGGCTGTCGACAATTGCAACGACCTTGCCGGCACCGGCTGCACCGACGACGGCAACCCGTGCACCACCAACGCCTGCAACGGCGGCGGTCTTTGCGCCGCGACCAACAACACGCTGCCGTGCGACGACAGCGTCGTCTGCACGACCGGCGACACCTGCTCGGCCGGTGCCTGCGCGGGCGCCGATGGACAGTTGGCGGCTCTGTGTCCGTGGACCTTGCTGGTTCGCGGCAACCCGGGCGGCGATCACATCAAGACCGGCCTGCAGTCGCTGGTCGAGGGCGACATCTGCGCCTCGCAGCTCCTGCTCGGAGCGTCCTCGCTGGAGGACGGCAGCGTGGTGGCCACCGATTCCGCCGGAACCGCCGTGATCAAGATCGGCGCAGCCGCCGAGATCACCGCTGACATCGTCAGCGGCGGCGGCGGTGCCAAAGGCAAGCCGTCGGCTGTCAAGCTGCCAGCAACCAATGTCACTTCGCTCGCCGCCGGCAGCGTCACCGCCAAGAACGACGCCTCGGGCGACTACGACCTGAGCGGCGCACATCCGCTGGTCGCAGCCTGCGGCGACGCCCGCGACTCCTACGCGAGCATCTCGGCATACCTGACCGCTCTAGATTCCGACCTGGACGGCGGACGCATCCTGCTGCGCGCGAATCAAACCGCCACGTTGACCGCGCCGATCCCGGGCACGCTCAACGTGATCGATGTCGAGGACGTGCGCGGCTCTACCGACACGGTTCTCGAACTCGACGGCGGCGGCAGCGCCGACACTGCGGTCGTGCTTCGCATCGCGGAGAACCTGCAGATGCGCAGCGACTCCAGCATCACGCTCACTGGCGGCCTGACTCCGGACCGCGTGCTGATCTACGTGAAGGGTCACAAGTGCGACTTCGGCAACCACTTCCAGGGGGCCGGGACCTTGCTGTGCGTGGCCGGACGCATTCAGGCCGACTACGACACGGTGTGGACCGGCGCGTGGTTTGCCGGCAAAGGCGTGCTCAACCTCGGCGACCGTGGCGCACTGACCTACCAGCCGTTCCTGGCTTTCTGAGCCGGAACCTCAACTGAAGCTCGCACCGGCGTCTTCTTCGCTCGCGGAGGAAGGCGCCGGTGGCTGCTTCGACTACGCCCCACTGCGCGCGGCCGGCCGGCTGCCGTCTTCGATGCGGCCGAGCAAACGAAGCAGTCCGTCCAGGATCGTCAGCGGGTGCGGCGGGCACCCCGGAATGTACAGATCGACCGGCAGCAGCGCCTCTGCCCCGTTGCAGGTCTGCTCGTGGTCGATGTAGGGCCCGCCGGAAATCGCGCACGCACCGACCGCGATGACGATCTTCGGCGCCGCCGTCGCCTCGTAGGTCTTCTTCAATGCCAGTTCCATGTTCCGCGTGACTGGCCCGGTTATCAGCAGTCCATCGGCGTGGCGCGGCGACGCGACGAACTGGATGCCGAAGCGGCCCAAATCCCAGCCCACGGTGCCAAGCACGTTCACGTCGGCCTCGCAGGCGTTGCAGCCACCCGCGCTGACCTGGCGAAGCTTCAGAGAGCGCCCGAACAGCCCGAGCAGTTTGGCGTCCAGCGCCGCGGCCAGATCGTGCACTTGCTCGTCTTGTTCGATCACCAGATCCTCGCGCCGGCGCGCCGCCAGCGCATACTCGTTGGTGTAGGTTATCGCATGGTCGCGGCACGCATCGGCGCAATCGCTGCAGAACAGACACTTGCCGAGATCGATGCGCATCTTGTCGGTCAGAGTCACGGCGCCGGTTGGACACGCCTGCACGCACTCACGGCAACCATCCGCGCACTTGGCGACATCGATCGTCGGGCGCCCTCGGAAGCGATCCGGTAGCGGCGGCGCAGGCCCGTCGGGGTAGGTGGTCGTACGATGACCCTGCTGGCGTCTGGCTGAAATCAGTCTGAGCATTGCGCGCCCCCTACACCGGGCAGCCTGCGGCCGATGTCCGACTCACAGATCATGGCCACAGTAGGAAAGATTGAAGCTCTTGTTGCACACCGGAAAATCCGAGATCTGCTGGTTGCGTAGCGCGTAGGCCAGCCCGGTCCAGTTATGGAACGACGGATCGACGATCTTGTAACGACCGAAACGTCCCTCCGCGTCGGTGATCGCCACATGGCATACCTCTCCGCGCCAACCCTCGTTGAGCGCGACGACCAGCTTGTTGGGCGCGACCGGGCCGACGGGCACTCGCACCTCGCCGGCGGGAATCGCGCTCAGTTGGTCGCGAATGAACGCTGTCGATTGCTGGATCTCCAGCCAGCGAATGTAGGCGCGAGCGAACACGTCGCCGGCGTCGTAGGTGGAGACCGGAATGTGCGCGAAGCGGAAGATCCCCGACGGCTGGTCGTGCCTGACGTCGCGGGCGAGCCCTGAGGCACGCGCCGCCGGACCGACCATCCCCAGATCCATCGCGACCTGTCTAGGCAGCGGTCCGATATCCTCGAAGCGCGCCATCACCGAAGGCGTGTCCCACAGCAGGTTGACCGCAACGGCGGTGTCCCTCTCGGCCGCGTCCAGACGGCGCAGCAGTTCGGCCACACGCGCGTCATCTACGTCGAAGACGACGCCGCCGGGTCTCACCATTCCGCGTCCGAAGCGGCTGCCACACAGCAACGCGGTCATGTTGAGGAAGTCACCCCGAATGCGCCCGCAGTAGCTGGCGGTGGGAAGGAACCCGACGTCGCCGGCCAGCGCACCCAGATCGCCGACGTGATTGGCCAGCCGTTCGAGTTCGAGCGCCACGCCGCGCAGCGTCTGTGCCCTGGCGGTCTTCTGGCATCGCGCCAGCGCTTCGACGATCTGACAGTAGGCGGTGGCGTGCGCGATCGTCGTGTCGCCGGCTACCGTTTCCGCGTAGTGGATCGATCGCGCGTGCGGACCGCCGGCCATCGCCTGCTCGACGCCGCGGTGCTGGTAACCCAGTGCGATCTCCAAGTGGAAGACCTGTTCTCCGTGGCACTGAAAACGGAAGTGCCCTGGCTCGATGACTCCGGCGTGCACCGGACCTACCGCGACTTCGTGAACCTCGTCGCCGCCGACGCGGTAGAAATCGGTGACTCCCGCTAGGATCGCTTCGTGCGCAGGGCGCTGCCACGCATCGCGCCCGGTCCACGAACGATGATACCGCACCGGCTTGAGCCACGGATGCCCGGTCGGGCTCGAGCCGAACTGCTCGGCGATCTCGCGTTCGAACATGTGGACCTGAGGACACTGCGGGGTCAGCGACGGAAAACTGTCGCCGTCGATCTTCGTTCGCGTCACGCCGAGGCGGTTTTCCCGGTCGTCGGCGAGCACCACGTAGAGCAGTGCGCCGCCTGGTCGCGCGCTCGGCGCAGCGAACAGAGCCGCCACTCGCTGCCCCAGCGCCACCGCGTCGAGAATCGCGTCCTCGAACCCGTCGAACTCGAGCGTCGGGATCGCTCCCAGCTCTATCGACCGGCCGTTGGTGAATGCCGTCGTTTGCGCAGATTCCAGGCTCATGCCCGATTCTCCAGGAAAGCCACCGCATCGCCGATCATCGCAAGAAGCGGAGCCGGGATGTACAGACCCAACGCCAGGACCAAGGCCAGAAGAGCGACGATCGGCGCGCCGGTGAGAACGCCGTCGCGGTAGTCGTTGCGTTCGGGTTCGGACGGCGCGCGCCCCTGCACCACCTGCAGCACCGTCGCGCCCATGCCGATGAACACCACCAGCAGGAAGAAGAGGAACAACCCGCCGGTGACGAACCTGCCGGCGTCGAACGCCCCGTTGAGGATCGCGAACTCGCTGATGAACGGGCCGAACGGAGGCGACCCGGTGATCGCGAGGAATCCCGCCAGAAACAGCGTCCCCGACAGCGGCAGGAGTTGCATCGCGCCGCGCACCTGATCGGTGCTCTTGCTCGCGTATGCCCGATGGATGTTGCCGGCCGACAGGAACAGCACTCCTTTGGTCAGGCCGTTGGTGAGCACGTGCAGCAACGTGCCGAACAGCGCCGGAGCGCCGATGCCGAGTCCCACCACGAGGATGCCCATGTGTTCGACGCTCGAGTAGGCGAGCATCCGCTTGAAGTCCCGCTGGCCGACCATGAACACCCCGGCCACCGCCATCGAAAACAAGCCCATGAACAGCAACAGCCGCGAGATGTAGGCGTCCTCGCCTGCCGCATGACAGACGTGGTAGACGCGCAGCAGCGCCAGGAAGGCGCAGCTCGTCACGCCTCCGGCCAGCATCGCTCCTACGACGCCAGGAGCCTCACCATATGCGTCGGGCTTCCACGTGTGCATCGGAGCGAGCCCCATCTTGGTACCGTAGCCGACCAGCAACAGGACGAAAGCCGCGTGGAGCCACGGCTTGGACAAGCGCGGGGCATGCCCGAGCATGCTTTCGAGCGTCAGCGCCGAGTCCAGTCCGGCGTGCAACGACGCGTAGGCGAGGAAGAACGTGCCGAGCAGCGCCAGTGCGATCCCTACCGAGCCGACCAGCAGGTACTTCCAGGTCGCTTCGATGCTGCGCTGCGTTCGGTTGAAGTAGATCAGCGGAGCGGTTACCAGCGTCGAGGCTTCGATAGCCACCCACATCAGCCCCAGGTGGTGCGACCAGGTCACCAGACTGATCACGCCGAGGAACGCGAGCAGGCACGCACAGAACACGCGGTTGGACTGGTCCTGCCGGTAGCGCAGATAGCCGACCGCATAGAACGAGCACAGCGCGAACAACACGCTGACCTGGAGCAGCACGATCCGACCGGGCGGGTCCAGCACCAGCCACGGGACAGGCGAAGAACCCGCGGCGCCTCCGGCCAGCACCGTGACCGTCGCCGCCAGATGCACGATCGCGGCAACCGGCAGCAACCACGGCCGCCAGCGGTTGGAAGCAACCGCGGCCGCGATCGCAGCCATCACCACCGGGAAACAGATCAGCACGAACGCCATGGATCATTCCTTGAGCAACAGCAGACGGCGCGTATCGAGCGACGAGAACGCGCGGTTGATGTGGTTGACGATGATGCTGATCACGAAGACGCCGACGAACAGGTCGAGCAGCACGCCCATTTCCACTACCAGCGGCATGGCCTCGATTAGCAGCATGCCGAAGACGAAAATTCCGTTTTCGAGCACCAGATAGCCGACCACCTGCGTCAGCGCCTTGAAACGCGTGGTCAGAATGATGAAGCCGACCAGCACCGTCGCGATCGCGGTCGGGACCAGGAGCGCTCCGTCATTCTGATCGACGAGCGGCAACTGGCCCGAGAACAGGATCGCGAATGCCGTCGCGATCGCGCCCAGCATGATCGACGCCAGCGGGCTGATGAGCGGCTCGATCTCGCGTTTGATCTCCGCCTGTCGCAGGGCGCGGAGCATGATCGCCGGGATCAGGAATCCCTTGATCGCGATTCCGGCCATCGCCACCGCGAACGCGGGAATCGTCAGGTGCCGGTGGACCAGCAGCAGGATGATGCCGAGCAGGACGCCCTGCGAGGCGACGATCCGGATCAGCGCGTGGATGCGACTGGTACCCAGCGCGAACAGGTTCATGACCAGGACGATGACAAGCAGACCGTTGAACAGGCTCGTCACAGTCGTCACCTCACCAGCAACAGGAAACCGAAACCGCAAAACAGCAACGCGCCGGTGAGCAGGTAGGGAACGCGCCGCATCAGCAGGCGCGCCATTATCGACTCGACCACTCCGATCGCGACCGCCACCGCCAGCATCTCGGCGCAGAACACCAGCCAGTCCGCCCATGCCACCCCGGTCTGGAACGGCGCGAGCACGTGCAACAGCAGCGCGCCGAAGATGAACAGCTTGAGAGCGGCGCCGTAGAGGATCACGCCGAGCAGCGGTCCGCTGTGGTCGAGAACCATCACTTCGTGGATCATCGTCAGCTCCAGATGCGTATTGGGATCGTCGACCGGAATCCGGCAATTCTCGGCCAGCAGCACGACGAACAGGCCGATCGCGACCAGTATCAAGGGCGCGGCCGTGGCCGCCGAGAACCCTCCCATCGGCCCGTGCAACATGCCGGTCAGCGTCAGCGAACCCGACAGTCGGGCCAGCACCAGCAGCGCGAAGAAGACCGCCGGCTCCGAAAGGCTCGCGAACGTGACTTCGCGGGCGGCGCCCATGCCTTCGAATGCCGACCCGGTGTCGAGCGCCGCGGTCGTCGTGAAGAACCTCGCGAGCCCGAGCAGGTAGGCGAAGAAGATCGGGTCTCCGCTGAATCTGATCGGTGCATCGAAGGCGCCCAGCGGCATCAGCAGGCCTGCCATCAGCACGGCCGCGAGCGTGACCACCGGTCCGGCTCTGAAAACCCACGTCGTGGTCGTGCTCAGCACCATGCTCTTGCGCGCCAGTTTGATCAGGTCGTAGTAGGACTGGAGCAGCGGCGGTCCGACCCGGCCGCCGAACCACGCTTTGGTCTTGTTGATCACGCCCGCGAGCAGCGGGGGCATGACCAGCAGCAACAGCACATGAATGAGATTCGCCGTCATGGCTCAGCTCCCATCGTTCCCCACACCATCAACACGATCACGATCGTCAGGACATAGAGCACGTACGACTGCATCTGCGCCTGCTGAAACACGCGGAACATCGACATGTAGCGGCCTGCCGCGCGGAAGAACGGCAGCACCAGGCGGTCGAGCACCGTGTCGGCAACCACGCTCTTGAAGGTCGCACTGCCGGGAAACAGACCGTGGATCGCCGGTTGGTGATTGCGCGGCCACACCACCAGCCCGAAGAGGTCGACCAGCGTCGCTCCCAGCGACGAGCCGGTGTACTGCATGCGCCGATCGGGCCGCGCGTAGCCGCAATCCCAGGTACCCGCCTCGGCCACTGCACCGGCGCGCGGCGTGATCCTGGAGATCAAGGCGAATGTCGCCACCACGGCGACCAGCCCCAGCCCGGCCGCCGAGATCCATCCGAGCGGTGCCACGGCGGCGAGCGAGATCGGCGTCGACTCTGCAAGCGCCGCCCACGTCCGGCTCGCGTCCTCGAGTGGCGCGATGGCGATCGACGGGAACAGCCCCAGACACACGCAGCCGAAGGCCAGTACGATCATCGGTCCCATCATGGTCGCCGTCGGGTCGTGCCCGTGCTGGCTCGCGTCGCTGCGCGCCGATCCGAGGAACACGGTACCGATCAGCTTGGCAAAACACGCCACGGCCATCGCACCGATCATCGCCAGCACGACCGCCGCCACCGCCGCCGGCGCGAAACCCGGCTCCCCGCCAAGCCCCACGGTGCGAAACAGCCCCAGGTAGATGAGCCATTCGCTGGCGAATCCGTTCAGAGGCGGCAGCGCACAGATCGCCACCGAACCGATGACGAAAAGGCCTGTCACGGCCGGCATCCGCCTGGCCAGGCCGCCGAGCCTGTCCAGTTCCCGCGTGTGCACACAGTGGATGACCGCGCCTGCACCCAGGAACAGCAGCGGCTTGAACAAGCCGTGGTTTATCGTGTGCAGCAGCGCACCACCGAGCCCGAGTAGCACCCACTCCGGGCGTCCAAGAGCCCGGCCGAGCACCGCCAGGCCGAGGCCCATCGCGATGATGCCGATGTTCTCGATGCTGCTGTAGGCCAGCAACCGCTTGAGGTCATGTTGGCCGATCGCGAACGCGATCCCTGCCAGACCCGTGATCGCGCCGGCGACCAGCAGCGTGCCGCCCCACCACGGCGGCCCCACCGGCAGCAGCGCGGTCATCCGGACGATGCCGTAAACGCCCATCTTGAGCATCACGCCCGACATCACCGCCGAAACGTGGCTCGGTGCGGCAGAGTGGGCGCCGGGCAGCCACACGTGCAGCGGCATGAGCCCCGCCTTGAATCCGAACCCGAACAGCGCGAGCACGAATATCGCCGAGGCGAGTC
The DNA here is from genome assembly GCA_016218925.1 of Deltaproteobacteria bacterium. GTDB lineage: Bacteria > Desulfobacterota > Binatia > UBA1149 > CAITLU01 > CAITLU01. The sequence goes on along the minus strand of JACRCR010000197.1, from coordinate 25,817 downwards.
CGGCCGCCATCGCCGGCGCGGGCTCCAACGCGAACGACCCCGTGGCCTGACGCCACAGCGCGAACATCGCGATCAGACACAGCGTGCCCGCGTGCGTGGCGATCAGGTACACCCACCCTGCGCGACGAACCGCCGGATCGTCTTCCTCCACGCTCGCCGCGAAGTACGCAGCCATCGCCATCGCTTCCCACGCGATCAGGAACAACACGCCGTCGCGCGCGATCAGGACCAGAGCCATCGACCCTGCCAGCAGACCGTAGAACAGACCCAGCCGCCGGCCGGTACCACGGTGCTGAGCGTGCCCCCAGTACCCCAGCCCGTAAATGGAACCCAGTGCCGGCACCACGAACACGAGGGCGAGAAACACCGCGCTGACGGCGTCGATCGCGACCGAGAAGCGGCCGTACGGCAGTCCCCACGCCGCGCCCGCCACCGAAGGAATAGCGCCGCCGACCCCGCCGGCAACGCCGCACAGACCCAGCAGGCTGCCGGCCACCATCGCCGCGGTGGCGACTCGCTGCCCGGTCTCGGACCTTGCAGGCAGCAGGTACGCCGGCAAGCCACTCAGCCCGAGCACCACGATCGCCGCAAGAATGTTCCACGTCGCCGACATATCACCCGTTCACAACACCGACCCGTCGCGCCTCCGCGTCATCTCGAGCCGCCCGATCAGCGCTCGAACATCCGAGTCACGACGCGCGCGATCGGTATCTGCATGCTCAGCATCACCAGTACCGTGATCAGGATGTACAGAACGTAGTGCTGGGCCAGGCCCTGCTGGAATCCGCGCAACATCCCGAACCACTCGCGCACGGCGCGCCCCGCCGGCAGCAACAGCCGATCCAGCACCGCATCGTCTATATGACTGTGCATCTCGCCACGCAGCGGAAACACTCCTTCGATCGCCGGATCGTGAATACGTGGGCGCACGATCCCGCGAAACATCCTGACGATCATCTGTGCGAACGACGACGCGCTGTACTGCATCCGGCTGGTCGGCGCGGCGTAGCCGCAGTCCCAGGTCACGCTCCGGCTCGGAGCGCGTCCGCGACGTTCGAGCATCAACGCGATGACCACGACCAGCGCAACGAAGGACAAAGACAGCGCCGTCACCGCACGCAATGGAACGAGGCTGGACAGTTCGGGATGCGCGCGATAGCCGCTCGACATCCACGTCGCAACGACGCGATCCAGCAGCGGCCCCACCACCACCGGCACGGTTCCGATCAGCGCGCAGCACAGGGCCAGAAACAGCATCGGTCCCTTCATGGTCGCCGGCGCCTCTCGGGCGCGCTCGCAAGCCTCGGTCCGGGCGCTTCCCAGGAACACCGCACCATAGACCTTGACGAAGCACGCCAGTGCCAGAGCACCGGCCATGGCCAGCACCGGCGCCGCAACCGCCGCCGCCGATCCACTGCCGCCGTGGGTTGCCAGCGTGCCGAGCAGGCCCAGATAGACCAACAACTCGCTGACGAAACCGTTGAGCGGCGGCAGACCGCAGATCGCCACCGCGCCGACCAGGAACATGGTCGCGGTCCACGGCATCGCCTCGGAGAGCCCTCCGAGGTGGTCGATCTCGCGCGTGTGCGTCGCATGAACGACCGAGCCGGCAGCGAGGAACAGCAGCGACTTGAACAGGCCGTGGTTCCAGACGTGGAGCAGACAACCGGCCAATCCAAGCACGATCCACTCCGGTCGCTCGGCGGAGCGACCGAGCATCGCCAGTCCCAGACCGATCAGGATGATGCCTATGTTTTCGACGCTGTGATACGCGAGCAGCCGCTTCAAATCGTGCTGTCCGATCGCGAACGCGACCCCGAGCAGACAACTGATCATGCCGAGCGTCAGGATCATTCCGCCCCACGCAGCGGGTGGATCCGGGAACAGCGACAGGAATCTCAGCAGTCCGTAGACGCCCATCTTCAGCACCACGCCCGACAGTATCGCCGACACGTGGGTGGGTGCGTTGGCATGCGCGCCGGGCAGCCAGAAGTGCAGCGGCATGACGCCCGCCTTCAGTCCGAACGCGACCAGCGCCAGAAGGAACAGCGTGTTCATCTGCGCCAGGCCGAGGGCGTCGCTCGCGACCGGCTGCAGTGCGTACGATCCGGTCGCGTGGCGCCACGCCGCGAACAGCGCGAACAGCGCCAGCGTGCCGACGTGGGTGGCAACCAGGTACAGCCATGCGGCGCGACGACACTCCTCGCGCTCGTCCTCGGTACCGACCAGGAAGAAAGCCGACAGCGCCATCATTTCCCAGCCGAGCAGGAACGCCATCGCGTGCCGCGCCACCACCAGCACCGCCATTGCGGCAACCAGCGTCCCCCAGAACAGACGCAGCTTGCGCCCGCTGCCGGGGTGCAGGCGCTGGGGCCAGTAGCCGAGACCGTAGATCGCGCCCAGAGCACCAATCACGAAGACCGGAACGAGAAAGAACGCGCTGAGCGCGTCGACGCCGATCGCCGAATTGCCCGCCGCCGGCCACGGGAAGCCCGACGACTCGCGCGCGTCACTGCAGATTCCTGCGACGACTCCTGCAAGTCCCACGACCGCCGCTGCGCTCATCATCGCCGCCGCGATCCGTTCGCTCCAGACCGAGGCGCGACCCAGACAGAGCCCCGGCCATCCGCTCGCCGCCGCAACGACGATCGCGATGATGATCAGTTCCAGGGACATCGACGATTCCGTTCACACAACCGCGAGGAGTACCGCTCCGCGCCGGCCGCGGATCACGTCATCTGGTCGCCACGGCATCGGCGCGCGGCGCGGTACCGCCGTCGCTCGCGCCGGCCAGACCGGCCTCGGCACGTGACAGCGTCTCCATCAACTCTTGCGCCGGAGCCTGCCGCCTGAGAGCGTCGCGGAACTCCGGATCCCGAAGCACGAAAGCGAGTCGCGACAAGAGGTGATGGTGTATTCGCACGCTCGGACTGATCAGCGTGAACAGCGTGTGGACCGGCTGACTGTCGATCGCGCCGAAGTTGATCGGGTGCTGGAGAAAGCACAGCGTGATCGTCGGCTCGGACACGTGCAGGACGATCGGGTTGCGAACGTGCGGGATCGCGATGCCGTCGCCGATGCCGGTGGAACCCAGGGCCTCGCGCGCCAGCAGCACCCCGAACAGGAACTCGCGATCGACCTCCTCGGGTAGCGGCAGCACCTCCACCACCGCACGCAGCACCGACGGCTTGTCGTCACCGCCGATGCGATAGAGGATGCCGCCCTTCTTCAGCGCGTCGCATAGCGCCGGAAGCGCCGCGCTGCCGGTATCCGCCTGCGCAAAGAGTTCCGGCGATATCTGCATCTGCCGCGCCGTCGCCCATTCGAGCAATTCGGCGCGATGAAAGCGCAGCTGCTCGTTGATGCGGTAGACCGGGATCGCCTGCTCTTTGATCCAGCGATAGATCCGCTTCTCCGAAACGCCGAGAAGTCTGGCCGCATCTGTTACCGTCAGCTCCATTCCTGCTCCTCCGCCTCCGCTACCGATCGGGCCCGCATCGACTACGCCCGCAGCTTGGGCTCGGACTTCGGCGACGGGGGCGGCGTCTTGAGGCGCACCCCGCGGCCACGGCCCGCACTGGGCGCGTCCTCCCCGATCAGTTCGAGCCCGAGGCCGTCCAGCGCCCTGACGACCTTGACCAGGGTGTCCACCACCCCGCGCACATCGCCGACGCTGGCCTCCATCCTTTGTATGGTCGGGACCGACACGCCGGCCAGCTCGGCTAGTTCGGATTGGCTGATGCCGAGAAGCGAGCGGGCGGCCCGGAGCTGAGAGGCGGTGATCACTAAGAAGTAGCATCTAGCATGGGCATAGCCATGCCTCAAGCCTCACAGGTCATGTTTCACGCATCAGCCGGCTCTGGGAGCCCAGGCCGCCGCCGGGACCGGGAAGTAGCGCCGCTGCAGAAGCAGGGCGACGTTGACCAGCCCGATCAGCACCGGGACCTCGACCAGCGGACCGATCACCGCGGCGAAAGCCGCGCCATGGTGGATCCCGAACGTGGCCACCGCCACGGCGATCGCCAACTCGAAGTTGTTGGAGGCCGCTGTGAACGACAGCGTCGCCGACTGGGCGTAGTTCGCCCCTACCCTCTTGCTGAGCCAGAACGACACGAAGAACATCGCCGCGAAGTAGACCAGCAGCGGCAGCGCGATGCGCAGCACGTCGAGCGGAAGTTCGACGATGGTCTCGCCCTTGAGCGAGAACATCACGACGATGGTGAACAGCAGCGCGACCAGCGTGAGCGGACCGATGCGCGGCGCAAAGTTGCTCTCGTACCAGTGGCGGCCGTGCCCGGCGATCAGCAGCTTGCGCGTGGCGAATCCGGCCGCGAACGGGATCCCCAGGTATATCGCCACGCTGGCGGCGATCTGGCCGATCGTGATGTCGACGCTGGCGCCGTGCATGCCGAGTCGCTCGGGCAGCCAGCCGACGAAGAACCACGCGTATACCGAAAAGAACAGGATCTGGAAGATCGAATTGAGGGCCACCAGGCCAGCGCAGTACTCGCGGTCACCGCCGGCCAGGTCGTTCCACACGATCACCATCGCGATGCAGCGTGCCAGTCCGATGATGATCAGACCCGTCATGTACTCGGGCTTGTCGGGCAGAAAGATCGCCGCCAGGGCGAACATCAGCGCAGGACCTATCACCCAGTTCTGCACCAGCGAAAGCACCAGCACCCTGCGGTCGCGAAAGACCGCGCCGAGTTCCTCGTACCGGACCTTGGCCAGCGGTGGATACATCATCGCGATCAGACCGACCGCGATCGGAACCGACGTGGTCCCGACGCTCATACCTTCGATAGCTGCGGCGAAACCGGGAACCCAAAACCCCAGCGCCACGCCGGCCGCCATGGCGGCGAAGATCCACACCGTCAGGTAGCGATCGAGAAACGACAGGCGGCCCGAAACGCGGGGGACGCGGCGTGCAGTATCCGGCGCTGTGCTCATGGTGTTGCTCCCGATTGCGACTGGCAGGTAGCACGGACCCCGGGCGATTGGCATCGCGCAGCCTCTGCGCAGGCCGCAGGAGAAGCACGCTCGAACTCATCGCAGCCGCCCGCCGAGCGCCGCTCGATTCGACCGCGTTGCGCGAACCGGTAATACCCCCCGCGATGGCCCTCCTGCTCAGTTGCCAGAAGATCTCGAAGGCGTATGGCGCCGCGCCGCTGTTCGCCGATCTGTCGTTCGGCCTCCACGACGGCGACCGCGTGGGATTGGTGGGTCCCAACGGCAGCGGCAAGTCGACACTGCTGCGGATCCTGGCCGGCCTCGAGACGCCCGACAGCGGAATCGTCTCGTTGCGCCGCAAGACGCGGATGGCCTACGTCGCCCAGCATCCGACGTTCGCGCCCGGACACAGCCTCGGACAGATCCTCACCGCCGCGCTGGCCGCAAACGATGCCGAAGACCACCTGGACGAAGCCACTCGCGACACGCGCGTTCGCGCCACGCTCGGCCGCTGCGGCTTCGGCGATCCGGACGCATCGCCATCGGTCTTCTCGGGCGGTTGGCAAAAGCGGTTGGCCATCGCGGAGGCGCTGGTAACCCAGCCCGACGTACTGCTGATGGACGAACCCACCAACCACCTCGACCTCGAAGGCATCCTGTGGCTCGAGCAGTTGCTGAAGGCCGAAGCTGCCGCCTTCGTCGTGGTGAGCCACGACCGCTGGTTCCTCGAAAACGTCGCCGAGCGGATGCTCGATCTCGACCCGGTTCACGCCGCCGGCTTCTTCGAAACGCGCGGGCGTTACAGCGACTTCCTGGAGCGCAAGGACGCCGCGCTGCGCGAACAGGTAGCCTATCAGGCAACGCTCGCCAACCGCGTGCGCCGCGAGATCGAATGGCTCGGGCGCGGCCCCAAGGCCCGCAGCACCAAGTCACAGGCGCGCATCGACGAGGCCGGACGCCTGATCGATGAGCTCGCCGACGTCTCGGCGCGGCTGGACCGCCGCAGCGCCGCCATCGATTTCAATGCCAGCGAGCGCAAGACGCGGCGTCTGATCGTCGCGCACAACATCGTCAAGCGCTTCGGCGAGCGCACCATCATCGACGACCTCAGCTTCGTGCTCTCGCCCGGGACGCGCCTTGGCCTGCTCGGCCCCAACGGCAGCGGCAAGTCGACGCTGATCCGGCTGCTCACCGGCGAGCTCGCGCCCGACTCGGGTCGCTTCGACAGGGCCGACGGGCTTCGCATCGCGCTGCTCGACCAGCACCGCACCACGCTCGACCCTTCGCTGTCGCTGCGCCGCGCGTTGGCGCCCGAAGGCGACCAGGTCGTCTTCTGCGGCAGGCCGGTGCACGTGGCCGGATGGGCCCGGCGCTTCCTGTTCTCGTCCGAGCAACTCGGCATGAGCGTGGGACGTCTCTCCGGAGGCGAGCAGGCGCGCGTGCTGCTGGCCAGTCTGATGCTGCAGCCGGCGGACGTGCTGGTGCTCGACGAACCCACCAACGATCTGGACATTCCCACACTGGAGGTGCTCGAAGAGAGCCTCCTCGAGTTCCCCGGCGCGATCGTGCTGGTCACCCACGATCGCTACCTGTTCGAACGCGTCACGACCACCGTACTGGGGCTCGACGGCAGCGGCGCGGTCACCCCGTACGCGGACTACCGGCAGTGGGAGTCTTGCAGAAACGAGCGCGGCGCCGCTCGACCGAGCGCGCGCGCAGCCGCGCAGACTGCAGCCGCCGGCGGCGCGGGGATCACATCCTCCGACGCCTGCGCCGCCAGGCCCAAGCCGAAGAAGCTCTCGTGGGCGCAGCAGAAGGAATGGGACGGGATGGAAGCGGCCATCCTGGCCGCCGAAGCCGAACTCGACGCGGCAAGGGAGCGCGCCAACGACCCCGCTGTCGCCAGCCGAGCCGACGAACTCGCGGCCCGTTGCCACGACCTGCAGCGGGCGCACGACGCGGTCGACAGGCTGTACGCGCGCTGGGCGGAGCTGGAAGAGACGCGCGGCTGACCCGCGCGCCGCCGTGCCTACGGCGCTATCGCGTTGATAACGGTACCCGAACTGCTCGGTCCCACCGTGATCGTGGCCGCCGGAACCGCGAACGTGTACGTATTCTTCGTCACCGTCAGCGTATAGGTGGCCGGCTTCAGCGAAGCCACCGAGAACGTACCGTTGGTCGCGGTATACACCGTCTTCACGACGGTCGCGCCCTTCCTCACGGTGACGGTGGCCGCGGGCAGATTGGCACCGAGCCTGCTCCTTACCGTACCGCTCAGCGTAAAGTACGCCGGCGCCGCCGTGCAGGTTCGCGTCGATTGCTGGCCGAGCGCGTCGTACGCTTTGTGCGTGATCGTGTAGTAGCCGGGCGAGGCCGGCGCGACGTTCGCATAGGTACGCGAGAAGGGTCCGAACGGCGCGGCCGTGTCAATCGCGAGCACACTGCCGTCTCCCCAGTTCACCGTTACCTTCACCACCGCGTGGTCATCCGTGGACGCATCGGTAAGCGTCTGCGTCCATGTGTTCGCGTCGAACGCGCAGTCGCCGGCGGCGGTCGGAGGGTAGTCCGGTGCCGTGACGTTGATCGCCTGCGAGAACGTATCCGAACCCATCCCGGTGTCGCGAACCGTCAGCGTGATCGTATAGTTCCCCGCGGCGTACGCGTGGGACGCGGTCACGCCCGTTCCATGCGCCGAAGCGTCGCCCCAGTCCCAGTCGTATTCGTCGCAGACGTTGAGACACAGAGACTGCGTGGCGTCCACGCTGACGATCAGCGTGTCGGGGTTGCCGAACGCATAGCCGAACATCGCGACCGGCTTGTCATCGTGCATGTTCAGCGCATAACCGCCCAGTTCCGCCTTGGTCAGGTACGCCGCGCCCGGAACCGGCGGGTTCGACGCGCTGTCGGTGCCGCCTCCGTGGCACTGGCCACAGGCCAGGTCGAGATCGATCAGCCCGGCGGCGGTCGGCGTGCCCGCGCTGACGTTGATCTGATACGGGTGATAGACATCCGGAAACGGCTTGTTGTGGCAGGTCTCGCAGATCGTCGTGCGATCCGCACTGCCAAGCGGTGTCCCCGATCCGGCGGGGTGCCTGATCGCAGCGAGACTCTTGGCGTGGCAGCTCTCGGTGCAACTGGTATCGCTGCAGGACGAGTTGTGCGGTGCCGGGATGCCGCTTGGATTGTGGCAGTCGGTGCACACCAGGTCTTGTGCCGCGCCAGCAACCGGCAGCGCCAGCACGACCATGAACCCGACAAGCTGGATGGCTTCTTGGATGCAACGCCTCATGATCTGAAATCCTCTATCCGTGTTGTGCATGGTCCAGTCCCCGACTCCTCGTGCCGATCCTCACGGAGCCGGCGTGCAGGTCTCTTGGATGTAACCGTAGCGATGACAGACGTCGCACTCGGCGTTGGTGCCCGGCTCGCCATATCTCCATGGCCCGCCCCATTGCACTTTCTGCTGCCACCGCTGCGAAGACCCGCTCGGCTTGTAGTGGCAACTCACGTCCGAACACGTCTTGGTCGAGGGCTCGTAGCTGGCCCCGACCAGGCTCAGGTTCTCGCGATACGGAATCAGATCCACGGTATCGAAAGCGACGTCGGGAACTCCGTTCACGTGGGCAACCCGGCTGGCCAGCGGCACCGGGTTGTAGGCGACGATCCATTCGCCGTTCCTTCCCGCCGGCGTCCAGTAGCTGCCGGCCGTCGCGGTCACGGTGGTGTTATGGCAGGTGCGACACGGTATCGCGTCGAATCCCATGTTGTAGGCGTGTCGCCAGTTCCATCCGTTTACCTCATCGACCCACTGGTGACTGTCGCCGACGCCCGCAGAGACCTCCGGCGCATAAGTGGTCAGCGGGAACTCGTGGCATTCCGTGCAGGCACCGAACGTCCCGCCGGTTCCCCACGGCGGGGTGGTCGCGTACGCTCGCGCAGAGGTCACCGTGTACGGGTCATAGGTAAGATTGCTGCACGTCTCGTCCATGATGTACGACATGTTGAGTTGGTAACCAGGCGGGACCGGAGAGGTCGGATAGGTCAGCGGAATTCCGACCGCGCTCGACGTGAAGCTGTTGCCACTGTGACAGTAGACGTTGCTGCACGTTCCGGTGGCCGGATCGACGCCCGGAGTGTACGCCGCGTCGACAGGATTCTTGAGCTTGATCGAACCCGCCGGCGCCGCCGGATTGTAGAGCTCGATTTCCACGGTGCCGTCGCGATGATTGACGCTGTCGAGAGGATGACAGTTGCCGCAGCCGAACAGGTAGGCGTCGGCGGTGCTGCTCACGGCGGTGTCTCCGTAACGCAGAGACATCAGCGGAGCGCTGTTGTAGTGGACCAGATGGGATCCGGTCTGGGGCGGGGAATCGTGACACGCCGAGCATCCGGCCCAGTTGTCGCCGTGATGGTCGCCGTGACACGACTGGCAATCGCAAGGAACGCTGCCGGCGGCGGCCGGCGATGCGATCAGCAACGTCATCGCCACCAGCGACGCGCACAGGAACGACGCGACCGTCTCCTCCCGTGAACGGACACCTTCGCGTCCGCCAAATCCGCGGTGATCGACACCCATCCTGGTTGGTCGAGACATAACCGGCGCTCCTTCTGCGTGAATCGTTGGGAATTCGTCGCGTAGCAACCGCGACGGCTCGACGAGAGATCGAGAATCTCTCGAGTGGTCAGGTTGGCCTGGATTGCCAGATGCGGCTGCGCATCTCGTTGCGAGGGCCGCCGCGTCAGAGTCATCGCTCGTTCCGACGCGAACGCCCCGCAAAGAAAACTCCGAACCGCAATCCCTCACGGTCAGCGTTTGTACAAACCGCATCTGCATCCCCGTCGTGGCGCCCGCGGCTGGCGGCATAGCCTTGTCAGGGTAGCTATGGTGGTATTAAGTGTCGCAAGCGCGGCCCGACGTCAACACCGATCATCGTCGCGTCGCGACATGCGCGGCAAGAGATCGACGACAACCTGCGTGCGAGTTCATCGCGATGGTGTCGCGTGCCAGCCTACCGACCAATTAATGCCGCTATAGAAAAAGTGCGCGCGCACCGACTTGCTTCTACGCAAAATTAGAGAATCCCCACCGACGTCGCACGGTCTACCAGCGTTCATTCGCCGCGCGACATCGCACGCGCCAGAATGCGATGCGCGCTGCAAGCACACGCAGCGTCGCCAATCCATCTGCCGCGCACTGCCAGCACACGCCGCCTCGGCTATCCGTCCGCGGCGATCTGCCGCGCGGGCGAGGCCCGCGTCCGGGCACGCCGCCCGGACCGCCCATGGGCGGCGCGCCGGCGGGAAACGCGCGGACCCGCGCCGCGTGCGATTCCCTCTACGAACTGCACGGCTTCTCTAGTATATGGTGGCCGGCTTGGCCGGCTCCGACGACAGCACGCGCCGCCCCAGACCCAGGTCGGTCTACCCTTGGCTGCGGCGCGACTACTTCAAGACGAGTGTCTCGTACCTCGTCTCGCTGGGTATTCACGCGGCCGTGCTGGCGTTGCTGCTGGCGACGATGATGCTCGACGGGGGGGGAGGCTCCGGGACCGAGGAGGGCGGCACCGGCAAACTGTTCTCGATGCTGGTCGGCCACGGCCGTCTGGAGACCCAGACCGAGCGCACCGAGAAGTCGGATTCGCTCGAGGACGCGATCGCCAAAGCGGTGGAGGAGATCGAGCCGCTGCCGATGGTGGCCAGCCAGGTCACCCCCGACCTGGCCGAGGTCGGCGTGCGGCTGCGCGACGTCGCGCCGAAGATCAACCCGCTGGGCACCGCCTCCAGCCTGCGATCGGTCCCCGGCTCCACCGGTGGCGGCATGGCGGTGGGTCCCGGGTTCGGCGCCGGCGGCGGGATGGGCGGCGGGATCGGCCGCGGTTTCGGGCGCGGCTTTGGCGACTTCGTGGGCCTGATGCAGACCCTCGGCTTCGACGTCGCCTTCGTGATCGACGGCACCAACTCGATGCAGTTCGCGATCGACACGGTCAGGGCCCGCATGCGAGAGCTGGTCGGACAGATCCAGCACCTGGTCCCCAATGCCCGCGTCGGATTCGTCATCTACAAAGACAAGGGCGACGACTTCACCGTGCGAATGTCGTCGCTGTCATTCCACGCCGACAAGCTCGAGTCCTTCATCAAGTACATCAAGGCAGGTGGCGGCGGCGACTACACCGAAGCCGTCTACGAGGGCATGCGTACCGCCATCGAGGAACTGGAGTGGCGTGAGTTCGCGCGCCGGGTCATCGTGCTGGTACCGAGTTCGCCGCCACACGAGGGCCAGGAAGCCGCGCTGCAGAGCCTGGTCAAGGACTTCCACGCCAGGGGCGGCGTCGTCCACGTACTCGACCTCTCCGAGATGATGCACCGCAACTACCAGCTCGCCTTGCAGCAGGCGCTGTTCGGTACGGTGACCGACAAGATCGCACCGATGCCCGCGTTCTACGGCGAGTTGCAGAACTACTTCACCGCGCTGGCCAACGGCGGCGGAGGCGAACTGATCCCGCTCGGCGACGAAGGCAAGCTCGCCCAGGAACTGATGGTCGCGGCCTTCGGGCCGCAGTGGAGAAAGGAGGTGTCGCGATCCGCCGCCGAGCGCTGATTGACGGCCATCGCGCCGATGGCCGCCGTAGTGACCCGGGTGGCGCGCGCGGCCGCCTCGCCTGGCGTTGCGCCGGGCTGGCGTTCGGGCTCGTGCTCGCCACTGCCTTGCCGGCGCCGCAGGCGCGCGCCGGCGACATTTCCCAACGCGTCGAACGCGCGGTGGCCGGCGATCTCGGCGAGGAGGCAGAGCGCGACTTGTTCGGCGATCTGGCCGGTCTGTCCGTGCAGGTCGCCGACCGCTACGACCAGTGGGTCAAGAGCGGCGCCGGCGAGAGCCGCTCCGCCGCCAACTCGCTGGCAGCAGCGCTGCTGCCGGCGCTCGAGAGACTCCACGCCTACCACCAGGGAAGGATCGACAAGGCGCAGAATCGCATCATCGCCGAGGACGGCAATCCCGAGGTGCTCTACAAGGAACACTGGTGGCAGGTCGATCGCGGCTTCGTACTGGCCGCCGCCGGCCAGTTGTCGTGGCTCCACTACCGGCTGGCCATGCTCAATCCCGAGCAGACCGACAAGCGCAAGGCCTGGCTGCAAAAGAGCGTGCGCGAATTCTCGCAGTTCATCGCCGCCGCCGACGACAAGGTACGCCTGGAGAGCACGCTCGGGCGCGCGATGGCCGAAGGCGAACTCGGCGAGCGCGAGTACGCCGAGGCCGACCTGCAGGCGGTGCTCGACGCCGGAAGAGCAAGTCCGCTGTACTGGCCAGCGCGGCTCTCGCTCGGCCAGCTGCGCGCCGGCGCTGGCGGAGACGCCGCGCTGGCGGAGACCCGCAAGCTGCTGGCCGAAGTGCAAGGCGCCGGGGTCGGAGCCGATACCGTCAACCAGGTGCGGATGCTGCGCCTCGACGCGCTGGTGAAGAACCCTGGCGAGGGTACCGAGAAGGAAGCCGCAGGGATCGTCGCTCAGCTTTCCGCCGCAGGACCCGCCGCCTCCCGGCGCGCCTCGCAGATCGTTCTGGCACACATGAAGGATCCGCGTTCGGTGCTGGGCGCGTCGGCGTCGTCGGAATGGATCGCCGCCGAGAATCTGGCATCGGAAGAGAAGTTCGCGCAGGCCGCCAAGGCCTACGAAGCGATCCTCGGGTCCACCGACGCCGCCGCCCGCGAACACGCCACCGAGGTGCACCACCGCCTCGGCGTCTGTTACTTCCGACTGGGCCGCTTCGCCGACGCCGAGCGCGAGTTGCGTACCTATCTCGGTCTCGCCCCCGATGGCCCGCTGGCACCAGAGGCGGCCTACTTGCAGTTGCGCGCCGCCGAAGGCGTTTACCGCGCCGAGCCTTCGCCCGAGGTGCTCGGAACCTTCAGCGCCGCGGTCGAGAATTTCGTCAAGAAGTTCCCGCAGCACCCTTCTCGCTACGAAGGGCTGTTCCGCTACGGCGAATTGTTGCAGAACGCGCGCCGCTTCACCGAAGCCGCCGACGCCTACGAGCAGGTGCGCGGTCCCGCCGTCTTCGAACTGCGCGCCGCTGCCGCCTCGGTGCAGTGCCTGGCCGACGCCATCTGGAATCGGCCCGACGACGCCGACAAGGAATGGGCGCAACCGATCCGCGCGCGGCTTGCCGCAGACTACCAGCGTTTCGACGAGCTCGCCGCCGCCAACGCCCGACTGGCCGTCGCCGACCTTCGTGCGCGCACCGTGTTCGCCAACGCGATGGGCCAGGCCGTAGGACCCGGCGCGCAGCCGGCCGACGCGCTGGCCACGCTGGAAGGCTTCGAGAGGAGGTTCCCCGATGCCCGCGAGCTGCACGTACCCGCCGCAGCACTGAGGCTGGCAGCCGCGGCCGGACTCGAGCGCTACGACGACGCCGAGCGCGGCGTCGCGGCGCTGGCTTCGCTCAGCTTCAAGGACCCGATCTCGCTCGACATCCTCGAGCGCCTGGCGCGGGTGCTGCTGCGCGTATCGGCGTGGGCGGGCGACACCGACCCTGGCGCCGGACGCAGGTGGGCCGCGCTGGCCGGCACGGCGCTCGACCGCCTGAAGAAGGAAGGACGCCCCATCCCTCAGGACGCCAGGCTCAATCTGGCGCAGATCTGGGTCGAGCAGGGACGATTCGACGAAGCCGCCGCGCTGTACGCAGAACTGGTCGCCGCCAGCCCGGGTTCGCGCACCGTGCTGCGCGCAGCCGCGATGCTGGCCGACCAGCGCAGCGACGCCGCCGCCTCGGCCGAGTACTGGTCGCGCCTGGCTACCATGCAGGAAGTGGCCAGCCCGGCCTGGTATGAAGCCCGGCTGGCGGCAGCCAACGCCATGTTCGCGTCAGGCCACGCCGACCAAGCGTGCTCCGCGGTAAAGGAAGTCGACGAGTTCCGTCCCGACCTTCGCGACGCGACGACCCGGCAACGCTTCGGCGGCCTGGCCGCACGCGCATGCGGCGCCGGCGGACGCTAGACCGACGCAGCGCAGCGAGAGCAGCAGCAGTAGTAGATTCGAGCGAGAGGAGAACCATGGAAACCACCGCAGCCGTCCCAGCCGTCCTGAGCGTCTTCGATCTGATCCGCCAGGCCTGGTACACGACCTACCCGCTGATCGCCATGTCGTTCATTGCCACCAGCATCATCATCGAGCGTCTGTGGGTGCTGCGCAGCGTGCCAAGCGCGATCGAGAGCGTCACCGATTCGACCTGCGAGTTGCTGCGCGAGGGCGACTCGGCAGGAGCCGCCTCGATGCTCGACGCGCACCTCGTCACCTCCCCGGCCGCGCGCATCTACGCCGCGCTGCTGCCGCTGTTGGCCCGGCCGGGCGTCGAAGAAGTGGTCGAGTGCGGCGAGCGCCGGCGCCTGGACGAGACCCGGCTGCTCAGGAGCGGCACCTGGCTGCTCGGCACCGCGGCTTCGTCGGCCCCGTTCATCGGCCTGCTGGGCACGGTGATCGGCATCATCAAGTCGTTCCACCAGATGGCGATGATGGGGGCCGGGGGGTTTGCGGTAGTGGCTGCAGGAATCTCCGAAGCGCTGGTAGCGACCGCGATGGGTCTGTTCGTGGCGATCCTGGCGCTGATCGCGTTCAACTACTTCCAGGTCAAGATCTCCGCGCTCGACACCCAACTCCGAGTCGGTCTCGGGCGTGTGATAGAAGCCGCCGCCATCGGCGGCATCCACGACGGGGGAACCCATGGCGTTCGGTAAGATGAACGGCGACGAGTCTTCGGACTCGATCATGGCCGAGATCAACATCACGCCGCTCACCGACATCTTCCTCGTGCTGCTGATCATCTTCATGATCACGACTTCGGCGATGGTCGAGTCGGCCGCCAAAGTGAACCTGCCCAAATCCACGCAGACTGTCGAAGAAACCCGCGGGCTGACCGTCACGGTCACTCCCGACAACAGGATCTTCGTCAATCAGGTACCGGTTCCGGCCGAGCAGCTCGAGGCGACGCTGCGCGACCTGCTGGCCGACGACCCCAAGAAGCTCGTCATCCTTCAAGGCGATCGCTCGGTGCTGCTCGGCGAGGTGGTGCGCATCATGGACGCCGCCAAGCGCGCCGGCGCGGTGGCGATTTCGGTCGCCGCCGAAAAACCACGCGAGGGCGAGGCCCCGCAGGGCGGGCAGTAGGCAACGCCGCCGGTCACGGTAGACTGTCGCCATTCGACCCACCGGAGAGCCAGCCATGAGAAGCATCAAGAATCTGTCCGCCGCTCCCCTTCGGGTTCCGCTGCCTGGAGGCAAAACCCTGCATCTGGGTCCGGGCGAGTCCGGAAGCATCCGCGACGAGGCCGCCGAACATCCCGCGCTGCACAAGCTCGCCGAGGCCGGAACCCTGGAGGTCGGCGCCAGCACCCCTGGAACCGGCGTCGCTCAGGCGGGCTCGGGGCGCGGCCCCGGCGGCGGCTACGCGCACGGCAAGTCCAGCGCGCCGCGCAAGTCGGGCGATCGCTAGCCACAACGCGATCGCGTCTCGGTGGCGTGCCACGCGATGGGCGAGTTGATCGCGGACCCGAAGCCTTCTACTAAAGGCGGCTTACCGCTGCGCACCTTGCGCCAGGTAGAACGCAGCGCGCGTATCCCGTTAGCATGGACGAAACCACCAAAGAGCCCGCGCGTCCCCGGAGCGCGCAAGGCGGATCGCCCCGGCGCACGTTCGCGATCATCTCGCACCCGGACGCCGGCAAGACCACGCTGACCGAGAAACTGCTGCTGTTCGGCGGCGCGATCCGGCTTGCCGGCCACGTCAAGGCGCGCGCCGACCGGCGCCGCACGCAATCGGACTGGATGGAGATAGAGCGCAGCCGCGGCATTTCGATCTCCAGTTCGGTGATGACCTTCGAACTCGACGGCGTCACGATGAACCTTCTGGACACTCCCGGCCACGAGGACTTCAGCGAAGACACCTACCGCACGCTGACCGCGGTCGACTCGGCCATCATGGTGATCGACGCAGCCAAAGGCATCGAGGCACAGACCCGCAAGCTCTTCGAGGTCTGCCGGCTGCGCGACATCCCGATCATCACCTTCATCAACAAGATCGACCGCGAGGGGCGCGATCCGTTCGAGCTGCTCGACGAGATCGAGAACGCGCTGGCGCTCGACGTGTCGCCGATGACGTGGCCGCTAGGGATGGGCGCCGACTTCCGCGGCTGCTACGACCTGCGCGCCCGACACCTGCTGACTTCCGGATCCGGGCCCGGCGCGCCGTTCGACGAGGTCGTCGAGTGCAGCGGGGTCGACGACCCGGTGCTCGACGGTCGGATCCCCGCCGCCGTTCTCGCGCTCGCGCGCGAGAGCGTCGAGCTGGCGCAGTCGGCCTACAAGCCGCTCGACGTCGACTCGTATCGCGCCGGCCACATGACGCCGGTGTTGTTCGGCAGCGCCCTCAAAGACTACTGCGTCGGCGAACTCTTGCAGGCGTTGATCGAGCTGGCGCCGGCGCCGCGCGCCCAGCCCGCGGCGCCGCGCGACGTCTCGCCGGACGAAGCGGCCGTTACCGGGTTCGTGTTCAAAGTGCAGGCCAACATGGATCCGAACCATCGCGACCGCGTCGCCTTCGTGCGGCTGTGTTCGGGGCGCTTCAGCCGCGGCATGAAGCTGCGCCACACACGCACCGGCAAGACGCTGGCGGTGCACAATCCCATCCTGTTCTTCGCGCAGAAGCGCGAACTGGCCGAAGAGGCCCTGCCCGGCGACATCATCGGCATTCCCAACCACGGCACACTGCGTGTGGGCGATACGCTGACCGAAGGCGAGGACCTGCGCTTTACCGGCATCCCGAACTTCGCGCCCGAGATCTTGAGGCGCGTGCGGCTGGAAGACCCGATGCGCGCCAAGCAACTGCGCAGCGCGCTCGAGGACCTGGCCGAGGAAGGCGTCACTCAGGTCTTCCGTCCGCTGTTCGGATCGCAGTGGCTGGTCGGCGTGGTCGGCCAGCTCCAGCTCGACGTGCTGGTCTCGCGCATCGCCGGCGAGTACGGCGTGCAGGCCGGCTTCGACAGCGTCCCGTACGAGACCGCGCGCTGGGTCTCGGCGACCGACGCGGGCGTGCTCAAGCGCTTCATCGATCACCATCACGCCGCGATGGCCGAGGACCGCGACGGCGCGCCGGTGTATCTGGCCCGCAACCTCTGGGAACTCGCGCGCACGACCAAAGACTGGCCAGAAGTGCGCTTCCACGAGACCCGCGAGCGGACCTGAACGCGCATCGGGTCGCGCTGTTCTCTCTCAGCCTTCGACCTGCGCCGGCGGCGCTTCGTCCTTCAGCGCAAGCCCGCTGACGCCGCGTCGCAGCGCCTGCGCTGCCAGCCACGCAATCTTGCGGGCAGCCTCGGCAGGCGCCAGACCGCCGGCGCGGATGTTCGAGATGCAGTTGCGCCGCGAGTCGGGCGTTCCCGGGCGCGGTGACCAGGTCAGGTAACAGCCGAGCGAATCCGCTGCCGACAGACCCGGGCGCTCGCCGATCAGAACGATCGCGAGCTCGGCGCCGAGCGCTACCGCGATCGGATCGCCGACCGCGACGCGGCCCTGCTCCACCAGCACTACCGGCCCGACCGTGACACCTGCGTTCGCCAGTTGGGGTAACAGCGCCTCGATGACTGCTTGGGAGTTGATCTGGATCGCCTGCGCCGAGAGGCCGTCGGCGACGACGATGACGGCACGCGCGGAGCCGGAGCCGGCGCGGTGCGACAACGTCGCCTCCGCGTCCGCCTCCAGCAGCCGGCCAAGATCCGGGCGCCTCAGATACTCGCCGCGGTCGCTGGCCTGACTGCGGACCTTGGCGGTGACAACGCCGCTCGCGCCGAGGCGACGCGTCAGTTCGTCGAAGTCGACCGCTGTCCACACCGCGTCTCGCGCGCGGGCGTGATCGTGCAGGAAGCCGAGGTGCACGCTTGTGGGCAGGCTGGAGCCCGCGCGACCGAGCGCGACTCGCGCCGCCGTCCAGCGTTCCAACCGGTCGCGCGAAACCGGCGACGCGATCACTGCGGCTGGCAGCGCTGCGGCGCGTGCGGGCGGCGCAATCGCTGCCGCGGCTTCAGGCGACGACAGCGGCGGCGGCACGGGCGGTCTCGAACTCATGCGCTCTTCTCCGGCTCGGCCAGCAACGCCACCGCCTTCGCCAGCGCGCCGCCGGCCGCGTGTGCCGGGCTTTCAACCAGCGCTCCGGTCTGATCGCTGAGGCCGGAGCGCCTGAGCCACTCTTCGAACTCCGGCGCGCGGCGACGCCCGGTGAGTTCTCGAATCGCCAGCACGTCGTGATGCGAGAGGCTCTGGTAGTTCAGCATGATGTCGTCAGCCCCGGGCACCGTGATCACGAAGGTGACGCCAGCCACGACCAGCATGGTCAGCAACCCGTCCATGTCGTCCTGGTCGGCCTCGGCGTGGTTGGTGTAGCAGACATCGACTCCCATCGGCACGCCGAGCAGTTTGCCGCAGAAGTGGTCTTCGAGTCCGGCCCGCTGGATCTGCTTGCCGTTGTAGAGGTACTCGGGGCCGATGAACCCGACCACGCTGTTTACGATCAACGGGGCGAACGCTCGCGCTACGCCGTACGCTCGCGCCTCCATGGTCTGTTGGTCGGCGCCGTGGTGGCCCTCTGCCGACAGCGCCGCCCCCTGCCCGGTCTCGAAGTACATCGCGTTGTTGCCGACACTGCCGCGCCGCAGCGATCGCGCCGCATCGAAGGCCTCGCGCAGGACAGCCAGGCTCACGCCGAATCCGGCGTTGGCCTTCTGCGACCCAGCGATCGACTGGAAGACCAGATCCACCGGCGCGCCTCGCTCGATCGCGGCGATCGCGGTGGTCACGTGCCCGAGGCAGCAGGTCTGGGTGGGAATCTCCAGACGCGCGCGGATATCGTCGAGCAATGTGACGATGCGGACGTAGTCGGCCACGCTGTCGCCGGCCGGATTGATTCCGATCACCGCGTCGCCGGCGCCGAGCAGCAGCCCGTCGATGAGCGCGGCGGCGATCCCGCGGCTGTCATCGGTCGGATGGTTCGGCTGAAGGCGCGTTGCCAAACGTCCCGGCAGCCCCAGCGTATCGCGAAAGCGCGTGACGACCTCGCACTTGGCCGACACCACCGCCAGGTCTTGCAGGCGCATTATCTTCGACACCGCCGCCGCCATCTCGGGGGTCAGCCCCGGGGCGAGCGCGGCGAGAGTGGACGCTGTTGCCAGTGACGACAGCAGCCATTCGCGCAGCTCTCCGACCGTGAGCGAGGCGACCGGCGCGAAGGCCGCCGCGTCGTGACTGTCGACGATCAGCCGTGTGACCTCGTCGTCTTCGTAGGGGACGATCTCGCTGGAGAGGAACGCACGCAGCGGCAGATCCGCCAGAGCCTGCTGGGCGGCAAAACGCTCGATCGCGCTGCGGGCGGCGACACCGGCGAGATGGTCGCCGGAACGTTCGGGCGAGGCTTTGGCCAGAAGGTCCTTCAGGTCGGCGAAGACCCAGCGCGTACCGTCGACGGTGCTGGCATGACTCATGGCGGGTTCGTCGCAGCCACAGCAGACCGTCTGCGGCGCCACGATTCAAGCCACCGCCCTTGCGGCGACCGGATCGTCGCTCGCGCCCGAACCGCCGCACCGGCATGCTGCGCGACATGCGGGCACGCGAACTGCTGGCGTCGGCGGTCACTGCCGACGGAGCTACCCTCGCGCTGTTTCGCGAGTCAGAGGGCTTCGTCGTACGCCTCGGCAACCAGGTGCTGATGGGCAGCCGCAGTCGCGGCTCCGAGCAGGCGATGGCGCAGGTCGCCGCCGCGGCGCTGGCGGGCCGGCGGCGACCGCGCGTGCTGGTGGGTGGTCTCGGCATGGGATTCACGCTTCGCAGTGTACTCGACGCGTTCGCGGCCGACGCCGAGATCGCCGTCGTCGAGATGATGCCGTGCGTGGTGGAGTGGAATCGCGGCGTACTGGCGCCGCTATCGGGGGATGCGCTGGCAGATCCGCGCGTGCGACTCGAGACGGCCGACGTTGGTGACTACCTCGCCGCTGCGGCAGCGAACTTCGACGCCATCCTGCTGGATGTAGACAACGGGCCCGAAGCGTTCTCGGCCCCCGGCAACGCGCGCCTCTACGCGCCTGCCGGCCTGGCGACGGTGCGTGCGGCGCTGCGTCCCGGCGGAGTGGCGGTGGTGTGGTCGGCCTTCGCGAGCGGCGCCTTCGAGAAGGCGCTTGCGCGCGCCGGCTTCGCCGTCGAGACGCTCCATGTGCGAGCCCGAGGCAGGACCCGCAAGGGTTCTCATCACACGCTCTTCGTCGGACGCACGAAGTCCTCTTGAACACAGGCCCCGTGCCGTCGGTCGCGTCGCGCACACATTGCCGTCGACGAAACGTCGCGGAGCGATCCGCCGGAGCGTTCAGGTCGAGGGACGGTTGCGGTCGTGGAACCAGTGGCGCTGGCCTTCCATCCTGCGGCGTTGCTCGGCGGGCGCGTGACGGCGGCAGGTGGACATCTCGTCGCTGTCTTCGGGCGCACCCCAGCGAATCTCGATGCAGTCGTTGGGGTTGTAGCCCATCTCCAGAGCGACGTCGCGCTCGAGTACGTCGGCGAGTCGCAGCGTCCACGTCGAGCCGTCGCTGCGCCTGTAGTCGAAGCTGCGCGCGGCAGTCTCCTCCGCGAGCATGTCGCGAAGATCGCGCTCCAGATCGCCCGGATCCGTGCCGGGGCGAAGGCGATAGCGCTCGGGGTGTCGCATCACCTGCGCGGGGAATCGGCGCACGACGTCGATCGCGATCAACAGACGCAGATCGCGCGACGGCGTCGAGTAGTCCTCCCAGGCGCCCTCGGTCTGAAACAACGCGGCGCCTTCCGGCATCGCGATGACGGAGGGATGCGCAGCCACGTATTCCTCGCCGTTGGACACCGACAGTACACGGCCGCGCACCTGCTGATCGAGCGCTTCGATCAGATCGCCGAACACCTGATCGACGGTGCGAGGCTCCGGCGAGAGTACCTCGTCGACGCGGTCGTAGAACCCGTCGACCCCCGACGCATACTGTTCGAACGAGTAGTCGCCGTAGTCGGGATGTACCAGCAGTTCCTCGTTGCTCAGCGCACGCAACTCGCCATCGGAGTAAACGACCGGACGGAAGTGCTTGAAGCCCGCGCCGCCAAGCGCCGGATCGATCGCGAAGAGGAAATTGCCGCGCCAGTACTGCTTGCGCGCTACCGTTTTGTCGGGCTGCGCGTCGACGGCCAGCAGCAAGCCGCTGGCGAAGGTAGCCTGTTCCACGCGCCGCGCCACTACCAGCACGTGACCGTAGGGGTCGGCGAAGACCGTACCCGGCCGCAGCGCGGTCGGACTGAGATTGGTCGGATACAGGTCGCCGTTCTCGTCGTCGGCCGCGGTGCGTCCGGTAGCCGAATGAACCGTCCATCCGACCTCGCGCGAGAAGAAGCGCTGCATGCGTTGCAATTCGCCGGCGCGCGGCGAGACGTCCAGGTTGGTGTGCCGCTGCGAGCAAGTCGGCGGCTTTCCAGGCGCCACCGAGAAGCAGGTCGAGAATCCGAACGGGAGCCTCAGCTTCCAAGCGAAATAACCGCGCAAGAAGAACGGCAGGTCGGCGCAATCGGGCTCGAGTCTGAGGCCTCCGTCATCGTCTTCGCCAAGGCCGAGGTGATCGTGGAGCAGATTGCGGCTGGTGTCGCGCGTCACCTCGTGAAGGTTGTGCCAGGTCGGCTGCGTATCCAGCGGGGCATCGAAGAGCCTCTCGACCCACGCCGAGTAGAGATTCTCGTAGTCGCGGTCCCACTGTCGTTCGACCGGCCAGAAGATCGGCAGCGGCGGCGCGGGTCCAAGCGCTTCTTCTCGTACTTCGACGTCAAAGTACGAACATGCGGCGTCGCTTCCGTCGAGCCTGGCCAACTTGGCGCGAAAGTGCCCAGGCTCGAACGTCAGCATCTCCACGCTCCACCAGTAAGGCGGACCGCCGTGACGCTCTTCGTCCCTTGCAACGCGCTCTCCGGCTTCGTCACCCACCACCAGCACGGCATCGACCGCGCTCTCCGACACCGCCAGCACGCGCAGCGTCTTTCCCGGCGTTGGCCGCGACGGAGAGACCAGAATGGCGACGCCGGCAGGTGCTCCGCATTCGCCTTCGAGACGCGGACGCGACTTCGTCGGGGCGGACTGAATCGGGAATCCGCCGGGTGCCTGACCCGCCGAGAAGCCGCCTGCCGGCGCCGGCATCTGCGAGGGAGTATCTGCGTGGAATCGGCCCTGCGATAGTTCATCCGGCGGCACTTCGCGGCGCGACGGGACATCGGCCGGCGCCGGCATCGTCGGAGTTGGCGAGATCACGAACAGGCCGTCGTCGGTGGGCTGGTCTTGCGCGGGCTGCGCCCAGGCCATGTCGGTGGCCTGGGCGCACAGCAACGCCGCGCAGAGAGTCGCGGCAAGACTTCGTGCCCGGCGCGGCCCTGAAACGCGCCGGGCCAGCGCGGCGCCATTGGCGCGCCCGGCGCTACGGCGTCTCGCGCCGAGGGCAGCGCGAATCCCGCCGGCCCCGGCGTCGCAGCCTGGGCCACCAGCTCCCCCCCTGCCCGTCCCCTGCGCTCGCATCCGGCCAGTATAGACGACCAGTCTCGGCCGGCCACCCACCGCTGTGCACCCCTCTTGCGGGCGGCCCGGCTCGGTAAGGCGTACTCGCTGGCGCAGCACAAGCGGCCGCGGAGCTGAAACGCGCCGCTTGTGCCGCGGTCCGCTCGGCTCACATTCACTGCGGCGAGATCCTGATCGCCCTGTCTTTGAGTGCTCCGTCGTGACTCACCGTGCCCAGCTCGTAGCTCTGCCGCGGCGGATCGGGGCCCGGCGGCGCCGACACCGCCGCTACGGTGTTGCAGCGACGCACCGTCGTATCCTTCACGGTCACCGACTTGCCGGCCTGCTCGTCGAAACGAAAAGGCATCACCGTTCCTGTGAGCTTCTCTTGCAGGCTGTCGAAGACGTTCCCCTGGTAGAAGGTTCGCAGGGCAGCGTCGCGGACCGCGTAACTGCGAAAACCGCTGACCGTGTTGCCGACAACTTCGTAGCTGCCGAGCGGATTGGCGAAGTAGATGGCCGCCGTGACGTTGGCGGAATCTGGCTTGTGACGGATCCGGTTGCCTTCGATGCGCCACGCCTCGCTGGTCGGACGCACGGAGGCGGTGAACAAGATGCCGTCGGCCGTATCCGCTGCGACTTCGTCGGACTCGACCGTATTACCCGAAAACAAGTTACCGCTCTGATCGGCGTCCGGATTGTCGATCGGAAGCTGGCCGAAGTCGGACTCGAAGGCGTGGTAACAGCCGCTGATGCGGTTGCCGCGCACGGTCGCCCCCTGGACTTCGTTGACCTTGATGCCGATGTAGCTGTTGGCGACGGTGTTGTCAGCGACAACGCCGTCACCCTTACCCCATCCTGCGCCGATCACGATGCCGAAGCCGCCGCCTTCGTTGCTGGTGCCGCTCGCGTAACCGCCGTCGAGCACGTTGCGTGTAACGCGATAGTCGCTCAGCGGACGCGCCTCGATGCCGGCGCCGAACACGCCCGAGGTGTCGCGCAGATCGTGGACCGTCCCACCGCCACGCCGGTAGGCGTCGATCCCGTCGCGGTCCAGCGCGAGTCGCCGCCAGGTATTGCCGCGGATTTCCACCTTGCTCGCCGAATTCACCCAGGCGCCGCCGAGCGAATGCATCGTGTTGCCTTCGACAACGATGTCGTGGGCGCGACGCACGTCGCGACCCCGCCCCGCCGCGCTGTTCCAGATCTCGATCGCGAGCGGACCTTCGACTTCATTGCCGGCGACGTGCACGCCGCGGATCTCACACGCCGACGGCGCGCGCGCGAACCCCGACAGGCGAATCGCGCGCAGCAACGTGTAGCCTCCCAGCCGATAACCGTCCGGGATCGCGTAGCCGTAGTCATCCGGCGCGGTCACGTACGGTGCCAAGTCCATCTTCGACAGGGTGTTGGCGACCACGCGAACGTCTTGGAAGCTCTCTTCGATCCACAGGCCGACGACGCTGCGGTCGAAGCGGTTGTGCTCGATCGTCCAGTCGCGCAAACACAGGTTGCTGCTCGAGCTCGCACACGCACCCGCCTCATCCAGGCGGCAATCGTAGGATGTGGCCAGGATCGCACCACGATCATTGGTGATGTCGTGGAAGTGCCCGCCGCGAATCTGCACGCCGCTGGTCTGAACGCCGACCAGGAACGACATCCGCGGATCGGGGGCTGCGCTGCGGCGACCGTCGAAGTTGCAGTTCTCGAAGACGAGATCGTGGCGGCCCACGGCTCTGAGCGCGCTGGCGAAGAACATTTCTTCTTCTGTCGTGCGCGGCGGTGCGGTCGAGGCGGCGCGCAGCGTGGCGCCGTTGCAGCGAAAGGTCAGATGATCGCCGGCGATGGTAACCGCCGCGGCGCCGGAGTGTCTTCGGGTGACTACGCAGGTCTTGCCGGCCGGGAAGTCGACGATGCCACCGCCGACCGCAGCCGCCGCTCGCTGCGCCGCATCTATCGCCGTCGTGTCGTCGGCCTGCCCGTCGCAGCGCGCACCGAAGGACTGCACGTCGAACGCGCGCGCTGCTGCGGTGCTGGGCTGCGCCGGCGTGTTCGCCGTCGCCAGGGTTGGCGAGACGGCGGCGAGCAACGCCGCCGCGAATACCACGCAGAGGGCGCGCGCGCCCGGCGCTCTCGACGCACGACCCGCTGGAAGTAAGAACGTGATCGCGTGGACGCGATCGACGATGGCAAGAAACCTCGCGTCGGACTCGCCGGTGAGCAGGGGCTGCGCGGTCTTCATCGGCACACAGATGTGACGCAGATCCACTCGCGTGACAACGCGCCTGCGTTCGAACTGCGACGGCCGCGGGACGGGGATCCCGCTCGCGGAGTTCTTCGAGCGGCCGCCAACGGAGTGGTTCACGTAGCAACGTCTCGTCCGTTGCCCCGACACGGTTCCTTCCGGGTGCGGTCCGCGATAGTGGGAGCCGCGACGGGAAACGGGTCGAGGAGGAATTCGCGGATGCCCATTCATGAATATCAATGCCGAGCGTGCGGCGCGCGGTTCGAAGAACTCACTCTATCGAGCGCCGATGAAGCCGCTGTTGCCTGTCGCGAGTGTCAGAGCCGGCGCGTAACGCGTTTGTTTTCGGCCTTCGCGGTAGGAAGCTCCGAGCCCCAGCCCGTCGCCCAGTCGGGTTCGTGCGGTTCCTGCGGAGTCGCCCAGCGCAATCTGTGCGGCGTCGAGTAAGCCCCGCACCGACAGCCTTCGCCAGAGAGGACACGCGCGCCGGCTAATCGCCCGCCGAGCCGGCAATCGCGCCTGGCCAGCGGTCGCTCCGATGAGAGGCGGCCATCGCGTTGCCCGGCGCCCAGAGCAGCTCCTGCGATGAAACTCAGCGGGCGGCGAGCGCGGCGGCGAGCCGCGGGCTACGCCCTCAGCCCACCACCCTGCAGCGCTAGATGGGTGAAACCAAAGAGAAAGTGATGGGTGCGGCAGGAGTCGAACCTGCGACCCGCTGATTAAGAGTCAGCTGCTCTACCAACTGAGCTACGCACCCACGAGGCGCCCCTGCTACCCGATGCGTTCCATTAGGGCAACAAGACCGTCTGCACAGAAGAAGTGGGGTGGGCGACGGGATTTGAACCCGCGACAACCGGAACCACAATCCGGGGCTCTACCACCTGAGCTACGCCCACCGCATCGGTGCGGAAGCGGCCTTCCACACTCGGCCCGACGGCCGAGACCGGCAAAACTAAGAAAAACCTCGATCCGAGTCCAACGGCGCGGCCACGAGCCGCGATTTCCCTTCGCCACGCGGCGCGGCGCCGCTCGGGCGCGCGC
>JACRCR010000196.1 GCA_016218925.1 Deltaproteobacteria bacterium | reverse complement strand
GCCGTCTTCAACGATAGACGTGACCAGCACCTGTGTCTGGGTCTTGACCTCGTTGCCGTCTTCATCGAGGGCTTCGCTAACGGTTACCGTGAAGTTGCCGGTGGTAGGCTCGGCCTCGGCGGTAAACAGACAGCGAACGATTTCGTGGACGGCGTCCATTGCCGTGTCACCGGCGGTGAGGTCGACCGCAAGGGTCTGGATGTCGTCGTCTTCGAAGGTGCTGGTGGCCCCGACGGCGCCGCTCATGCGCCTGCACTCGACCGCGGCCCCCTGTCCGTCGAAATCCCCTCCGCCGCTGTAGGCAACCTCAAATGAGAGCGAGTCGAGTGGGGAGGGCGTCGCGCTCAGCGAGAACGTGATCGCGAATGTGGTCAGGGTTCCGCCGCCGCCCGGTCCGCACCCGGCCGCCGCTACGGCGACCAGGGCGATACAGGAGAGACCAGCAGCGAGCGAAGCGTTCAGGCGCAGTCGAAGTTCAGGCACAACGCGCGGATTCTAGGAGAAACGCCTCGGGCTCGCTACTCGACTCGCCGGCGACAACCGGGTCGGCCACTCCCACGAAAAAAGGGCCCGCTCTCGGTGAGGAGGCGGGCCCTTTCGCAGGCCGGCGGTAGGAGACCGGCGCCGGTCTCCTACCGCGTCAGAGGTCGCTTACTCTTCCTGGCAGTAATCGTCGCAGCCGTCGCCGTTGTCGGCGTTGCCGTCGTCGCACTGCTCGTCGCAGCCGATCACGCCGTCACCGCAGCGACACACGCGGACGAAGCCCTTCACGGCGACCGCGCCGGGTCCGGTGATACCGGCCGCGTTGTTGATCGCCGAGGAGGCAGTCTGCGGCACGCAGAACAGAGCCACGGTCTGCGCTACCGACGTGTCGTCCAGGCAGGTGCCGCCCACGCCGCAGTCGCCGTTGACGGAGCATGTCACCAGCGTGTCGGTGCAGTGCCTGC
This sequence comes from Deltaproteobacteria bacterium, assembly GCA_016218925.1. Lineage (GTDB taxonomy): Bacteria > Desulfobacterota > Binatia > UBA1149 > CAITLU01 > CAITLU01. Next base: position 48,363 of record JACRCR010000196.1, on the reverse strand, counting down.
CCAGAGGCGAAGGCACGCCGGTGCGCGAGATTCGCGGCTCGAAGCACGGACGGAAGTCGAACTCGCACAGGCCCGCGCCGTTGGACTGGCACGTGGCGTCGTCGTTGCAGCTACGGTACTCCTGCAGCGAGCAGCGGCCCTGCAAGGTCTGGGCGCACTTCTCGTCCTCCTCCATTCCGCAGATGTTCTTGTCGCTGGCGCAGTCGTTGGGCTTCTGTTGTGGCGCGTTTTGCGCGTTGCCCGTGCCGGCGCCGACCTGACAGACCTGGCCCTCCGGACAGTCTCCGGTCTCGAAGCAGGGCAGGCTCGGGTTGTTGTTGCAGAAGCCGCACTGGCACCAGAAGCCGCACGAAATCGGCTGGTCGGGCGATTCGGCGCAGGTTCCCTTGCCGGCGCACTGGCCGTCGCCGGTGCAGGCCGTGGTGGGATCGCCGGTGCAACGTTTGCAATCGGCGTTGCTGGTGCACGCGAGGTCGTTGTCGAGACACTTGCCGGTGCCGTTGAGCGGATTGGAGGTGAAGCTGAAGTTCTTGCACGGCAGCTTGGCGGTCTTGGTGGTCGTGCCGGTGGTCACTTCGCTGAAGCGGATCGCCAGGCCGGCGCCCGAGATGTTCGATCCGGTGGTCGGCGCGCAAGCGTGTGAGACGCCGCCGAAGTTGGGGCTGACGCCTTCGACCGTGCAGGCCGCGCCGGGGGTCTGGCCACCTTCGCAAGTGAACTGCTGGCCGACCTGCGGGTTCTGCTCCGGGGTCCCGCAGCGAGGGCAGGGCCGTCCGAGCAGTTCGCCCAGGTGAACGCGCGAGCGCAGGTTCGCCGACATCACGCCGGTTCCCGTGGTGGCGTCGGCGGTGCCGCTGAGCAGGCCGTCGAAGTAGGTCACAACGCAGGCCGGGGTTCCACCCGACGACAGCGGCAGCGGCGGCCCGAACGTGGCCACGCAGGCTACGCCCACCGGGCATTCGGCGTTGGTCAGGCAGTTGGCCAGCGTCGTCACGCAGTGCTTTGAGTGCGTGGGACCGGTGATGTCGCAGAGGTTGTCGTCGAGGCAGTCGCAAGTCTTCTTGCAGTCGTTGTTGGTGCAGTCGCTGTTCTTCACGCAGGCCGCCTGATTGTCGGAACAACGCCGCAGCGTGCGGGCGGTGATCGTCGAACCGATGACGACGTCGGCGTTGTGGCCGAGTCCGGTCCAGCCCGAGTCCAGGTCAGAGCCGGTCAACGTGGTCAGTTCGGCCGAGGTGCAGGCCGCGCCGCCGGGCGGGCAGTCGCAGATGAGGTCGATTTCCTGGCCGACCGACTTCTTCAGGATGCGCAGCGCATCGCTCGCGGTGATGCCGCCGCTGTCGTCCACGTCGCAGATGCACGGCTTGTCGACGCAGGCCTGGATCGTTTGTCCGACGGCGGCCTTCAGAACCGCCAACGCGTCGCTGGCCAGCGGGTTCGCGCCGCTCGAGATCGGCTGGCCGCAGTCCATATTGCCGGCCACGACGACGGCGGGCTGGGCGAGAAGCTGAGCGCCGAGCAAGGCGGCGGCAAAGAACATCCACTTCGATTTCATCTAGGTCCCCTCCTCCTGGGAGTTTCTTCCAAAAAACAAGGGGGAGCCTTTCCTGAGAAAGGCTCCCCCCGTTACGAACTTGACTAACGAGAGATCAAAGTCTCACGTTGATCAGAGCTTCGGCGCCACGGCCACCCCGATCGTGACGGTGATCGGATTGAAGTCCGGATCGACCGCGTCTTCGATGGTCACCGAGAAGTCTCCCGGTACAGGAGTCGAGGTAGCGTCGAAATCGCACACGGTCAGCGTCTGCGGACCGGTCGAGCCATCGAGCGAGATCCACCCGAGCCCCAGCGTGTCGGCGACCTCGTTGTCGTTGTAGGCGGGGGTGCCGGCAGCGGAGATCTTGGTGCAGACCACCGTTGCGCCGGTGCCGGTGAACTCGCCCGGAGCGTTTCCGTAACCGATCGTCAACTGCAGCGCACCGTAGGTGGTGGCATTGGTCTGCGAGAAGGTCACGGTGTACTTGCCGGCTTGCGTCGGTTCCGTGGTGGTCGTCACCTGCTGCTCGGTCGTCGTGGTCGTCGGCGGCTCGAGCGTGGTGCTGGTCGTGGTGGTCGGTCCCTGGCACGTGATGCTGTGCAGGATCACCGGCGGCAGCGGGAAGATCGGCGTTCCCTCGGGATCCGACGCATCGACGACGGTGATGTCGTAGTCGCCGGCCACCGGTGGCACCGTGGCCATGAAGCGGCACTGGGCGATATCGACCGGGCCGGTGAAGCCCTCGACACCGGTCATGCCGATCGTCAGCACCTTCTGGGTTTCCTTGTCGTTGGCCGAGAAGATCACGTCGCCGGCTCCCGGCAGCGCGGCGCAGTCGACATCGCCGGCGTTCCCGGCAAATCCGCCCGGTGCGCTGTCGTAGGCGGTGTCCCACTGCAGGGCTCCGACCGACGAATCGTCGTTCAGGCGGAACACCAGGACGCAGTCGAGATTCGGCGGTGTCGTCGTCGACGTGGTGCTGGTCGTGGTGGTGATCGTCGACGTGGTGGTCGTGCTCGACTGGGTCGTGCTGGTCGTGCTCGACGACGTCGTGGTGGTCGTGTTGCAGTTGGGCGCGTTGCGGCAGTTCGGGTCCTCGCAGTCCACGAGGCCGTTGCCGTCGTCATCAACGCCGTTGTTGCAGTCTTCGCAAGCGGTCGGATCGGGATCCGGGCTCACGCAGACCGGCGGGTGGGTGTCGCAGCCAGGCGCGTGACAGTCGCACTGCGCGGTGGTCTCGCCCTGGAGCGCCGAGATGTCTACGGTTTCGAACAGGCAGCTTATCAGGCCCGTCACCGCCGGGATCGTGCAAGCATCGATTGTCGCGGTGAGCGTGTTGCCATCCTCGGAGAGGTTCAGGTCGCATCCCGCCGCAGCCAGCTGGGCGTTGAGCACGCACTCGAGGGCGCCCTCGTTGTCGCGGCTGATGACGGCGTTGGCGGCAGCGAGGTCGACGGTGACGATCACCCGGTCGCAGTTGCCGCTTCCGTTGATGCCGAAGAAGAGGCGGAGAAGGGCGTTGCCCCCGTTTTCGTCACATCCACCGAGCACGCCGGCCAGCGTGACCGCCAGGACGCTCAGCCCCAGCTTGCGAAACCAAGTATTCATTAATTCCACTCCTTTGCGCTTTGCGGTCTCGGTCGGATGAAAAGGCCCGACGATGTGAGCCCCTCGTCAACCCACTGACGGACCGGCCAAGAAACAGGCTACGACGTGTACGTTTAGCCGGGACCCCCGCGGATTGTCAAGCTACGGACTCGTCTCAGGGTGGCCTCTTCTCTGCCTTGTCGGCACCAGCCGAGCCAGTTGCTTTGCCCGATAAATCGGGCGTATAGCAAGACTCTTCGCCGTGGGAAAGCGCGTTGCTGCGACAACCTCGGCAAACTTTTCAATACCCCGATTCCATATCAAGGAGGTTACATGCCAAGCGATTCCTTTTCGTTCTCGCATTTCCGCGTCCGACGTACTCGTCACCACCGCAGGGCAGCCGCCGCGGCAGTGGCCGGTGCCATCGGACTTCTGCTGCTGCCAGACGGGGCTCGTGCCTTCGTCCAGCAGACCACCGTCGAAGGGCCGATCGGGGGCGACATCGGAGGCGTGTGGCTTTCGGTGCAGCAGATCGTTCCCGAGTTCCGCGTCCAGTACCCACGCCCCGCCGAGGGCCGTCCGGTTCCCTTCAAGGTGGGTCCGATTCCGGCCGATCTCGAGCCGCTGGTCGGCAAGAATCCCAAGGGCGTGGTGGTCACGGAGTTGCTCGATGCGGGCAAGTGCGCGGAATTCAGCATCATGGCCGGCGATATCGTGCGCAAGCTGAACTCCACCGACGTGGCCGACGTGGCGGCTTTCGAGCAGGGGTTGCAGTCCCTGCCCCAGAGCGTAGTGCTGACCATCCGCCGTCCCGCGATCCGGATGACCACCGCGCGTCTGATCAAGATCAAGTACTCGGTTTCCAAGGGCGGGTCGGAGGCGATCTCGGCGATTGGCGGCGAGAATGCCGATATCCAGGTGCTGGACGTTAGGTTGCCCTTCGCTGACAAACTCGACGAAACACGCCGGACCCACCAGTTGTGGCAGGCCGCCGCTGCCGACATCGAGTCGCTCGCGGGCTCGTGGCCTACTCTGCCGGTGAGCGATCCTCCCCTGTTCATGAGAGGCCAGCACCGGCTGGTGGCGGCCAGCGACTACGATGAGTCCCTCTCCGGCGACGAGGGGCTGAAGGGGACCAAGCACGCGTTGCTCGTCGATCTGGACGGCAACCCGGTCCGAGGCGCGTCGGGCGGCAAGATCGTTGACGTGTACGGGTTCGAATCGATGACACCGCAGAGGATCGAGGGATCGTACGTGACGGTGTCGATGGCGTCGGCACCGTTTCCGATCAACGTCGAATTCAAGGGCCGCTTCGTGATGACCAGGGTCGCCGACTGGTCGGACAAGGACGATCAACTCCGCAAAGCGGCGGCGGCCGAGAAGAAGCCGAAGGAGGATCTCGATTCGTACAAGCTGGCGCCGGAGGTTCCCGAAGCTCCCAAAGCGCCGGCACCCGCGGCTCCCTGAGATCCATCCCACCGCCCCCGCTTGCTGGGCGGTTTCCGACCGTGTGTTCGGGTTGACCCAAGCGGCGCCCAGCGCGCGGACACGCCCAGCCTGCACACGCACCAAAGAAAAAGCCCGCGCCTCCTTGCGGAGACGCGGGCTTTTCTCACCTTCCGCCAGCCGGCAAGCCGGCTCGCGGAACTCGCTACGGTAGCGGCGTGAAGTTGGGCACCACTCCGCCCGCTTGCCGCAGGCGGGCGGGACCCGGCAGGCCGGCGGTCGCGTTGACCGAACTGCTCGAACTGGCCGGGATGCAGAACACGGTGACCGACTTGGTGTTGGTCGCATCGCCCTGACCGTTCAAGGTATCACCACCCTCGGCGGCTCCGTTGTTGACGAAGCAGGCGCGAACGGTGGCGACGCAGATGCCGGCTCCGACGTAGTCGTCTTCGTTGCCGACGATGTTGTCGACGCCGCCCTCGCAGCCGTTGGTGGTGCCTTCATAGCCGGGCAAGCAAGGACGGAACTCGTGGCCCTTGCCGTTGCAGTTGAAGAGCGGCGGGCCGGCCGCGCAGACGCCTTCTTCCGCGTCGGTCACGACGCAACTACCGCCGGGGCAAGCATAGTCGACTCCGCAGCCGAGGCCGTCGTTGGCGCCACCGGTGCAGACGCCCTTCTCCGCGCACAGAGGCGCGCAGAGGCCGCCTGGGCAGGCATCGACGCAAAGGCCGCCGGGGCAGTCGCCGTCGACGGAGCAGGAGTTTTCGGCGTTGGAGCCGGCGTCGCAAGTCTTCGGGTTCCCGGTGCAGGCGCCCCCGCCTGAGCAGTCGCCCGGTCCGTCACAGGCCGCGCCGGCTTCCGTGCCGCCCACGCAGGTTGTGAAGTTGCCGCCGCAGCCCCTGCCGTAGGTCGCGCCCGGCGCGGTGCACGCAGCAGCGCAGCGGTTGGGCTGGGTGCGAGTGCTGCCGCCGCCGGTCACGCAGAAGCAGCCGTCCATGTTCTGGTAGCCCGGCGTGTCGCAGGTCCCCGGGTTTTCCAGCGAAACCGATTCGCTGGTGAGCGGCGTGTAGCTGATGTGCAGCCCCGAGCCGCTGATGTTGTCGGCTACTTTGGGCGGGCAATCGACCGAGGTCGTTCCAAATGCCGTCGTCGCTTCGATGCGGCAGGAGCGGCCGTCGTTGGTGCCGCCGGCGCACAGCAAAGCGAGTTGGCAGTCCTCGCCGATGCACTCGGGCGAGGCGGCGCCGCAGGTAGCGCCCGGATCGGTGCAATCGCCATCGAAGCGACATGCCACTCCCAGGCACTTCGAACCCGGGCAGTCGCCATCGCCGGCACAGACCAGTCCCTTGTTCTCTCCGCCGCGGCACTCCGTGGACGGACCCGTGCACGTTCCCTCGCAGATCTCGCCGACCTTGGATCCCGGCGCGGTGCAGAAGCCGCCGCACACCGGGCAAGGCCGCGACGAACTCTGGGCCAGGAAAGTGACCGATTTCTGGTCGAAGTTCACGGCGTGCTCGCCGGTCAGGATGTTGCGGGTGCCGGTGACGTCGGTGAAGTAGCGCACGTCGACGCACACCGAGGTTCCCTGCGACGACAGCGGCAGCGGGGCGCCGTTGCGCAGCACGTTGCAGCGGGCGTTCTGCGTGTCGCAGCGTCCCTTGCAAACGTCGGGCTCGGTGCAGTCGCTCTGCTTCTCGCAGGTGCCCGTAACCGCACCCGCGGGGCTGAAGCACTGCGAGGCGCAATCCGACTCGGTCTGGCAATAAGAGCCGGCGTTGATCGAATTCGAGTCGCAGACCTGGCAATCGGTGTCGGTCTGCACGCCGTTGATGTTGCCGTGCGCGTCGCAGGTGATCCCGTCGTACGGGGCGTAGGTGCAGCGCGGTCCCATGGAACCGAAGACGTCGCAGATCGGATCGACTGAATGGCCCGGCTGGCAGGTAGCCGCGTTGGAGCCCGTGCCGAACAGGTCGCAGTCGCAGTTCGTCATGTCGGTGACGAAGCCGGCGCCCTGAGTGACTTGCGAGTTGTGCGAGGCTCCGCTCCAGCCGTTGTCCAGGTCGGCGGTGGCGCCGGTCGCGTACGACTGCAAGCGCTTGGTCGTCGAGCAGGTGCACTGATAGCGATCGCCTGGCGGGAAGCAGGTGCCGGCGCCGCACGCGGCGTCGTCGGTGCCATCGCATTCTTCGCCGAGGCGGAAGAACTGGCTCGGGATCTGGTTGACCAGATTGTCGCCGCAACGCGGTGACGTCGTGGTCGGGTAGGCCGCGTTGATCAGGCTGATGCCGATGAAGTCACGGTCTTCGAGGAATTCGGTCGAGTAGGCCGACTCGTTCAGGATGTCGCCGAGGCAGGCCTTGGCGGCGGCAGCATCGGCGACTCCCCCTACACCTTGGCCGCACAGGTCCAACTCCAGGATCGCGGGCGTGGTGCACTTCTTGTCGATCGTTTCGCTGAGCTTGGTGATTTCCTTCGCCAGGCTCTCGGAGGTCTTGGTGTCCGAGGTCGGGCAGTCATCAGGCGCGATCACCGCCGGGTCCAGGCCGAGTTGGGTGGTGCGGCACTTGGAGACAGCGCCGGACATCTTGCCGGCGGACTTGGGCAGGGCCTTGGCGATTGCCTCGAGGCACGTGGTGGCGTCCTTGCTGAGCGCGGATGCATCGTCGACGCTGCCGTAGACGAGATCGACGACGCTGTTGCCGTTGGTTTCGGCAAGTCCGGCCATGCACTCGCCGAAGCCGGCGCCATCCTTCAGTTGGCCGCCGATGACGGCTTCACAGTAGGAGCCCGGAAAGCCCATGTTGGCGGCGCTGAACGGGAGGCCTTTGGCGCCCGCGGTGCAGTTCTCTGGAGTCGCGCCGTTGGGAGGGCAGAAGAGGTTGTCGATGCACGCCGCGCCCGAGATGCTGCAAGTGCTCTTGCACTTGGCGGTGACGCTCTTGGCGATCGATGCTGCCGACTTGTCGATTGCCGCCTGCGCGGTGACATCGGGGCAGTCGGCGATATTTGCCGGGGTTCCGTCGATCACGCCGTCGCGGCACTTGGCCATTGCCTTGGCTACTGCGGCCTGATGCTTGCTGGCCGCCTTGGCGAGCGCGCCGAAGCACTTGATCTCCAACTTGGTGTTCAGCGCGGCGCCGTGCGACGTCGACGCCGCGGCCACCAGTAGGACGGCAACCGTCGTCGCCATCCAGCTCCTGCCGGCCATCGTTCGTATTTTCATAAAATGCTCCTCCCTCCTGGGCTTGTTTGAGACATGGCGAGGATGACCAACGCTCCGGTCGAGGCACGAGTGCCCTGGGCGCAACCGGTCAGACTCGTAAAACCTCCCGCGAGATTCTCAACGTCCTCGCGCGAGCGGGCCCAACCTACGGAGCAGGCGGGGCTTATGTCAAGATGGAAGCCTGCTTCAGACGAAAGAACCCCCGAGCGCCTTCGCGCCCGGGGGTTCTTCCGGTCACGGCCGTGGTTGTCCGCAGACTTCCAGCGGCCTCTATCGCCCGGCTCAGTAGCCGAGGTGCACCAGCGAGTCGACCTTGACCAGGCCAGCGCCCGGATTGCCTACGGTCTCGTTGATCGAGACGTTGGCCGTCGGCGGCAGGCAGAAGAGCCCTGCCAGCACCGGGTTCTCGGTGTCCGGGGTGCCGCTGGTCTGGATCGGATCCATGAAGCAGCTACGCAACTGGAGGTGCGTGCAGTTTCCGCAGTTTCCGCCCGGGCAAGCCGTGTCGAGAGAGCGGCAGGTGTCGTCGTCCAGGCAGTCGAGTACACCGCGTCCGCTGGCGCGCAAGAACCCATCGCAGAACTGATCGAGGTTGGTGTCTATTCCGCACTCTCCACGATCCAGCGCACCGGCATCGTCGCAGGTGAAGCCCGAGCAGGCGTTGGGCTTGCGCAGCGCGGCCTGGCCACCGCCATTGGTGGTACAGGTTCCCGCACCGGCGTCGATGCAGTCCTGGTCGTTGCGGCAGCCCAGCGCAACGTTGCCGGAACACTGACCGCAAGCACACATGTAGGCCCCGTTCGGCGCGTCGCAGGCGTTCTGGAACGCCAGACTGGTGCTGCCGGTCGTCAGCGGCAGGCTGATGGCCAGTCCGGTACCGCTGATGTTGGCCGGCTGCGCCGGCGGGCAGTCCAGGCTCGGGCCGCTGTGGCTCGGGTCGGTGCCCGAGTAGGTCAGGTCGAAGGCCTGAACGTCGCAGGTCCATCCCGGGTTGGTAGCGACGTCCTTGGCACCACCCACGCAGTGACCGGTCTTTATGCCGTCCTGTGGCGTCGTGTCGTCGACGCACAGCGGACAGGGCTGGGTCTGGCCCTCGCCGGTGTGGACGATCGTGCGCAGTTCCAGATTGAGCAGGCTGCTGCCCGCGTCCGGGTCGGCCGTGCCGCTGATATCGGTGAACAGGGTGTTCAGCGAGCAGGTGAACGCGCCACCGCCCGAGAACGCCAGCGGCGCGCCGAGGAAGTAGGAGCAGGTCCCGCCGCTTGGGCAGGCCGGGTTATTGGCGAACGGGGGGCTGCACGGGATGGTGGGATCGGCCTTGCAGCGCGAGAAGTCGGCGTACTGCGGATCGACAGTCGAGACTCCATCGATCGTGCAGCTTCCGCACGAGCCCGCTCCGGGGCCAGGGCAGGTGACATCCGCCGAGATCGAGTAGTGGTCGGGCAGGTCGATGCCGTGACCGGTACCGGTCCAGCCCACCGACAGCGTCGTGTTGGTCTGTCCGCCCTTGCTGCACACGCCAGCGGTCAGGCCCTCGTCGGTGCTGCAGCCGGCACGGATGGACGTCTGCACGGTGGTCGGGCAGATCGTCGCCGGCAGTTCGTAGCCGGTAGTGAATCCGGTGTCGGCGGCGTCGCCGAACGCGCTGCCGAGGCACGATTTCAGCGCGGTGGCATCTACGGCCGAGCAAGAGTCGAGGTTGGCCAGATTGGCGGCCGCGCACGATTTGTCGATGCCTTCGCCGGCCTTGCCGAGCGCGGTGGCGCCCTTGGCTTTCGGATCGGAGGTCTCACACGGCGTGAGCGTGTTGTTCAGCGCCTTGTCTTCGGTGCCCTGGCAGGACTGGCGGCCCTTCACCAACGCGTCGAGGTACTTCTGGTAGCCCTTGGCGATGGCGCCGTGGCACTTGCCGTCGTCCGTGGAGAGCGGCAGCGTTGCCGGGACGCCCATAGCGTCGGCGTAGAGGTCGGCCACCAGCCGGGGGCCCGCGCAGCCCAGGCACGAGTTCAACTGGGCAAAACTCGTCATCGGGTTGGCAAGTCCGAGCGTTGTTCCGCAAGGCTCGGGGCACGACATGTAGTACTCCGACGCCAGCAGTTCGGTCTGGCCGACGCAGGACTTCGCCATCGCATCGTTGATCTTGGCGGCCGCCTTGGCGATCTTGCCTTTCGGGTCGACGTTGGTCAGGTCGCTGAGGTCATTGCAGTCGGCGACGGTGTTCTTGCCTTTGTCGCGAAGCTTGTGGCACGACGCCAGGGTCTTGCCCGTCGTCGAGATCAACTTGCCGTAGGACTTGGAAATCGCCGCCCGGCATGCGGTTGCGTCGGAATCGAGTGGACCCAGATGGGTCGCCGAAGCTGGCCCGGCCGCCAGCGCAAGGACCGCGGCCGCTCCGACGGCGCCGCGCACGAATTTGATCGATCGAATGGTCATACTGCTCCTCCTGTGGAACCGCTGCATAGCTAAAAACGGCTCGAATCCCGGCCTGACAGGCATTGGGGGTCCGAGCCGAGTCGCTCGCACCCTAGTTGTCAGACGACACTAGTGTCAAGGGTGTTTCCCCCCGGAGGACCCACGCGCAGTCGCCGCAGGACCGATGGGCCCGCACGAAATCCGCAGTTTGACGCAGGCTCGGGATCCGAGACAATTCGCCCACGACCGCAATCTGTCGATTCCGTCAAGAGGAGACCCATGAACCCAATTCGTTCCACTACCGTATCGGCAATCACCCTTCTCACGCTCGTCGCTTCGTTCGGCGCCGGCGTCCATCCGGCCGCGGCGGACTCGCTGGTGTGCCGCAAAGTGGTTGCCGAGGCGCCCTCGGGAGAGGGACGCAACTCGGCCGCAGCCTCGAGGGTCAAGTGCGGCCCCGGCGAGATGCTGACCGGTGGCACCTGCTACGCCGAGGTGAGGCCTGAGGAGGACGGCACCTGCCAGACCTCGGCGATGGGCATCATCCAACCGCTGGCGGAGCACTCCGGCACAACCGAGGAGGCCTTCTTCAGTTGCCTGCAGACCGGCGGAAGCGACTGCCCGGTTCAGGCCCGGACGAGGGCGATGGCGATCTGCTGCAAGATCGAGGCGGCCGCGGGAACCCGGAAACCCTGAGCCCGCGCCAGCGCGCCTGAATGCGAGAACGGGGCTGTCACCGAAGTGACAGCCCCGTTCTCGCATGCTTCGTCGCCGGTTAGGGCGGATCAGAACTGCCAGGTCAGTTGAACGCTGGTCTCCGATCGCCCGCGGTTGCCGCCGCCGAGGAACCAGGGCTCGAACAACTCGCCGTTATCGGTGTCGTTGTTGTTCTTGTGTCCGTTGTAGGGGTCCCACGGCGCGCCCGCCCAGATCAGACGGGTGGTGAGGTTGACGGACAGGTCCGGCGTGTAGAACCAGTCGGCACCCAGTGCCAGCTCCTGCGAGAAGCTGTTGACCGGATCCATCAGGTAGATCATCGCCGGTACCAGCGTTCCACCGCGGTAGAAGCCGAGAGCCGCAAAGGTCATCAGCATTTCCCACTGGTGGATCGTGTCTCGCCCCTTGCCCGCTGGTGCGTCGAGTTTGGGCAAGTCCAGCGGACCGATGAAACCGGTCTGCTCGCCTGGGAGCAGGAAGTTGCCGTTGTCGTCGCCACAGTTGACCGACGGGTCGGCGCTATAGCCGATGAAGTTCGGGTTCTTGTCGCCGTTGGAGAGGTACTCGGGTTGATCGCCGATCGCGCAGCGCCGCCGCTCCATATTGATGATGTAATGCCAGAAGAACTGACCCGACAGGAAGAACGTCGTCTTCTTGTTGAGCCAGCGAATCCAGGTCGGGCGGTCGAACGCGAGCATGCCCTTCCACATGTTCCGGTTCGAGATGCCCGGCAGCAGGATGGGGCCGTTGGGTGAACGTCCGAGCAGCGCATTCTGCTTATCGCCGTTGTAGAAAGGCAGGTCGAAGTCGACGATGGTCTCCAGGCGCCACACCGCCTGCGTCCACTCACCCTCGAAGTAATTCGCCGACAGGCCGATGGTGTGGATGTAGGGCGCGAAGTACTCGGCGCAGAATTCATTCTTGGCCCACGCTGGTGCTCCGGCCTGTGCGGGGTCGTAAGAGACGCCGTCGCAGAACGTGGTGGCGTCCAACTCCTGGCCGATCTCCGGCACGTAGACCATCTTGTCCTCAGGCACGCCGCGGATCAGCGCGGTCGGCGAGCCATCGGGCGAGAAGCGCTGGTAGAGGTAGTTCACGGTCCACTCGGAGGCTCCGGCCAGGAAGTGGAAGCGAACGCCGAACTGACTGTTCTCCAACGGGTTCTTTTCGTAGTTGCCCTGGTTGAACAGGCGCGTTCCGTTGAGCAGCGAGTCGCAGGTTCCGCCCGAGGCGTTACGGCAGAAGGACGACTGGAAGACGCCGGTGCCCTTGGCGTTCTCGAGAGGATCGAGCAGTCGCACGCCCCAGGGGCGCGGCAGGAACGCGATCTTGCCGGGGTTCCAGTCGAAGCCGGGGTTCCAGTAGGCCTCGACGAAGGTCTGAGAGAGTGGGCCGATCTCGCGGAAGTCCCACAAGCCCTTGACCATGAAGAACGGTTGGCGAATCTCGTCGAAGCCGAACCCCGGAGGTGGCAGTTCCTGGAAGAAGTGCCAGCTCAGGTCCAGCGTGTTGGCGCGGTCGAGCATCCGGAACCCGTCGGTCTCGCCCCACACCACCTGTTGCTTGCCGATGCGCAGGGTGAGCGGGAGGTTCTTGAGATAGAGGTCGATGTAGGCCTCTCGGATCAGGTTGTTGAACTTGTACTCGTCGCGCTGGCTCTTCGGAATCGACTCCAAGGCGGCGAATTGGGGCTCGATCACGTCACCGGAGATGTCCGAGCGGTCCGTCTGTCCCGGGGTGATGTCGTAGATCGAATCGTAGACCCCGCGGTAGAGCACGAAGATGTCCGAGCGTTCGAGCCAGGGCATGTTCCAGCGACCGAAGGCCTTGCCGCGCTGCAGCCACTTCCACTCCAGTCGGAGCTTCAGGCTGTTGCGCTGCATGATGAACCCCCACTGGTCGATGTCGGGGTTTCGAAAAATGTTGGTCGTCTTGACGTTTCCGCCGAAGTCGACAGAGTTCGAGCGGTAGATGGCGTGGGCGTACGACGGCGCCATCGCCGCGAGGCAGACTCCCACCTTTAGGAAGGTCGAAAACCGTTTCATTCCAAACCCCTCTTGCGACCGACGAGCCGCTCCCTCGCGCACTCGTCGTGTCGGTCCTAGAAGACGAAAAGTGGAGGCATTAGAACATCCCGACAATCTTTGAGCAACCCGAACTAAAGTCGCAGAAAAGGCGCCTTTTCGTGGCACGCGTGCCACGTCGGAGTTTGCCCTGCGCGAGAGCGGCCGCTAGGACGTGAGGGCTGCGGACTCGGGTGGAAACCGTGTCCGAGGGGAGAGGGATCGGGTCCGGTGGCCCGGCCGGTCTTCAAAACCGTGATGCCGGCCTCAGCGGTCGGCGGAGGGTTCGACTCCCTCCCTTCTCCGCCATCGTCGCACTGTTCATTCTTGTACGACAGGTCGGTTGGCTGCCAGCGTCCCCCCCACCACCAGCACCTGTCCATCGCCACTCGACCAAGCCAGCGCCAGCCACCTCGGCAACGGCTCGAGACCGAGTTCGGGAAGAAATTTCCGCCTCGTCAGCAGCGCCGCGTCGGCACCGGCGATCAGTTCGGCGGTCGCACTTTCCGGGTCGGCGCAGCGCCGCACCATGCGTGCGCTGTAGAACGCCATCGCATGCGGAGCCACGCGGTAGCTGGCAAGGGCCGCGTAGGCCGGCAACTCGACTTTGACGATCTGTGCCGCGCGGCGCTGACTCTTGTGCGAATTTACCGCGTCGGCTGCGCTGCCGTAGACGACGATGATCAGCGAGAGCGCTGCCGCGGCCACGGCCGCGACCAGGCTCTCGGCCCGATGCGAGTGGCGGTAGGACCAGACAGCTACCGCTACCGCGGGTAATGCCAGCACCGTGCGCGTCCAGGTGTACGGTGCTTCGAGAACTACCCACACTACCCCGCCGACCGCGATGGTCGCGGCCAGAATCGTCCACGCGATGGTTGCGGCCTCCAGTGCCCTGGGGACCGGGCTGCGCCGTGTCAGCGTTTCGTCGATGTACACGGCTACCAGTGCGAGCAACGCAGGGAACGCCGACAGCACGTAGGTAGGCAGCTTGGTCTGCGAGAAACTGAAGAAGCCTACCACCACCGTCGCCCAGGCCAGCGCGTGACGTACCCCGGTGTTGGGGCTTCTCCACGCCAGACGAAGCGCCGGCGCCAGAAAGATGCTCCACGGTAGCAGGCACACCGGCAGCGCGAGCAGGTAGAAGTACCAGGGCTGCTGGTGTTCCAGCGCGCCGGGCACCGCGAATCGTGCGAAGTTGTGGTGCCACAGGAACGTGTTGATGTAGGCAGGGTCGCTCAGGTAGGCGCCGAGGTACCAGGGGCCGGCCAGGGCGGTCACGATCAGAACTCCGGAGAAGGGACGCAGTTCCAGCAGCAATGCCGGCCGTTTTTCGACGATCGCCATCACTACCGCCACAGCGACGACGATCACCACCGCCACCGGTCCCTTGGCCAGGAAGCCGAGTGCCATGAATACGTACATCGGCCAGGTCGGCAGACGGCGCGCGGGCTGGTCCAGCAACAGCACTCCCATCCAGGACAGCGCGCCGGTCAGTCCGGCGGTGAGCAGCATGTCGACGACGACGTAGCGGCCCACCGCTACGAAGAAGAGCGTGGTTGCCAGGACTACGGCGACAATCTGCGCGGTCCTGCGCCCCCAGGCCCTGCCTACCCAGAACGACGTCGCCACGATGCTCAGCAGCGCCGCCAGCGTCGAGGGAAGGCGTGCCGCCCATGCGCTCGGGCGAAACAGCGCCAACCCGCCGTCGATCAACCAGTAGAACAGAGCCGGCTTGTCGTAGTAGGGCTCTCCGTAGATTCGTGGGGTCAGCCAGTGGCCGCCCGCGAGCATCTCTCGCGCGATCTCGGCGTGCCTGGCCTCGTCCGGGGTGAGCAGATCGACGCGGCCGAGCCATGCGAACAGTGCGAACAGCACGACCAGCCAGGGCAGCGCGGCTGGCCACGCGGCTGGCGATCCGACCTGCTGTTCGTCCATGACCCTCGCGTAGCGCGCACCCCGCGCCAGAGCCAGCGCAAGCGAGCTACGGCGCGAAGGTGAGCGTGAACGGGAGGCTGCCGACGGGTATCGGCGCCGGTGTGAGTTCGGAGTTGTCGCTGATGCGGAAGATGCGAAGGCCGGGGTTGATCTCGTCGGTATCCTCGCGCGACGCTACCCAGAGTTCTCCGCGCTCGGTCAGTTCGATATCGCTGATCAGTTCGGTGCTGCTCAGCAGCACCTGCTCGACCGCGCCGGCCTCGAGGTCGATCTCGACGACTGAGTTCGCGCTTTGGCCGGCGACCACCCCGTAGGCGCGCTTCGACCCTGCCAATACGAAGTCGAAGAGATCGCCCCCAAGCTCTGCGCCGGTCGCCAGTACGCCCTCGGACTGCAGCGTCTGCGGGTTGACGACTTCGATGCCACCGTCGCTCAGGTCAGTGGCGTGGGTGCCGGGGCCGGCGACGTAGATTCGCTTTTCGAACTCGTCGTAGACGAGCCCCTTGGTCGCCGCGAACGGGTTGGAGATCGTCAGGTCAACGCTGCCGATGATGGTATCGGTAGACGTGTCGATGACGGCCAGTTTGCCGGGCGCGTGGACCTGTGGGTACGGGTTGAGGCGCTGCAACGAGACGAAGAGTCTTCCGTCGATGACGACCATTTGATCCATCTCGGGGACACCGTCGCCGTCGAATGCCCCGAGATCGATCCTCTTGACGATCAACGAGTCGCACGCCGGATCGACCGCGGGATCGAGAATCGCCGGGTCGATGACGAGCAGTTTCCCGCTGCCGTAGAGGGTCACGTATCCCTTGGTAGGCGAGAGCAGCACCAGATCCTGCGGGTTGGGATCGAAGTCATCCCAGACACTGCACTCTTTTACGGTCGGGAGACCCGGCTGATCGACATCGATTACCTGAAGCGAGTTGGATCCCTCGCGGTTGATGACCACCGCCTGGTCACTTTGCCAGCGGATGACGGAGTCGTCGCCGACGCTGCCGCCTCTCCAGTGGGCCTGGTGACTGTCGATGTCGACGACGGCGATGCCCGCCGAGGTGTAGTCGTACGCGGCGGTGCTGACGACGGTGCGACGCTGGTTGGCGCCGGCGCAGTCCAGCAGTTCATCTGACACCGCGACCTTCAGGATGGCCAGTGCGTCGCTGGCCGTCAGTTTGCCGTCGCCTGCCTCGGGGTTGTCGTCGCTGGGTTCGGGCCGGACGTCGGCGCGACGATCGTAGCCGCCGTCGACCGCGGCTCTCAAGGTCCCTAGTGCGTCGCTGGCGCGTACGAAGCCGTCGCCACTCGGGTCACCGCACAGCGCACCATCCGCGTGGGTCGCCAGCGAGAGCCAGAGCGCGACGCCTCCAAACACCAGTCGCACGCTTGCCGCGTGATGCCTCGGTCTAGTCATGATTCTCCGTTCCTCGATCGTCGCTCGCACCCTCCGACGACCAACTGAGCGTTGCAAAGAAGGCCCTGCCCGGCAACGGGAACCCGATCTGGTCCGGGGTCAGGTCATCGCCGAGATTGTCGGCTTCGAGCATCACGCGAAAACCACCTGCGAACGGGCCGAAACCGAGCGCTACCGAGTGAGTGACGCGGGTCGGGATCGGCGGCTTGTCGTTTGGGGTGTCGATGTAGTGCTCGCCGATGAGGTCTGCATCGTACGCGACGAACAAGCGACCCTGCGTCCAACTGAGGCGCGTGTGGGCCTCATGCGGAGCAAGGCTCGCAAGCTGTTTACCAAGCTCGTATTCGCGCGGGCTGCGGTTCTCGGCGTCCTGGTAGGTGTAGTTGGCCGACAAAGAGAAGCCGTGAGGTCCTTCGAGTTCGAGCCTGGCCTCGTGCCCGCGCACGCGCGCCTTGGCGGTGTTGATCGCCTTGGCAACGCGCTGGAAGTTCGGAATCACCAGGATTACGTCGTCGATGTTGTTGTGGAAGTAGGCGTAGCCGACCTCGATGCGACGAAATCGGGGTACCGAAGCAGTCCATTCCCAGCCTATGTCGCGATTTATGCCTGTTTCCGGCGAGAGGTCGGGATTCCCCTCCGTAAAGCCGTCGGTTCCGAACAGCTCGTCGAAGGTCGGCGGACGGTAGTAGGTGGCGATGTTGCCTTTGAGGGCGAGGCCGGCCAGCGGCTGCCAGCGAAGACCGACGCGCGGGTCGGTGGAGCGGTCGGTCGTGTTGCTGCTTCCATCCGCGACGGTCCCGTCGAAACCGTTCCACAGTTCCTGGTGACGTAGTTGAAGGCTCGCCGTGAGGTTCCAGCGCGCCAGCGTCCACTCGTCTCCGCCGGCCATCGCCAGCGACCAACGGTCAGAGGAACTGTCGGGGACCGATACCGATTCGGTGAAGGTTTGCCGGAAGGTCTCGTAGGCGACCTCGGCGCTTCCCGACACGAAGTTCGACTTCCCCAGCTGACGGCTCCAGCGACCCTGGGTGGCGGAGGCCAGCGTGCGACCGCGGTTGTCCTGGAAACCGAAGCCGCTCAGGTCCTTCCTCTCGTAGGTCAGGTTGCTTTCCACGGCCCAGCGCTTGTCGTCGTCCTCGACCAACACGACCGAGGTGTTGCGCACCGTTTCGAGCGTGGCGTGGGGCGGAAACTTTCTGGCCAGGCCTGGCACCCCTTCGTCCTTGTAAAACCCCTGGTCGCGCAGTTGCAGGTTCAGGCCTTCGACGAGCGGCCGCTGGTAGCGCAGCAGCACGTCGACGGCGTCGCTCTGATTGTTGGCGCGCTTGCGGACCTCGCCGTCATTGGGGTTGTAGTCGGTGCCTTCGTTGTAGAAGTACTCGAAGTCGCCGTCGGTGGTGCGGAAGGTGGCGAACGCGGCGGCGCTCGCTGCGGTTCCAACCGGCGCCGCGGCGTGGGCGGATATCTTTCCGGAACCGAAAGAGCCCAGCCCCGATGCCACGCCGAACTCCGCGCGCGTGGGCTGGCGGGTAACCAGGTTGACCACGCTGGCCGAGGAGATCGGTGTCAGCCCCACCGGCGCGAAGCCTCGGTAGAGCTCGATTCGCTCGACCGAATCGAGCGGCAGGTCGGCCATATTGACCACCGCGTTGTCGGCGCGCCCGAGTGCCACCCCGTCCAGAAGGATGCGCACCTGGCCCGCCGGCGCACCACGTACCGACAGTGTCGCGAAGTCCTCGCGGCCGCCCTGGCGCCGGATCTGGGCGCCGACGCTCTGACCGAGCAGTTCGGCGGCAGAGGCGAATCCCTGCCACGCCGGCAGTGTCAGGATGGTCTCGCCGAAACCGACGTTGTCTTCGGCAGTCTCGAAGGAGCGCTCGGGTAGTGCGCCGTCGCCGGGGCTCTTCTCCTCGACGAGGATCGGCTGCAACTCGGTCGCTTCGTTCTGTTCATCCGCTTCCTTCGCCGCGTCGTCGGCGCGGGCCACGCCAACCAGCGCGTGCAGCGTGATGGCGCACACCATCCACTGCGCGATCGCGCGAAGCGCGGCCCGGTTGACGATCGCGCCGCGCATGATCGAGCGAACGTCGCGTCGGAAGCGCAGACGCGGCGCCGCCGGCGACCTGGAATGTCGAAAAGACGAGAGGGAACGAAGAGGGCCGCAGCGCAAAGCGCGCGAACCGTAGGAAGGCGGCGGCGGGCTGTCAACAACGGCCCGGCTTTGACACCCTGCCTTCGGCAACCTAAGACGCCCGGCGTGGCTATCGCGGCTCCCAAGGGCGTGTCGATCCTCGGCTCCACCGGTTCGATCGGTACGACCACGCTGGCGCTGATCGAGCGCTTCCCGCAGCGCTTTCGCATCGTCGCGCTGGCGGCAGGGCGCCGCGCCGACCTGGTCAAGCAGCACGTGCTTCGGTTCCGCCCCGCGCTGGTTTCGGTAGGAGACGCCCGCGACGCCGCGGCGCTGGCAGCGGCGCTGTCGAACGAGATGGGAGCTGCCGCGCCTGTCGTTCGTCACGGCGCCGAGGGCTTGCGCGCGGTGGCGTGCGCCGCCGGGACCGAGGTGCTGGTCTCGGCGCTGGTCGGCGCCGTCGGACTCGAGCCGACCTTGGCCGCGATCGACGCGGGCATCGACATCGCGCTGGCCAACAAGGAAGTGATGGTGGTGGCGGGGCAGTTGGTACGCCGCCGCGCGGCCGCCAGCGGCGCGCGTCTGCTTCCGGTCGACAGCGAGCACAACGCGGTCTTCCAGGCGCTGGCCGGTCGCGACCCGGCCCACGTCGCCAAGATCGTGCTGACCGCGTCGGGCGGTCCGTTTCGCGAACACAGCGCCGAGCAGCTCAGCTTGGTCACGCGCGAGCAGGCGCTGCGCCATCCCACCTGGAACATGGGCAGCAAGATCACCATCGATTCGGCGACGTTGATGAACAAGGGCCTCGAGGTCATCGAGGCGCGGTGGCTGTTCGACGTCGAGCCGCGAGACATCGAAGTGCTGGTCCACCCGCAGAGCATCGTTCACGCGCTGGTGCGCTATCGCGACGAGTCGGTGATTGCGGTGCTGGCGCTTCCGGACATGACGATTCCGATCGCGTACGCGCTGTCGCATCCCGACGTGCTCGAGCTCGCCCACTTGCCGCGTCTGGACCTGGCAGCCGCCGGGACGCTCACCTTTGGCCGCCCCGACCCGGTTCGCTTTCCGTGTCTTGCGCTGGCCTACCGCGCGCTGGCGGCCGGCGGGACGATGCCGGCGGTAGCCAATGCCGCCAACGAGGTAGCGGTCGCGCGCTTTCTGGCCGACGACATCGGCTTTGGCGACATCGCGCGAACCGTGTCGGCCTGCATGGACGCCCACACTCCGTTGCCGTGCGACAGCGTCGAAGTACTGCTGCAGGCCGATGCCGAGGCCAGGCGCATGGCCGCCGCCGCGCAGCTCCACCGCGCGAGCGCCTGAGGCCCGGCACTGCGTCCGCCGCGGATCGCGTCCATGGGCAACAAGAGCTTCCTTACCCGGCTGACCCCGTTTCTTCCGGTCTTCTCGCTGGCGGTCGTCGCGGCGCTGGCGCTGCGTCGCATCGACGATTTCGACACCTGGTGGCACCTGGCTTCGGGCCGCTGGATCGCCACTCACGTCCGCGTGCCCCACACCGATCCGCTGTCGTTCACGGTGACCAGCAACGAATGGATCAACCTGCAGTGGCTCTACGATCTGTCGATGTACCAGGTCTACACGCTGGCCGGCGCGAACGGACTGGTGATCGCGTCGACGGCGTGTTTCGTCGCGACCTTCGTGCTGCTGCTCACCAACGTTCGCCGCGCGCTGCCGCCGCTGGCGGTCACGTTGTGGATCGTGTGGGTGGCGATGACGGTCAGCGAGCGTCTGTTGGTACGCCCCGAGATGGCGACCTTTCCGCTTCTGGCCGGCGTGCTGCTGGTGCTGGCGCAGGGGCGCGGCAACGAGGGACGGCGCCTGTGGCTGCTAGCGCCGTTGATGCTGGCGTGGGCCAACCTCCACTCGCTGTTCATCGTCGGCCTGGCGGCGATCATGTGCGCGTGCGGCGGCGCGCTCATCGCCGAGACACCGTTGCTGCCGCGCGGCTGGCGGCGCGACAGCGCCTGGCCCGCGCCGGCAAGAAGGCGACTGCTCGTGTGGGGAGCGACCGCTGCGGCCTGCACCGCGCTCAACCCGTATCTGTACCGGGCCTGGGTGTTCCCGTTCGAACTCATGTCACGCATCGACGGATCGCGCGGCGTCTATCAGGTGATCGGCGAGTTCCGTCCGCCGTTTTCCGGATATTTCCCGACCTTCGCGATGGGCTCGTACCAGACGATGATCCTCGCCGGTGCGGTCGTGGTGATCGCGGCCGGCCTGGTAAGGGCGTCGGGTCGCGCCGATGGCCACGATCCTGCCCGCGACGGAGCGTTCGATGTCGGCGCACTGGTCTTCACTGCCGCACTGGCGTGGCTGTCGCTGCTGGCACGGCGCAATGTCGGCGTGTTCGCGATCGGTGCGGCGCCGTTCCTCGCGCAGTGCGCGAAGGTGCTGGCCTCGCGCCTGCCGCGAGCGTGGCGATCGGCCGACGGGATCGTGATCAGCGCGATCACCGCAGCGATGCCCGTCGCGTTGGTCGCGTTGATGGTCTTCGTCGCGAGCAACGCCTGGTACGCGCGTACCGGAGAGACGCACGAATCCGGCCTCGGGGTGTTCAAAGCCAACTTCCCGGTGCGCGCCGTCGAGTTCTTTCGCGCGCAGGGGCTTCCCGGGCCGACCTATAACGACATGACCGCAGGAGGCTACCTGACCTGGGACGACCCGAGCGGCAAGGGCGTGTACATCGACGGGCGTCTGGAAGTTTACGACACGGAGTTCTTCTCGCAGTACATGCAGAGCCTCGGCGACGGACGCCTGTGGCTGCAAGAGGTCGACCGGCGGGGGATCAACAGTGCGATCCTGTTTCACCGCTGGGGCAACCGCCAGAGCCTGATCCGTTTCCTGCTCGGAGGTCGCGAGTGGGGGCTGGTCTACTATGACGAGGTCGCGGCCGTGTTCGTGCGCCTGTCGGCCGCCGGTGACTCGCTGACGCGCAAGGCACGCGCCGACTTCGTCGCAGAATGGCGCCCGCGTACCGACGCTCTGCTGGACGGGCCTCTGGCCACCTGGTCGTGGCAGTGGCCGATCGAGCGCTACACCGCGATCATCGCGTACGCGCGTTTGATCGAAGTGCTCGGCGATCGCGAACTCGCGCTCGCGCTCTTCGAGAAGGCGCTGGCATTGCCGCTGCCGCCCGACTACCAGATCGAGACGGCGGTGCGCGCGGCCCAGTACCGCGCTGCCCGCGGCGACACCGCGCAGGCGCGCATGCACCTGGAGAGAGCGCGCCGTCTGGCCCCGCACGATCCCGAGTTGCTGGCGATGATCGCCGAACTCAACGCGGCGGGACGTTGAAGGCGAACCCGACGATATCCCGCGGCGGGTCGAGCGCGCCTCCGTTTGCGCCGGGCCGGTCGACACTCGGGCTCGTTGCCGCGGCGTTGCTCGGCATCTTCGTCGTGCAGGGAGTGATCGCGGCGCGGCGCGACTCGGTGACGATCGACGAATTCGTCTCTCTGCCGATCGGGCTGCATGCCCTTCGTACGGGCGATCTGCGTCAGGATCCGATCAACCCTCACGTGACACGGATGCTGGCGGCGCTGCCGTTGTTGCTGACCCGGCCGGTCTTCGCGCCCGAACCGGCAACGGCGGTGTGGGGCTTCGGCTACCATTTCATGGATGCCAACGCCTCGCGCTACCACGGTCTGTACTTCTGGCCGCGGATGGTAATCGTGCTTCTCGGTGCTGCTACAGCGGCGATCGCGGCGCTGTGGGCGCGGCGCCTGTACGGGCCCCGCGAGGCTCTGGTGGTGCTGTTCCTGTTCGCGTTCTCGCCTTCGCTGCTGGCCCACACGCACCTGGTCACGCACGACATGGCCGGGACCTTCGGTTTCGTCGCCGCGCTGTATGCCGCATGGCTGTTCCTCGATCGGCCGAGTCCGCGCAGCGCGGCGCTGCTCGGCGTCGTTCTCGGCGTCGTCAATCTGCTCAAGCTCTCCGCCTTCGTGCTGACCGCGATCGTGGTGGTGCTGTGCATGGTGCGAGCTCTGCGCGAACGACGAAGCGGACCGTCGCCGGCGCGTTGGGTCGGATTGCTCGCGATGGCAGCGATCGTGGCGCTGGTGGTGCTCAATGCCGGCTACGGTTTCGACGGCACTCTCGCTCCGCTGGGAGCGGCCAACCTCGCGGCGGGAGGCAAACTCGCGACACTGGCTGCAGCGGCCCCGTGGCTTCGGCTGCCGCTGCCGACGCCTTTCCTGTCAGGAGTCGACATGGTGTTCGAAGTCGGCAAGGGCCACGAGCCTTCCTACTTCCTGCTCGGCGAGTTGTCGGCGGATGGCTGGTGGTACTACCACCTGGCGGCTTTCGCGGCCAAGTGCCCGCTGCCGCTGCTCGGCGCGTCGCTGCTTGCGCTGGGCGCGTGGCTGGCCGGACGCAGCCGCGGCCTGCGCGACTACTGTCTGTTCGTGCCGGTAGTGATGGTCTTTGCCGCCAACTCCGCGCTGAATTCGCTGTACATCGGTGAGCGCCACGTGCTGCCGGTGTACCCGTTGCTCTTCATCGCGACGGCGCCGTGGGTCGTATCCGCCCTCGATATGCGGTCGCGCTCCGCTTCACGCGCAGGGCGTGCGGCAGCGCTCGCAGCGGCGGCGGCGCTGGTCTGGTACGCAGGCGCGACGCTGGCGGTCGCGCCTCGGTACCTGCAGTTCTTCAACGAGGCGGCCGGCGGGACAGGCGGCGGTCACCGCGTGCTGATCGATTCGAACATCGACTGGGGACAGGATCTGGTACGCCTTCGCGAGTACATGTCCGCGCGGCACATCGACAGCGTGGCGCTGGCCTATTTCGGCCGCGTGGATCCCGGGATCTACGGAGTCAGATACACGCCGCTGGAGCGCGGGCTGTCGAAGGGGGTCGCGGTGGTGTCGGCGAGCTTCCTGATGGGACGGCCCTACTTCTGGATTCTCGGCGGGCGTATGCGCTGGGTCCCGGCGCGCTCCTACACGTGGCTCCAAGACCTCGAGCCCGTCGATCGCGTGGGCTCGATGTTCGTTTTCCGGTTGCCATGAACCGCCGCCGCGTCCGGGCGAGGGCGGTTACTCGCCCAGCAATTCTATCGGCAGGTCGAGTTCGCGCGCGACGTTCTCGCGATATCGTCGCTGCAAGCCGCGCGTGAGTTCGCCGACGCGCCCATTGCCCACCTTGCGGCGGCCCACGCGCACCACCGGCACGATCTCGATCGAAGACGAGGTCAGGAAGACTTCGTCGGCGCCGGCGAGGTCGTCGAGGGTGAGAACTTCCTCGCGCAGCTTGGCGAGAGAACGCGCCAGCTTGATCACCTTGTGACGGGTGACTCCGGGCAGCAATCCCATCGAGATCGGCGTGGTACGCACCACGCCGCGCTTGACCGCGAAGACGTTGCTGGTGGTGCCCTCCAGAACCTTGCCGCAGTCGAGATGGTAAAGGGCTTCGAAACAGCCGCGCTCGCGTGCCTGCGTGCGGGCCATGACGGCGGGCAGGTAGTTGAGCGACTTGATCTGGCGCTGGCGCTCGGAGACGCCGGAGCCGACACTCACCAGATGCACGGCGACGCCGTCGCGCTTGGCGGCTCCCAGGCCCGGCTCCAGCGGCCGAAACAGCATCAGCCGCGTGGGGTCCTCGGTGCGTTCCAGCACCAGCGACACCGGCCCGCGGCCGCGCGTAATCGTCATGCGTACCGCACCGTCGCTGTCGAGCATCCGATTGCGCCGTGCCAGCTCGACGCTGCGCTCCTGCCACGGTTCGTCGGGGTCGAAGTCGATGCCGATGCGCCCGGCGCTGCGGGTCATGCGGGCGAGGTGCTCTGCGATTGCGTAAGGGCGCCCGCGGTAGGTGCGCCACGTTTCGAACAACCCTTCGCCGAGCAGGAAGCCGCGGTCCAGCGGCGAGATGCGCGCCTTGGCCACATCCACGAACTTGCCGTTCAGATAGCAGATCGACGTACCCATCATCCCACCGCCATTTGCGTCTGTGGACTTGCCGGCGCTTGCGCGCCGTCTCCGCTCTCCAGAGCCGCGCGAAACGCCGCGGCTTTGACTTCGGTTTCTTCCCATTCGCGCTCGCAATCCGAGTCCGCGACGATGCCACCTCCGGTCGAGTACAGGGCCCGGCCGTCGCACGTCACCGCCGTGCGGATCGCGATCGAAAGCTCCAGGTGCCGGCTGCCGTTGAAGAAGCCGATCGCTCCGCAGTACGGGCCGCGCCGGTTCTCTTCCACCTCGGCGAGCAATTCCATCGCGCGGATCTTGGGCGCTCCGGTGATCGAGCCGCCGGGGAAGGTCGCGCGCAGTATGCCCGCCAGATCGACGCCGGGGCGCAGCTCGGCGCTGACCTCGGAGACCAGATGGTGCACCGTGGCGAAGCTTTCGACCTGCGCGAAGCGCGTGACGGCGACGCTGCCGGTACGCGCTATGCGTCCGAGGTCGTTGCGCTCGAGGTCGACTATCATCAGGTGCTCGGCGTTTTCCTTGGGATCGGCAACCAGTTCGTTGCGCAGCCGCTCGTCGCCGGCGCTGTCGCTGCCGCGCGGCCTGGTGCCTTTGATCGGGCGCGTCAGGATACGGTCGCCGTCGCGGATCAGGAAGGTCTCCGGGGAGTTGGAGAGGAGCTGGAACCCACCGCAGTCGAGGAAGGCGCCGTGCGGCACCGGCTGTGCCCGGCGCAGTCGCCGGTACAACGCAGCAGGTTGCGCGCTCGAATCGGCGACGATCCGTCGCGACAGGTTGGCTTGATAGATGTCGCCGTCGCCGATGGCGCGCTCGATCGCGTCGAAACCGCCACGGTAGACCGTCTGCGGGGTTTCCTGCCAGTGGGACGAGGTGACGCGCCGGTGCTGGCCGAGAACGCCGCCCGGTTCGCGGCGGGCGAAGTGGACGCGCGTGATCGAAGCGCGGCGCGGATCCCAGACGTCGACCGCGCCGTAAGTCGAGAGCACGGCCAGCGGGGTGCCAAGCATGTCGCGAACTCGCGCGGTCGCCGCGGCGGAGGCGGGTTCGGCGAAGAGGCCGAGTTCGTAGCCGAGGTAGCCGACCGTGCGCGGCAGGTCGTGCGCTGCGACGGCCGCCGCGCCGGCGCTGTCGCAGCAAGACGCGGCTTGGATGGTGTCCGCCTCGGCGGATTCCACGTAGCGCGAGATCGCCTCGACCGGATCGATGTCGAGCCAGACCCAGCGGCCGTCTCGAAATTCCCGCACGCGTCCGTCGCGCTCGACGATCAGTTGTGAGACCGGACAGCTACCGGCGAACGAGCCCTGCCCGGCGCCGCGATCGAGCATGAACGGGTAGCCGCGGCCGAGATGCGGAGCGACGAGGCTCCACGGCGCGAGTTCGAGCGAGGAGACCGTCGCCACGCTCCTTCCTAGGGCCGGGCCTGCGGGCGGTCAACCGACCGCTGTCTCGATCGGCCCTCTGCAGTTCGGTCGATCCCGGCGGCCGCGCGTTGAGTCTATCTGCGTAAAGTCTTCGCCGCGGGTTGCTCGTCCCGCTCCTGATGTCTAGGCTCCGGCGCCGTGGACGGACACGTTCGACTTCTTCGCGAGGTTGCGGCCTCGACCGTGACGATCTCTGCCGAGATTCCGGCTTCGCATCCGTCCGCGGCGGTGCTCGGCACGGCCAGGGCAGGGACCGGAACCGTAGTCGATGCGACCGGCACCATTCTCACCGTCAACTACATCGTCCTCGGTGCCAAGCGTGTGCAGGTGACAGACACCGCCGGCAACGTGTATCCAGCGCAACTCGTCGCGCAGGATTTCGGAACCGGTGTTGCGGCGCTGAGCATGGAGCCGGGGCGGGTGGCGCCGCTGCAATGCGCCGATTCGCATTCGATCGGTGCCGGACAGGACGTCTTCCTGCTCGCCAGCGTCGGCGGCGCGGATCGGCGCAGCGCTTGCGGGTTCGTCGTCTCGACCGATCCGTTCGACGCCTACTGGGAATACTCGCTGGAGCGCGCGATCTGGGTCAGCACCATAAACCCGGGTCTGGGTGGCGCTCCGCTGTGCGACACGCACGGGCGCATGCTCGGCGTCGTCTCGCTCAACCTCGGCGCGATCGGCCGCGCCACCCTGGCGATTCCCGCCGAGCACTTCTTCGAGCACGCCGAAGAACTGCGGCGTTACGGGCGCCGCGTCTCGCGCCCGACCCGGGCGTGGCTCGGGATGTTCTGCTACGCGCTTCCCGATCGCACGGTGGTTGCCGGGCTGGTGCCCGGAGCGCCGGGAGAGGCATCGGGGCTGGTGGTCGGCGACATCATCGTTCGTGTGGACGAGCAGCAGGTCACCGGACGCCTGCAACTCTACGAAGCGATCTGGCGCCACAAACCGGGCGAGACCATCGAACTCAAGGTCTTTCGCGGCGGCCGCATCGAGAAAGTTTCAATCACCGGCGGTGACGCCGAAGACTTCTTCTCGGCTTGATCACGATCCGGGGGCGCGGCCGGCACGGATAGGTGGCCCCTGCCTCGGCCCCGCGCGGGTTCTTACCGACTCCTGACTAGCTCGCCCCGCGCACGGCGTCGGAAGGAGTCTGCGCTGCGGCTTCGACGGCGAGATCGCCGGGGCCGGACACGAACGCGATGAGGCCGACGACGGTGATGGCCATCGCGGTGAGGAACATAGCCGAATAGCCGTAGCTCTCCACGACCATGCCGAAGAAGAACGCGCAAGTGGAGATGCCCAGACTATAGGAACCGCTGAACAGGCTCTGGGTGCGACCGATGTTACGAGGATTGCTCCAATCCGTCACCAGCGCGTTCATGGTCGGGTAGAGCATGCCGTGCGCGACCCCGAACAACGCACCTACCACGACGATCGCCGGCAGCGTGCGGACGAACGCTAGCGATCCCACTGCCAGCGTCATCATCGACATCGCCGGCAGCAGCACGGCGCGGCGGCCCATGCGATCCGACACGCTGCCGAGGCTGGCGCGCGCGACCACCGCGGTCAGACTCCAGGCTGCGAAGAAGAATCCCACCCTGCCGATCGAGTAACGTTCCATCAACACCGGAACGAAGGTCTGGGTCGCGCCGAACCCGAATCCGTAGCACAGCATCGCGAAGGTTGCGGTGGCGACCGCGCGCCGCGCGGCTCCCGGGTTGACCACCTCGCTACGGCCGAGTGCGACGAAGTCGGGAGGGCGTGGCACGAAGCAGGCCATCACGAAGGCGATCGCCCCGAGCACCGCGCCGGCACCGAACATGGCATCAAAGCCGTAACGCCGGATCAGTTCCTCGCCGATCACAGGGCTGATCGAGTGCGTCAGGATCGTCGAGATGCCGAACCAGCCGATCGCCTCGCCGCGTCGTTCGGGCGGGGCGAACAGTACCGCCAGCGTCTGCGCTCCGGTGAACGCGCTAGTGGAAGCGATGCCCTGCACGGCTCGCAGAACGTAAAGGGACGGGCCGATCCTGTCGATGAAGACGAAGGCCAGCGAGCACAGCGCGCCGACACCGATGCCGGCGATCAGGAAACGGCGTCGCCCGAAACGGTCCAGCAGGTAGCCGATGAACGGCAGCGCCGCCAGACCCGCGAAGCCCTGCACTCCGTTGACGCGTCCGGCGACCGCCTCGCCGGCGCCCTGCTGAACTACCCACAGAGGCAGCAGGAAGAAGAACGCGATGTTCAGGAACGACAGGAAGTTGGCCACCGACACCAGCACGAAGGCGCGGGGAATCCGAGCTTTTCCGGTGGTCACCGCCACTGTGTAGCGGTCGCTGTGCGGGCGGGCAACGCGGGCCGACTCCCGCCTGTGGCTTGCACCCGTCGCGCGCGGTCCTGCCCCGGTTGAATTGCGCCGCCCGCTCGGGGATGCTCCGGTTCCTTCATGTACGAGACTTTTTTCGGGCTGAGCGACCTCCCCTTCCGTCTCACGCCCGACCCCAGATTCCTGTTCATGAGCGCGAAACACCGCGAGGCGTTCGCGCATCTGGTCTATGGGATCAGCGAAGGCAGCGGCTTCGTCGCCATCACCGGCGAGGTCGGAGCCGGCAAGACCACGCTGATTCGGGCGCTGCTCGCGCAAGCCAATGAAGACATCACGGTGGTGTCGATCGTCAATCCGGTATTGACCTCGACCGAGCTGTTGCAGACCGTCAACGCCGAACTCGGGCTGCCCTCGCGCAGCAACAGCCGCAAGGAACTCCTCGAGGAACTCGCCGCGTTCCTGCAGCGCAACAAGGGGCAGGGCCGCCGCACCGTAGTGATCGTCGACGAGGCCCAGAATCTCGACCCGGTCGTGCTCGAACAGATTCGCCTGCTCTCCAACCTCGAGACCGAGACCGAAAAGCTCATCCAGGTGGTGCTGGTCGGCCAGCCGGAGTTGCAGGGCCTGCTGCAGCGCCACGACCTGCGCCAACTCAACCAGCGTGTCACCGAACGCTGGCATCTGGACAAGCTCGATCGCGAGGAGTCGTTCGAGTACGTCCGCCATCGGCTTCGCATCGCCGGCGCTCAGGCCGAACTGGTCGACGCCAAGGCTCTCGAACTGGTCTACCGTTACACGGGCGGCGTGCCGCGACTGATCAACATCCTTGGGCATCGTGCGCTGCTCGTGGCCTACACCCGCAGCCGCGGACGTGTGGGCGCGCCCGAGGTTGCCGAAGCCGCGCGCGAACTCGGCTACGCCCCTCAGATCGTCTCGAGTCAGCGCAGCGGATGGAGGGCGTGGATTGTGGGCGGGGCGGTGGCGGCGGCGGCCGCGGCCGTTGCGTTCGTGCTGCTCGCGCCGGTGGGCCAGGAGCCGGCCCGGCTCTGGTCATTGCGTCCAAGGGCCGCGCGCGAGGCCGGGCCTGCGGCGGCAGACGCCGTCGCGCGGCGCCCGAGCGAGGCGCTCGCTGCTGCGCAAGCCGCGGTGCCGGTAGCATCCGGCGGCGATGGAGTGGCATTCTCGGCGTCCGCGGCCGGCGCTGACCCGTCGCCGGATGTAGCGGCCCAGGAAGCCGCGGCGACACCGGCGCCGGTTACGCAGGTCCCGGCCGCCGAGGCGACGCCTGCGCAGCCAACAGCACCAACGCCTGCGCAACCGGCCGCCTCCGCGCCGCTGTCGATTCCCGTCGCGGGGACCGTGGTTGCGGCCGCCGCCGCTACCGCGCTGGGTCCCGATCAGGCGCTCGCGGTGATCACGCGCACGCCGATGTTCGACGGCGCGGTTGCCGGCTACACGCGTCTGCTGGCGCTGTGGGAGGCGAGTCCGGTGAGTGGCGCCGAACTGGCGGCCGGGACTCTCGATCTCGAGGCCATCGCCAGCGCCCGCGGGCTTCGCTACCTGAACGTCGATCTGAACGAAGCCCTGCTGCAGCTTCTCGACCTTCCGGCGATGCTCGAACTGCGCCTTCCGGGTGAAGCCGAGGTTCGCTACGTGCTGATGGACTCGGTCGATA
The DNA here is from genome assembly GCA_016218925.1 of Deltaproteobacteria bacterium. GTDB lineage: Bacteria > Desulfobacterota > Binatia > UBA1149 > CAITLU01 > CAITLU01. The sequence goes on along the minus strand of JACRCR010000196.1, from coordinate 18,534 downwards.
CAGCGCGCGGCACAGTGCGTCTGGCGGGGGAAGTGACGGTGAGTTCGGTCGCCTTGCGGCAGTGGTGGAACGGGCGCGCGCACATTCTGTGGCGAGACGTCGAGGATCTGCGACACGACCTCGGCCCCGGCAGCGGCGGGCCGGCGGTGCGTAAGCTGCAAGGTCTTCTGTCCGAAGCAGGCGTCTACCAGACGCCGCCGAGCGGACTCTACGATGACCTGACCGAGAACGCGGTGCGCCGCTTCCAGGAGGCCAGGCACATCGTCTCCGATGGTATCGCCGGCCCGATCACCCAGATCCTTCTGTACAACTCGCTCGGTCGCGTGCGCCGGCCTACACTGAGCCACGCCCGTAGCTGAGACGACGGAGACTTCTCGTGAGCAGCATTCTCGACGCGGTAAACAAGGATGCCGAGCGGGCCGGCAAGGCCCCGCTCGGTTCTGATGCCGCGGGAAGCGGGAGTGGAGGCGGCAACTCGCCGCGGCCGCGGCGCCTGCTGCCGGCCGTCGCGGTGGTGCTGGTGGGACTCGCCGTTGGCGCGCTGGCAGCGCGAATGTTCGGCGGCGCCGAAGGCGAGCCGGAATCGTTGCTCACCGACAAGGTCGCCGCACGTACCGCTGCGTTGCGGGGAGCCGCGGACGGCCCGGCCCGGCATGCGAAGGCTGCGAAGAAGGGCCGGCGAAGCGCGGATTCGTCCGGTGTGGTTGCGCGCGACACAGGCGGCGCCGGCAGTGATCAGCGAGCGCGAGGCGCAGGTTCGCGCAAGAAGGACAGGGCCTCCGGGCCAGAGCGTCGCGCGGCCGGCGAGGCCGCCGAGAAGGCTTCCGCGGCGACGCCCGACGGGCCCGGCGCGGGGCAAGCCGCGACTGCCGCGGCTCCTTCTGTCGTCAAGCCCGGCGCGCCAACGCCTGCGGTGGTTGCCGCGTTGCCAGCGACTGCGCCGGGCGCTGCTCTCGAGGCCGGCGCGGGCGAGATCCAGCCGCCGGCGGTCGTGGTGACTCCATCGGTGCCGAGTGCCGCGCCGCCGCAGGTCCCAGCGTCCGAACGCGAGGAGGCTGGGGCGGAAACGTCACCGCCGCCCGTAGCGCCGCCGGTTGACGAAGCCGCAGCCGCGGCGTCACCGGCCGACGAAGGCGCGGGCGAAGCACCGGCGGCCCAGGGAGCTGCGGCCGACCAGCCGCCGATAGAGCCGGCAACGCCGCTCGAGCCGGCGGTCATCGCTGACGACACGGTGGTTGAAGTGCCGCTGTCAGAGGCGGACGAGATCGAGGCGGTTGTGAGCGAGAAGCCGCCCGGGGCGCCCGAGGTGGTCTTGATGTTCATCCTGTGGGCTCGCAACCCCGACGAGCGCATGGCCTCGGTTCGAGTCGGCAGCAGTTCGATCACCATCATCCACGAGGGCCAGTTCCTCGAAGGGATGCAGGTGTCGTCGATTCACGCCGACGCCGTCGACTTCCTGTGGACCGGCAGTACCTTCCGGGTTCACGTAGGACCGTACTGACCGTGTCTGCGTCGCGGAATCGCCGCGGCGCCGATCGTCGTAGCCGCTATTCCAGGTACCCGAGACTGCGAAGCGTGCGTTCGTCCTCCTCGGTGGCGGTCGCATCCGGCGGCGCCGGCGCCGGGCGCGAGCGCGACATGCGGCCGTGCCAGTCTTCCAGCAGCGCGCCGAGCTCCCGCGCGGTCGTCGCCTGGGCGGGATCGGCGAAGGCGTTGGTCAGCTCGAGCGCATCGGAGCCGAGGTCGTAGAGTTCGAACCGGCTACCGGACGGCGTCGGGATCTCGACGAGTTTGTGATTGCCGCGGCGGACCATGCTCCAGCGCCCATCGGTGCCGGGCACCGACAGACCCGCGAAACGAGCGCCCCGCTCGCGCAGCGGCGTGCCGGCCGCGAAGATCGCTCGGTCCGGCGGCGCGCCGCCTGGGTCGGCCAAGAGGTCCGATCCGTCGACGTCGGCGCGGCAACTGAGACCCAGCAGCCGGCACAGCGTGGGGGCTACGTCGATCAGCGAGACCGGCTGCTGGCGGCGGCCCGGAGCGATCGAGGGGCCGCTCATCATCAGCGCTACGTGGGTCAGTTCTTCGTAGACGGTGAAGTCGTGCGCGAAGAAGAGCCCGTGTTCGCCGAGGCTCTCTCCGTGGTCGGAGACCACGACGGTGACGGTGGTCGGCGTCGCGCCGACGGAGTCGAGGCCCTGGCGCAGGCGTTCGAGCTGAGCGTCAACGTAGTTGACCTCGCCGTCGTACAGGAGCCGGGTTGCAGCCAGCTCCTGCGCGCTGTAGCCGGCGCCCGCGTACAGGCTGGTGAGATCCCGGCCGGAGCTGGCGAAGTCTTCGACCACCCGCGACCCTCCGGGCGGTGCGCCGACCGCGGCGGCGTTGTCGGCCGGTGGGCGGTACGGCATGTGCGGGTCGAAGTAGTGTACCCACAGGAAGAACCGGCGACCCCGCCACTGCTCGAGCAGTGCCAGTGCCGCGTCGGTAACGGTTCGTGCGTCGGCATGCTTTGGCAGTCCCGCGCCGTCGCGGTTGCCCAGGAAGACGTCGAAGCCGCGAGCGAACCCGCTCGACGCGCGCGAGAGCCACGGGTTGGCAATGACCGCGCCGGTAGTGAGCCCGGCAGCCCGCGCGGCCTCGGCCAGAGTCCAGCCCGCAGGGGTCCGGAGTCCGGCGCCGGGAACGTGCGCGATTACTCCGGTGCGGTCGGGGTAGAGGCCGGTCATCAACGATGCGATCGACGGCATCGTGAATGGAGCGGTGGCCTCGGCGTTCTCGAACAAGGCCGCTCTCCCGGCCCGGCGGGCGAGGTTCGGAGCGGGTGTGCCGGCGGGGCCGATGCGGTCAGCCCGAAGCGTGTCGATCACGACCAGCACCGCGGAGTGAGGCAGTGGCGGCTGCGCCGGCGCAGACGGCCGGCACGCCGCCGCCCAAGTGAGGGTGAGGCCGAGGCCGCAGCGCATCATAAGATGAAGGAAGCCGCCCGTGCGGACGGTGGATTCCGTTCCGGCCCCCCCGTTGGGGTGCTTTTCGATAAAGACCCGGGAGGACCTCAAGAGCCACCGCCGCCTTGGTACATGAGTAAGTAAGTTATTGAGTTAATTGCCATTGTTTGATGGCCGAGAGGGCCGGCGAGTGCTTCCAGGAAACCCTTCCTTGACTGCCCCCCAGTGCATGCGTAGCGTCCGCCCGTTCTTGGTCTTGCCGAGCCGTACTCTGGCTGTCCGCACCACGAGCCACGGCAACTTCGCCGTTTTGTTTGTCGCCCCTACGGTTTCGCCACGGCCCCGGTACCCCGCCATATGACTGTAAAACGATCTGCAGCAGTGAAGTCCACCTCGAAGAACTCGGCCACCGACAAAGAGCACTCGCTCGTTTCGGACAAGAATCTGGCCCAACTCCTCGAACTGGGCAAAGAGCAAAGCTACGTCAGCTACGACGACATCAATCGTCTGTTCCCGCCTGAGGACTGTACCCCCGAAGACATAAAGAACGTCATCAACGTTCTGATCGAAAACGACGTCGAGATCGTCGCTGGTGGCGGGGAAGAAGAGGACGCGGATGGGGCGGCAGATGTCGATCCCGATACCTTCTTCACTGACGACGACGAGTGGGTCCTCGATACCAGCGACGACGACGCCGATCAGAAGGAACCCGAGCCCGAACCGGTTCAGGAACTCGCGGCCAAAGTTGCCGCCCCCGAACGCGAATACAGCGCCGACAGCACCGACCCGGTGCGCATGTACTTGCAAGAGATGGGCAGCGTGCCGCTGCTCTCGCGCGAGCAGGAAGTCACCATCGCCAAGGAGATCGAGAGCGGTCTCCACGAAGTACGCGACTGCGTCTACGGTCTACCGATTGCCTCGGTTTACGTGACCGGTCTGTCCGAGAAGCTGCGGCTCGGTGAGATCGAGCCCCGTGACATTTTCGGTGACGAGACCGATGAAGAGCGCGCTACTCCCGAGCGCGACGAGAAGCGACTGAAGGGGCTTCTGCACGACGTCGCCACCCTCAAGCGCCTCTACAAGGTCTACGAGCAGTTCATTCCTTCGCGGCTGTCGCCGGCCCCCGCCCAGAAGGTCAAGCGCAAGCCCAGCCCCCGCGAGGAGAAGTTCGTCGGGGCCAGGGAGAAGGTCTGCCAGCACCTGATCGCGATGGATCTCGGCGACCGGCACGTCAACAGCATCGTCGCCAAGCTCAAGGAGGCGCGCGAGAAGGCGCGCGGCTACGAGCGCGTGATCCGCAGGGCGGAGAAACGCACCAAGCGCGATGCCAAGCAGATCCTCGAAGTGGTTCGTCAGGTATCCAGCGGCAACGCCAACGCCAAGCGCAAGGCGGCCGGCAACCTGCGCATGAGCGTCGATGCCGCGCAGGAACTGGCTTCGGACATTCGCGAAGCCAAGCGGGCCATCGGCGAGATCGAGAAAGCCGTCCACATGAGCTTCGAGGATCTCGATTACTTCCTGCGCATCATCCGCCGCGGCGAAGACCGGGCGATGCTCGGCAAGAAGGCGCTGATCGAAGCCAACCTGCGCCTGGTGGTGTCGATCGCCAAGCGTTACACCAACCGCGGCCTGGGTTTTCTCGACCTCATCCAGGAAGGCAACATCGGCCTGATGCGTGCGGTCGACAAGTTCGAGTACCAGCGCGGCTACAAGTTCTCCACTTACGCCACCTGGTGGATCCGGCAGTCTGTGAGCCGTGCGATCGCCGATCAGGCGCGCACGATCCGCATCCCGGTCCACATGATCGAGACGATCAACAAGGTGCTGCGCACGTCGCGCTACCTCGTCCAGCAGCTCGGCCGCGAGCCCACGCCCGAAGAGATCGCCGGGCAGATGGAGATGCCGCCGGACAAGATCCGCAAGGTTCTCAAGATCGTCAAGGAACCGGTTTCGCTCGAGACCCCGATTGGTGACGACGAGGAGAGTTCGCTCGGCGATTTCGTCGAAGACCGGCAGTCTGTCTCGCCATCGGATGCGGCGGTGGCCCTCAGCCTGGAGGAGCAGACGCGCAAGGTTCTGGCCACGCTGACGCCGCGCGAGGAGCAGATCCTGCGCATGCGCTTCGGCATCGGCGAGCGTACCGACTACACGCTCGAAGAGGTGGGACAGAAGTTCGCCGTCACCCGTGAGCGCATCCGTCAGATCGAGGCCAAGGCTCTTCGCAAGCTGCGCAACCCGCAGCGTGCCCGGACGTTAGAGACCTTCGGCTGAGCCGGAGGTCTCTGCGGCACTGGCAACCATCGCCAGGTCCTGAGAGGATCGCGCCGTGAGCGGGCGCGCCAGCGGCAAGGACGTACAACGGGCTGGTGAAGCCGGCAGCCAGCGGGCCAGCATGCGCCGCGGTGGCGCGATCGTCGCGCTGGCGCTGGCCGCCGCCTACACGGCGATGTTCCTGGTCGCCGGTACCGAGGATCTGCACGCCGCGTGGGATCGCATGGAGGCCCATTTCCTGGTCCTCCCGCTGCTGGCGACGTTCTTCAGCTACCTGACGATGTCGTTCTCGTACGAGGGCATCGTGCGTGCGGCCGGGGCGCGTATCTCGTCGCGCGACATGCTGCGTATTACGCTGGTTGCCAACACTGCCAATTACATTTTTCCGACCGGGGGCCTGAGTGGTTTCGCGTTCCGGCTCGTATTCTTCACCAAGCGCGGAATGAGCGCCGGTACCGCGGTGGCGATCTCGTTCACGCAGACCCTGCTCACCAACCTGATGCTGGTGCTGTTCGTGGTCTTCGGAATGGTGAACCTGCTGCTCACCGGAGGGATTCGCGGGGTCAGCCTGGTCGCGGCAGCGGTGGCGACTGGGCTGCTCTCGGCCGGCTTCCTGCTTCTTGTCCTGATGATTTCGATCGAGGGGGTTCGCCGGCGCGTGGTGGAAACCGGTGCGCGCCTGGTCGATCGCATCCTCGACCGTACCGGTTACCACGGCAGGTTCGCCGCGCGCGCGAAGCACTTCTTCATCCACGTCGAGGAAGGCATGGCGTTGTTCGCCGGACGCCCCGGCGCGATGGCGATTCCGAGCGTGTGGATCTTCCTGGACTGGCTCTTCATGATGGGCGCGCTGTGGCTGGGGTTCTACGCGACCGGGCGGCAGGTCAGCTTCAGCATCGTCACGATCGCGTTTTCGGTCTCGAGCGTGGCGGCCTTCCTCTCGCTGGTTCCGGCGGGTGCCGGCGTCCTGGAGGGCGCGCTGGCCGGCACCCTGGCCGGGCTCGGGGTGCCGCTCGGAGATTCGCTGCTGCCGATCATTCTGTACCGTTTCTGCTATTTCATCGTTCCCACGGTGATTTCGTTCTTCCTCGCCCACGGAGCGTTTAGCGGGGTGCAACCGCCCGAGGAGGTCGTGTGAACCGGCTTCGCAACCTCTTCATCGCCGGGCTGCTGGTGCTGGTTCCGATCGTCGCGACGGTCTGGATCCTGCGCTTCCTGCTCGGCTTCCTCGACGGCCTGTCCCAGCCGCTGCTGCGTCTGTACGTCGGCTGGGAGATTCCCGGCGCCGGAGCGATCTTGACCGCCGCGATCGTGCTGCTGCTCGGCTACGTGTCGTCGCACTTCGCCGGCCGCCGCGTCGTGGAGATCCTCGAGGAGCAGATCGACCGCATCCCGATCGTGCGCAGCGTGTATTCGACCGCCCGTCAGGTCGTGCGCGGGTTTTCGACCGGTGAGGGCGTGAACTTCAAGCGCACCGTGCTGGTACGGCGCAGCGACGACACGCTGTTGATCGGATTCATCACCGGAGAGTTCGTGCTCACCCGCGGCGGCGAAGACGTTCCGATGTGCAGCGTCTTCGTTCCGACCAACCACATCTATCTCGGCGACGTGTTCGTGGTGCCGCGTAGCGATGTGCTGGAAGTCGACATGACGCTCGAGGAAGGGATCTCGGCGGTGCTTTCGTGCGGCGGATCGCTACCCGCCGAAATCCGCTTCCGTCCCGACCAGTCCACAGCCCGGGGCAAGAGTGAGCCCCGCGGCGACGGCACGGCTGCAGCCGCGTCGTGAGTTCCTCCGTTGCAGTTCTCGGATTCGACGTCGGCGGCCAGTCGGTGAAGGCGGCGTTGGTCGACGGCGACGGCGCGATGCTCGAGCATTGCAGTGCCGGCACCGGCCGGGCCACCGATGCCGTCGCTCTCGTGGAGACGCTTGCGTCACTCAGGCGACGACTCGTCGGTGAGCACCGCGTAGCCGAGCGTGTCGGGATCGGAATCGCCGGCGTGCTGGATCGATCCGGAACGCTGCGCGGAGCGCCCAACCTTCCGTTGCTTACCGGCCAGCCTCTGGAGAGCCTGCTCGGCCGCGGGCTTGGTGGCTCGGTGGTCGTTCGCAACGACGCCGACTGCGCGGCTTTGGCCGAGGGTTGGGGAGGCGCCGCCGCGGGGCGCGAGGATTTCATGCTGGTGACCCTCGGCACCGGGGTTGGCTCGGGCTTGGTGCTGGGCGGTCGCATTCGCCGTGGCTCGAGCGGCTATGGCTGCGAGTTCGGCCACATGATCGTCGACTACGAGGGCCGCCGCTGCGGATGCGGCAATCGAGGCTGCCTGGAGGCCTACGTCTCCGAGACCGCAGCGCGCCAACAGCGGGATGAATGGGAATCGTCGCTCGCCAGTGCAGTCGACGAGCATGTCGCGGCTCACGGTGGCGGAGTTGCCGAGGCGCTCTTCGACCTCGGCAGCGGCGGAAATGGTGAAGCGGAGCAAGTGGCGGGTCGCATGGTCGATCTGCTCGGCAGCGCTATCGCTTCCGCGATCAACCTGCTGGATCTCACCACCATCGTGCTCGGGGGCGGCATCGCGCCGGGGTTTCTCGCGCGCATCGAGCGTCTTCGCGCGGCTGTAGCCGCGAGCCTGTTCGCTCGCCCGGTGGCTGATATCGAGTTGCTTGCCGCCTCGCGAGGGCCCTGGGCCGGCGCGATCGGCGCCGCCCGCGCCGCCATCACCTCAGATGTCCGCTGACGGACGCGGCGGCGAGCGGCGCAGCGCGATGCGGCGTTGAGCACGGCGGGTGTTTCAGCCTAGAATCGCCGACATCCTTCCACGGAGGTTCCCCCGCATGCGTATCGACTCGAGGATCGTGGCTGTAGTTGCCTTCGCTGTGCTCAGTGCCGCCTGTGACAAACCGCAGGGCGCGCCTGCTCCTGCCGCGAAACCCGCCGCCCCGGCAGCCTCGGCGCCGGCCGCCGCCGCGCCTGCCGGTGGTGCCAGAACAGTGGCCTTCGAACTGACCGATGCGATCACCGTCGGTGCGTTGCAGATCGAGGTCGAGTACAAGGGCTCGGGCCGTCTGGTCGGCGACGCCGACGGCGTGGCCTGCGAGACCATGATCGAAGGCGCTCTGAGCAGCTACAATCACCTGTCCGCCGACAAGACGCTGAAGGCGGCCTACGTCGCGGTCAAGGGCTTCACCGGCCCCGCCCGCTTCGCTCAGTGCAAGTACGACGGCACCGCCACCCCCGCCGATTTCAAGGTGCTGGTCAAAGACGCGTCGACTCCGGACCTCACCGAAGTTACGCCCGCTCCGGTCATCAAGGTCGTCGTCGAGTGACATGACGCCCAGGCGTAAGACCCGGCAGATCTTCGTAGGCAACGTTGCGGTGGGGGGCGATGCCCCCATCTCGGTGCAGTCGATGACGACGACCAAGACCGAGGACGTCGTCGCCACGCTCGAAGAGATCCACCGCCTGCAAGAGGCAGGCTGCGAGATCGTGCGCGTGGCGGTTCCGCGCGAACGCGATGCGCTGGCGCTCGGCAAGATCCGCTCGCAGATCGCCATTCCGCTGATCGCCGACATTCACTTCGACTACCGCCTGGCCTTGATGGCGCTCGACCAGGGCGTCGACTGCATCAGGCTGAACCCCGGCAACATCGGTTCCAGCGATCGCGTCAAGGAAGTGGTCAAGGCGGCGCGCAGCCGCAGCGTGCCGATCCGCATCGGCGTCAACGCCGGGTCTCTCGAAGAAGACCTGCTCGACCAGTACGGTTATCCGACCGCCGAGGCGATGGTCGAGAGCGCCATGCGGCACGTGCGCATCCTCGAAGAACTCGAATTCTTCGACATCAAGATTTCGATCAAGGCTTCGGGCGTTCCGCTGATGGTCGAGGCCTATCGCAAGCTGTCGGCGGCGTGCGACTATCCGCTCCACGTCGGTGTCACCGAAGCCGGGATGCCGCCGTCCGGGACCATCAAGTCGGCAATCGGCATCGGCATGCTGCTGGCCGAAGGCATCGGCGACACGATCCGGGTTTCGCTCACCGCCGATCCGGTCGAGGAAGTTCAGGCCGGCTACGACATCCTGCGCACGCTCAACATCCGCGCCAAGGGTGCCCTGATCGTGGCCTGCCCGAGCTGCGGGCGCATCGAAGTCGATCTCTTCAAACTGGTGGACGAAGCCAAGGCGCGCCTGGCCCACGTCGAAAAGCCGATCACCGTTTCGATCCTCGGCTGCGCGGTCAACGGCCCCGGTGAGGCGCGCGAAGCCGACATCGGGATTGCCGGTGGCAAGAACGGTGGGCTGCTGATCCGCAAGGGCAAGATCATCGGAAGGTACGGCGAGGGAGAACTCGTCGATGCGCTGGTCAGCGCCGTCGACGAAATGGTCGCCGCCGGCGATTTCGGCCAGGAACACGGCGACGGCCGCGTAGTGGCCGGCTGACTCTGATTTTTCACGATCTCTGACACTTCAGCGGGTAACTCGTGCACTACTCTCGTCTACTCATCCCGACCCTCAAGGAAGATCCCGCAGAGGCGGAAGTCGTCAGCCACCGGCTGCTGATGCGCGCCGCGATGATCCGCCAGGTGGCGCGCGGCATCTACGATTTCCTGCCGCTCGGGCGACGCACGCTCAGGAAGGTCGAGAACATCGTTCGCGAGGAACTCAATCGCGCCGGGTGCCAGGAAGTGCTGCTGCCGGTCGTGTGCCCGTCCGAGCTGTGGCAGGAGAGCGGGCGCTGGGACATCTACGGCAAGGAACTGCTGCGCATCAAGGACCGTAACGATCGCGAGTTCTGTCTGGGTCCCACGCACGAAGAGGTCATGACCGATCTGGTGCGTCGCGACGTGCGCTCGTATCGTGACCTGCCGCTCAACCTCTACCAGATCCAGACCAAGTTCCGCGACGAGATCCGCCCGCGTTTTGGCCTGATGCGCGGGCGCGAATTCCTGATGAAGGACGGCTATTCGTACCACACCGACTACGAGGACTGCCTGCGCGAGTACGCCAGCATGCGCGAAGTCTACGGCCACATCTTCCGTCGCTGCGGGCTGGACTTTCGCGCCGTCGAAGCCGACACCGGCAACATCGGTGGTAGTCTCTCGCACGAGTTCCAGGTACTGGCCGAGTCGGGCGAAGACCTGATCGTCAGTTGCAATCGCTGCGAGTACGCCGCCAACGTCGAGAAGGCCGAGATGCGCACCGTTGCCGAGCCGGCCCGCGCCGACGCCCCGGTGACCGAGATCGCCACTCCCGGTGTGCGCACCATCGAAGAGGTTTCGGCGTTCCTGTCGCGGCCTGCCACTGAGTTCGTCAAGACGCTGCTGCTCGTGGCCGACGAGCGCGGGGTTGCGGTGTTGCTGCGCGGCGACGATCAACTGAGCGAGACCAAGCTCAAAGCGCTGCTCGGGGCCACGGACCTGCGCATGGCCGAAGCGGCCGAGATCGAGACTCTGACCGGTGCGCCGCAGGGCTTCGCCGGCCCGGTCGGCCTGGCGCTTCCGCTCTACGCCGACGAGCGCCTTCGCGGCTGCGCCGACATGGTTTCGGGCGCCAACCGCGCCGACACTCACGTTACCGGCGTTTCGCAGGTACGCGACTTCCCGGGCGTGGTCTTCGCCAATCTTCGCACCGCTCACGCCGGTGATGAGTGTGCGCGCTGCGAAGGCGGCGTGTTCGAGGAACATCGCGGCATCGAAGTGGGTCACGTCTTCTACCTCGGCAAGAAGTACAGCGAGAAGCTGCGCGCCACCTATCTGGACGCGGCCGGCGCCGAGTGCGTGATGGAGATGGGCACTTACGGCATCGGCGTGTCGCGCACGATGGCGGCCGCCGTAGAGCAGAACCACGATGACAAGGGCATCATATGGCCGGTGTCGATCGCGCCGTTCGAAGTGATGCTGGTGCCGGTCAAGTGGGACGACGCGGCCAGCCGCGAGGCTGCGCTGCGTCTGGAGGCGGACCTCGAAGCCGCCGGCATCGAAGTGCTGCTCGACGACCGCGACGAGAGGGCCGGCGTCAAGTTCAATGACGCCGATCTGCTCGGGATCCCGTTCCGGGTCACGATCGGACCGCGCGGCCTGGCTGCCGGCAAGGTCGAACTGAAGGCGCGCGCCGCCACTGCCGCTGAGGAAATTGCGCTCGACGGCGCGGCGGCACGGATCGCCGAGGTCGTGCGCAACGCCCACCAGGAACTGAGGAGCTGACGTCGTGGCGCTACGCTCCACCGGACTACGCGAACGTGCGCGCGAGCGACTGATCTTCGCGCTCGACGTGTCCACTGCCCGCGAAGCCGGCCAGCTCGTTCGTTCGCTGCGCGACAGCGTGGCGATGTTCAAGGTAGGCAAGCAGCTTTTCGTGCGCGAAGGGCCGCGCATCATCGAGTTCGTGCGCGAACGCGGCGGTGAGGTTTTTCTCGACCTCAAGTTCCATGACATTCCGCAGACCGTTGCACGCGCATCGGTCGAGGCTACCCGGCTCGGCGTGGCGATGTTCAACGTCCACGCTTCGGGCAGCAGTTCGATGATGCGCGAAGCCGTACGTCAGGTGCGCCGCGCGTGCCGCACCGAGCATCTGCGCCGGCCGCGGATGCTCGCGGTGACGGTGCTCACGAGTTTGTCGTCTACCGATCTGAAGACCATCGGCGTGCAGACTCCGGTGGCAGACCAGGTGCTGCGTCTGGCATTGCTCGCGTCCGAAGCCGGCATGGACGGTGTGGTCGCTTCGCCGCAGGAAATCGGTCCGATTCGCGAAGCCTGCGGCCCGCGCTTTCTGATCGTCACGCCCGGCATCCGTCGCGAAGGCGATGATCGCGGTGACCAGACCCGCGTTACCGGCCCCGCCGAGGCAGTGCTTTCGGGGGCCGACTACGTAGTGGTGGGCCGTCCGATCCGCGACGCCGACAACCCGCGCGAAGAAGCCGAGCGCATCATCGACGAGATCGCCGACGCTCTCGTGCTCAGACGTCGGGGCTGAAGCGAGCGGCGTCGTGCTCGGCTGGTTCCGAGAAAGACGGCGCCGGCGCCTGCGCGACCAGGCGGTTCCGCAAGCGTGGTGCGAACTGCTCGACAAGCGCTTCGTGCTGTTTCGCCGCCTTCCCGAGCGCGATCGCTGCGAGCTTCTCGGCCACGTTCACGTGCTGCTGGCCGAGAAACGCTTCGAAGGCTGCGGCGGACAGACCATTACCGACGAGGTTCGCGTGCTGATCGCCGCCGAGGCCGGTGTGCTGCAACTGCGACGCCCCGCGACCTACTTTCCGACGCTCTACAGCATTCTGGTCTATCCGGACGCCTACAAGGTGACGATGCAGGAACCCACCGAAGGCGGCTTCGTCATCGAGGAGACAGCGGAAAACGTCGGCGAGTCGTGGGACACGGGCAGCGTGGTGCTGTCGTGGAAGGACGTGCTGCGCGGCGCCGCCGATCGCGACGACGGCTGCAATGTGGTTCTGCACGAGTTCTCGCACCAGCTCGACGCCGAGAACGGCCAGACCGAAGGCATGCCGAGGATCGACGACCCGCAGCTGCGCGCGCGCTGGCCGGTGGTTTTCGAACGCGAGTACGACCGCCTGTGCGATCTCGCCGATCGCGGCAGGCGCACCTTCATCGACGAGTACGGCGCCACTCATCCGTCGGAGTTCTTCGCGGTGGCTACCGAGCATTTCTTCATGGAGCCGCTCGAGTTCTCGCGCCGTCACCCCGAGCTCTACAAGACGCTGGCGGCGTACTACTGCCAGGACCCGAAAAGCTGGGGACGGCGCGGGGAGTAGCCGCGCCAGCGCACGCGGCTACTCAAGCACAGCCGACGTCGAAGCGTTCACCTGCACCGTGTCACCGGCCAACAGTACGATCGTGCTGAGGCCGTAGCCGTCACACGCGCTCAGCACCGTCGAGTCTTGCGAGGCTACGATCGAACGTGCCGAGGGGGAGATGCCCGGACTTGCGGGCTATCTCCAGGACCAGACAGTCAGAAAAGCCGAGAGATGGCTTGCGCCGGAAGCACCCGAGCGCTGCCGCAACGACATCCGGATCCTGCAGCGTCAGACTCCGGTGATTGAGAAGCATTTCCACGGCAGTGGCACGCCGCTCGGCGTCTAAGTCGTACACTGCCTCCAAGACCCAGAGAGTCTCTGCCAGGACGAGGTGCGACACCCAGCCGCCCTTTGCGACAAATAGCTCCGCTGCCGCCACTTGCTTCGGGTCATCGCGCGTCACCAGGCGCACCAGGATGTTCGTATCAATCGCGCGCATGCCTTTTCCGCAGGAGCTGCCGAATCCCTTCTTTCAGTTCAGTTGCGGTGCGTCGTTTCGGCGCTTGGGGAAAAAGCTCCCGATGGATCTCTTCCGAACTGTATCGACCCACCCGCCTCACGACGATCCGCTCGCCATCCTCTTCCCACTCCAGCACGGAGCCGGGACCCAGCCCGAGTTTGCGCCGCACCGCGGCTGGCACCGAGATCTGCCCTTGCGCCGTCAACTTCGATTGTGTGACTGACATGTGGACTCTGATCGCACATTACCGGAGTAATGACAACCGGCTGAGCGGACTCCTCGTCCTGTTCTGGGGAACGTTGCGGACCGGCCGCATTGCGGTCGCACTCTGTGCGACTCTCACGCGCCACCGATTCAGCGCTTCGTCTCTCTTGCGTGTCCGGTCATCGGTACGAACGCCACCGGCAGGACAGCTTGCCGTCGCACCTCGGAGCCATGCTTGCGCAGCACGTAGAGCGACTGATCGTAGGTCGGTCCGACCGGAATTATCATGCGTCCGCCGTCTTCCAGCTGATCGATGAGCGGCTGAGGGACGTGGTCGGGGGCGCACGTCACTATGATGGCGTCGAACGGCGCCGCCTCGGGCCAGCCTCGGTAGCCGTCGCCGGCGCGCACGTGAACGTTGGTCAGCGCGAGGCGTTTGAGGTCGGCCTCGGCGCGCTTGGCCAACTCTTCGACGATCTCGATGGTGTAGACGTCTTTGACCAGGCCGGCGAGCACCGCCGCCTGGTAGCCGGAGCCGGTGCCGACTTCCAGCACCACGTCGTCCGCGCGCGGATCCAGCGCCTGTGTCATGCAGGCCACGATGTATGGTTGCGAGATGGTCTGGCCGTGGCCGATCGGCAACGGGTGGTCGTCGTAGGCCTGACTGCGCAGCGAGTCCGGCACCAACTGGTGGCGTGGCACCGTGCGCATCGCCTGCAGTACGCGCTGGTTCGTGATGTCGCGACCGACGAGTTGCTGCTGCACCATGCCTTCGCGCGCGGCGGCGAAGTCCAGGTCTTCGGCGGCTGCACAACCGAGCGAGATCCAGGTCGCAAACAGCGCCAGCAACGTGACAGACCGTGAAGAAGGCGCGGTTTTCACCCGTTGAATCTGGCGCGAAACCGCGTCGGACGCGACCGGCAATGCCGGAAGAACCCGCGATCTTGCTCGGGCGGCGCCGCGTTACCAGGTCGCGCCGGGCCAGCGACCCCCGACGGGGTGCCAGCTACTTTTCGATGCGCCTCTGCACCGTCCACGCCAGCCACGCCAGCGCAATAGTGCCGAGACCGGCCAGCGACGCCGCCGGCCGCAATTGCAACGCCAGCGCGGTCGTCGCCAGCACTACCAGGACGAACGCACCGGGCACCCACGGCCATCCCGGTACGTGCACACACGGACCTTCGCGTCGCCGGAGCACCATCAGCGCTGCGACGGTGGCCGCGGTGCTGAGCCCGAGCGTGAAGCCGATGTAGGTCAGCAGGCTCTCGTAAGTCGCGGTCCACACCATTGCCGACGACACGGCGACCTGCAGCGCGATCGCCGCGCGCGGCGGCCCTACTCCGGTCTTCAACCATTGCGGCACCGTGCCGTCCGCCGCCATTCGTGCGTACACCCGCGGCCCGGTCATCACGAGCGACGACACGCTGGTCGCCAGCGCCAGCGCGATCAGCGCGGTTACCGCTTCCGCGCAGCCCACACCTCCCAGTGCCTGCGCGGCGATGCGACCCACCTCGAGTTGCCCGCTCAGCGTCGCCACCGGCGCGGAGAAGACGAAGACGGCGTTCAGCGCGACGTAAAGAAGCGTGACCACTGCTGTGCCGATCACGAGAGACCGCGGCAGATTGCGCTCGGGATCGCGAATCTCGCCGCCGATATACACCGCGGCGTTCCATCCCGAGTAGCTGAACGACACCCACACCAGCGCCAGTCCGAACGCGCTGAGCGGAGCCGGCGCCGACGCCGGCTCCGGCATCGGTCCGGCAAGTCGCGCGGCACCGAAGCCGACGAACATGAGGAGCAGCGCCAGCTTGACCAGTACCGCGGCATTCTGGACCCAGGCACCGCGTTGTACGTGGACGCAATGAATTGCGCCGAACAGCACGATCAGCGCGGTGCCCGTCGCGCGCGGCGCGAACTGCGGCCACCAGTGGCTGGTGTATTCGCCGAAGCCTACCGCCGCTGCGGCCAGCGGCGCCGAGAATCCCACCAGCAGCGAAATCCAGCCGGCCACGTAGCCGGCTGCCGGGTGCAGCGTGCGCGAGAGGAAGAGGTACTCGCCACCGGACTCGGGCAGGCGCCGAGCCAGCGCGCCGTAGCTGAGCGCGCCGAGCAACGCCACCACGCCGCCGGCCGCCCACACGGTCAGCACTGCGTGGCGAGATCCCAGATCCGCGAGCAGGAACCCGCTGGTCGTGAACACGCCGGTGCCGATCATGCTGGCAACGATCAACGCGACGGCGCTGCACAGCCCCAACGGCCGTGGGCGGAGCGCTGTCGGATCGCTATTCGTCGTCATGCTCCGGCGCTCCTCGCCTGGCGTCCGCGCGTGACTGGCGCGGTCAGCAGTGGAGCGCTACTTCTTGCACTTCACCGACTTGCCCGCGGTGGTGCACGCCACCGCCGCATCGCCGGCGCAGTCGTCGGTAGAGGGATCATCGCCGAACACAACCGCCAGGCTCATTGCGCGCGCGCCGCGCAGGCCCTCGGTCTGCGCGCCTTTGACCGTGGCTTTGACGACCACGTTGCCGTCCTTGTCGTGCTGCACGCGCAGCATCGAGATCCCGACCGCGCCCTTGGCCGCCTTGTACGCGAGAACGCTGCCGTCGCTCTTGATATCGACGAGGTCGATGCCCTGGACGGTTCCCTCGAAGATCTGGTGCGCGTCGTCGTACGGCGCGCTGCGCCCCAGACGAACGGTGACGCCGGTGGCAGCCGGATCGGTGGTCAGCGCCGACGCGGACAGCGTCGCTTTCAGGACGACCTTGTCCTTGGCGGTTTCCGGCTGGAGCTTGGCGGTGAGCTTGGTGGCGGGCGCGGTCGCCGCCTCTCCGGTGGTGCACACGCCACCGATGAACGTCGCCTGTGCGGTCGTGCAGGCGTACGCGTCGTCGCAAGCCAGCCCTTCGACCGCAGCCGCGAGATCGGCCGTGGCCGCCGTGAGTTCGCTCGACGTCGTGGTGCGGTCTGTCGCCGTGATCGCCGCCAGCGCCGCGGTCAGGTGACCGGAGGCCGACGAGATCGAAGCGGCGCGCGAGGTCGCCTCCGGCGCCGCGATCTCGGCTTGGGCCGCGGCGTCCAGCATCGAAGCCGAGCTGGCCGAGAGCTGCGCGACGCCGCGTTCGGCCGCGGTGCGGGCGGTATCGAGCGAGCCCTTCTTCGCGTCGTCGTTTTGTTCGCGGGCCTGCCGCGCCAGATCGTGCACCCACATCACGCCTTGCAGCGCCTGTTCGAGAGGAGACACCGGCCGCAGTGCGGTGATGCCACCGAGCGGAGCGAAGGGCTGGCGCACCTGCGGATCGCTGAGGAATCCGTTGAGAGAATTCCAGAAGAGGGTCGAGAAGATCGCTCCGTGCGAGACGTAGACGGCGCCGTCGGCCCCGACCGAGACGATGCCCTCGTTGGCGTCGCGCAGATCCACGAGTCGCTTGAGCGTTCCGTCGGAAGTCGAGAACGCGCCGAGCATGATGTGGTGGTAGACCGGCAGCAGCGGGCGCCCGCCCGGATTCGGATTGTCGAACACGTAGTGGAACGTCATCACCGCCAGCAACTCGTTGCCGGTCACGGTCACGACGCTGTTGATGCCTGCCACCGGCGCTCCGTCGGGCAGCAGCGGCGGCTGAGCCGCAACCGTCGGCAGCTCTGCGCGAGCGAGGTCGCCGCGATCGGTCTGCCAGCGGATCGAGCCGTCGCGCGGATCCAGCGCGGTGAGCTTCTGAGTCCCGGCACCGGTGTAGACGGTTCCGTCGGGTCCGACGGTGGGCGAAGCCGAATCGGCGGCGCCAGCGGTCTCCCACAACACTTCGCCGGTGGTGGTGTCGACGGCGACCATGAGGCCGGCGCTCGAGACCGCGTAGACCTGCTTGCCGTCGGGCGAGACCGCCGGGCTGGTGCCGCTGCCGCCGCCCATGCGCGTTGCGAACGCTACCGAGGCATTGCCTGCGGCGACGTCGATGCCGTACAGATATCCGATGCTGGTTCCGAATTCGGAAGAGCCGGTGATGAACATGCGGCCGGTGTACGGATCGATCGCGGGCGTGTTGACGATCTCGTAGCCCGCGCCGAAAAAGCCGGCGTAGGTCGCGTCGATCAGCGACTGCTCGAAGAAAGCCGGGTCCCACAGCCCATCGGGCGCTGCCCCAAACGTCAGATCGCTCACGCCCGGGAGGTCGACGGCCGGCGCGATCTGGACGCCGGTGGTGCGATCGAAGAACACCACCTTTCCTCGGATGGTGACGCCACCGACGTAGCCGTCGTTGGTGATCACCGGCGAGATGAACGGAGCATCGGCTTCGGGCAGCGCGCTGACCCACTTCAGGCTTCCGCCGGAATGGAACGCCCAGAGTTGATCGCCGTCCGAGCAGTACACGTCGCCGTCCACGTCGACGATCGGCGCGTTGCTGCCCGCGTACGAATCGACATCGGCGTCGCTCGCCATCGGCGGGCTCTCCCAGAGCAGGTTGCCGTCGCGGTCGAAGGCATGAAGGTGCGAGTAGCCGAGCCCCTGCGAGGTCGCGACGTAGAGGTTGCCCTCCGGGCCGATGGTCGGAGCGAACAAGGTCGCAGCGCCATCCAGTGCGGTCCAGTCCGTCTCCAGCGCGGAGGTCACGAACGGCACGAAGTCCGAGTTACGCGAGTCGCTGTGGGTGCCCGGCCAGCCGGTCGCGGCCATGAACGGGGTTGGGCCGGGGTTGAGCGCTGAGGCGTCGGGCGCGATCGCCAGCAGCGCCAGTGCGGCGGCAACGAAGGAAAGAGCGGCACGACGAAAGGCGACGGGGAAGTAGCTCGCGGTTTGCATGGGTGCGAACATAGCCTCCACGCGCGACTCCAGGAAATGCACTGTCGGCCTGGACCCGCG